>CAZOHP010000048.1:0-13427 GCA_964579815.1 uncultured Lachnospiraceae bacterium
GACTATATCACCGGTCCCAAGATCATCACCGAGGACACCAAGAAAGCCATGAAGAAGATTCTTTCCGATATTCAGGACGGAACCTTTGCCAAGGACTTCTTGCTTGATATGTCCGACGCCGGTTCGCAGGTCCACTTCAACGCCATGCGTAAATTGGCTGCGGAACATCCCTCTGAAATCGTCGGCGAAGATATCCGCAAACTGTACAGTTGGGCAGACGAAGAAAAATTCATCAACAACTGATTTCGGCAATGCAAAAAGTTCCGGCAACCGCGGTTGCCGGAACTTTTTGTATTGCTGTCTGTCAAAGCACCTGCATCATAACCAATGCACCGATCGCGAGCAAAATAGCAAACAAACTGCGTTTATTGATTCGTTCACCGAATAACAGCGCCGCCATCAACATGGTCAGTATCATACCGCACCCCTGCGTCAGCGGGTAGATCCGCACAGCATCCAGTTGCCCCACGCTTCCCGCCAGCGTTTGGAAGAGCGAGTGAGCAAACAAACAGGTTGCCATCACGGTTACATAGATCAACGGACGCGGACGAAACACCTGGTGTGCGGGAGTCGGCTCATCGTCCTTTTTCGTATACCCGCCGGAGTAACTCGTAATTCCGTATGCTACGATCAGTACGATCGCAGCCGCCACATAGGTATAAAAATTGAACACAAACGTATAAAAACGAAGAAGTTCCGCTTCCGCACTCGGATTGAAAAACTTCAGTCCCTTTTGCGCAAAGGTGGATAACCCGGTGGTAACGGCGCCGATGATCAGCGTAACGAAAGAGGAAAGTGTCATCTTACCCTTGAGCGCCACATTGTAGCCAACCGTCAAATAAGTTGCGACAAGCAGCATCGCCATCGCGATTCCCTGCCAAATCGAAACCGATTCACCGAAAAAGAAGAAACAGCACAATACAGACAAAATCGTGCCGAGCAAATTGAACACTTCAAGCATCACGAGCGACCCGCGACGCGCGGAAACGAGCCAAGTCACGATCATGCCCGCTTGTCCGATCCCGGCCAATGAGGCAAAGAGCAAAGTTTGCCAATTGAGTGCCCCTATGTAAGTCAAACTGCCGTTGACCAACATGATAATAAATCCAACCAGCACACACAGCACCATGCGGACAAGACCGAACAGCATGGAGCCGCGGTAGGTTGTGATTAACCCGCTTGAGCATTTGCCACAATATCCTTTGACTAAGCCGACCGCAAGCGCGCAAGCGATGAAAACATACCCCAAAGCCATAACAACCTAAACCTCCATCATCAACAGATACGAGGGTATTATAGCATAAAAGCATAGGGATTGCAACATTCCAAAAAAATTTTTAAGATTTTTGTAAAACCTCTTGCATTTTTGTTTTGTTTGTGTTATAATAATTCTGTTGTCAACAGAACAGCATACAGGGGTATAGCTCAGCTGGTAGAGTACCGGTCTCCAAAACCGTGGGTCGCGGGTTCGAATCCTCCTGCCCCTGCCAAAAACAAAACAGACACCGCTCGTCGGTGTCTGTTTTGTTTTTTCGGTATCACTTTTTGGAGTTGGAAACGGAACCGGCCTTGTTTGCGTTTCTTTTTCGTGGCACGGACGCCCTCTTTCTGCGCGGCAAAGAGGCGGGAGTAGCGGCTCTTTTCTTTTTCTCGGCAAGAATCAATTCCGCCAGTCGCGTCGTCACGTCCTTTTTCGGAACATTCGCGGACGGCTCATTTTTTGAGCGCACATGCGCAGATCCCTTTTTTGCGGGCTTCTGTTGCGTTTTCGATTTTGCGCTCTCCGCAGATTTGACTTGCTTGTTCGCGTCGTCGTTTTTACGCGCTTTCATCGCCGAGGGCAACATGCTCTCCAGCCACAATCTCCCCGCTTCGCCCGTCAATTGTGACAATGCGTTGACCAGCGTCTTGCGCGATTGCGGATCACTGCTTCCGATGAGCTGCCAAAACCAATTGCGATCTTTTGTCAATTCGGTCAACGTTTTTGCATTAGTCGCAGTCAAAATGCGATAGAGCGCATCAACCACCTGCTCGCATTGCTCGTCACTCATTTCGGCGATCCACTTTTTGAGCGAACGATCGATCATTTCACTCTCCTGCGTCAATGCCGCCGCAGGCACAAAAGATGTTCCCTTGACTTCCCATGAAAATCCGTCGTGTTGCCAAAGCCCCGACGCGGTGCTCTGAATCACGGTATATTGCTCATTGTGCTCCAACAGTCGCCCGACGACGGAAGTTTGCGGAATAATATTAACCGTGCGTTCTTTCATGGCGCGGTAAGCATCGGACTCAACGACCTCACGACGATAGCCCGGACCGTCGTTGTTATATACACGAACAATGCGTTCTCGAACGATCTCCTCGCAACGCATAGCCGCATAAATGGCGAGATTGCCCCCTTTGCTATGGCCTCCGACAAAAATGCGCGAATGTGTGGTGTTGGCCCCAATGTCATTCAAGTAGGCCACGGCCTCAAGTTGCGCCGGAACAGCCGCAAGAAAACTCATGTTGAAATTTTCTTTCCAACCGATCAGCGTGTCGTCTGTGCCGCGAAAAACCACATACAATTCATCATCGCTCAGTTCGAACGTCATAGCCGCAAACTGTTTTTGAATATTTTCATCAATATGATCGACAAACCCGCGAATCTTGACATCGCGATAGCGCGCGCATTCGGCCATTCGATACACCAAGGGGCGGATCTGTGACGGCACGATCAAGCCCAATTTTTCATGTTCGTCGGGATGAAGAGCAAAATAACGTGCAACCGCCAAAGACAGCGGCACGCCCTCATCGCACGCGCGGGAAGATACGATATCGTTCAAATCCACAAAGGAAAACTCGGCAAAAATAAGGCTGTCCACTTCGCAAAAAGGCGACACCGAAAAAGGAACATCTCCTCGCCAATCCAAATAATCCATAATATTTGCCATGTGATTCCCCTCCTCTTTCATTTCATTGTGATACCAGTATACCACGCAATGAATGACATTTCAAGTGGCCAAATCGTTAACTTTTTTTGACCTGTTGAGAAAAATCGACAACCGCCGCCATGTCGATATCCGACGCAGTACCGTTCAATAGCAAAAAGCCTATCAAGTTTGGTCATACGCTTTTCCGTCCGAATTGTTTTGCACGATATTTTCAGCCGATAAATTCTCGGTCTCGCATCGAACCATCAGCGCATATTTAGCGCTTTCGGATGTTATATTGCTGATTTTGATATCATGAATGTCTCCCGCATGATATCCGTCTCCGTAGCCGGTATATACTTTGACCGTTGCCTCACGTTCTCCTTCTCCGGTTTCTTTCACATTTGAAATCTCAATGTCATGAACTTGGTTTCCGTGGGCGGAAAGGCAAATCACGCCGTGCTCTTTTCCGCCGGTTCGAATTTGATCGATTTTGATATGGTGGATACTGCCGTCAATATTTTCATGTGAAGAGTTATAGGGTTCGCTGACGTAAAGATATTTTGACAGCGGCCTTTCCGTCTTCCCGCGTGAAAGGGCGGTACAGGCAATCGTATCATCCGATGTATAGCCGATGATATTTTCGACAAGGCAATGATGACAGCCGGAGCGAAAATCGATTCCGTCGCCGTTTTTTACATTGGAACGGATATCCATATCATGAACATGGCAATTTTGACAATTGTCAAAACTGATGGCCCAACACATTGTTTGGCGGAGTTTCAGATTGGCGATCTCAACCCCGTTGGCGAAAGAAAAACCGAACATATGAGTTCTCCAGCCCCAAAAATCTCCCGTCATAGGCTGATATTCCTCAAAATATGGATGATAACCTATCCGCGGCTTATCCGTGCCGATAATTTCGGCATTGCCTTTTCCTATTATTTTAATATTTTTTATAGGGGTTACGTCAATCGGTTCTCCATAGGGATTGGTCCCGTCAACGATCAGATTATCGCCGCGGAAAACATTATCAAAAACATCATCTTTTTGCTTAATTGTGCAATGATCAATCATTATCAAGGTGTCGGAAGAAACCAAAATTGCCCGATCGACAAAATAGTCCTTACCGTCAAAGATAATTATTTTGTTCCCTGCCTTTTTCTTTGCGGCAGCAAAGCATTTTTCGATAGCTTCGCTATCACATTCGGCATCTTCGAGAAAATCCCGTACGTAAAACATTTGTTCCATTGAATTTCCCCCTATTGTTTACAATTGTCGTTTTTCACCTCAAAAATCCCGAAAGTATTTTGAGGTGAGAGTGAAGAGGCAAGAGGTAATAAGTAAAAATTCTCGGCCGCCGAGCGACCGAGAATTTTTGGTGGAGATGATGGGAATTGAACCCATGTCCGAAAATCCCTTGACACAACTTTCTCCGTGGTCAGTTTGTTATTTATATTTCCCTATCGGCGGCGCGAACAAACACGCTCCTCGTCAAAGTAGCCCTTTTTTGCATGATCGGCTCAAGGGCGAAAAACCGATGCACGTTCATCGTTCATTTGACGCTCGATCCTCGGCCACGATACTCCGAGAATGAACGGGTGACCCGCAGGTCACGGCACTGCCAATCGGCGCCCTTACGGGCGACGATCAAGCAGCCATAGCAACAGTATTGTTGTCGTTTATTATTTTTCAGTGAGCATTTTTACGGGATTACTCAGCCCGCCACGCTTATCATGCCTCAGAATCCCCGTCGAGACCTTTGCACCCCCAAGGAAACTGCCGCATATTTATTATAACAGACATTTTCCCGTTTGTCAAGTACAAACCGTTCGACATTGATTTGCAAATGTTATTGCGAACCGATCAATTCGCTGACAGTCACAAAAGAAAAGCCGCGTGCAAGTAGTTCCGGAATAAACATTTGAAGCGCCTTGACGGTTTCACATCCGCCGGATTGATAATCGTGCATTAAAATAATATTCCCGCCCTTTGTGTTTTCCAAAACATAGGAAGATATCTTGTCGGCCGGAGTATGCGCCCAATCCAACGTATCTATATCCCAAAGAATGACGGAATAATCTTGCTCTTGTGCGATTTTCAAGACACGCATATTCCATGTTCCCTCCGGCGGTCGGAATAATTTGGGGCTGGTATCGGTGACGTTTTGTATGACGCGCTCACATTCTCGCAGTTCACGCCGCAGATCCTGTTCTGTGGTTTTGACTGCACTCGGGTGCGTATACGTGTGATTACCGATTTCATGTCCCCGTCGAGCCACCTCACGTGCCGCATCGGGATAATAGGATACATTTTCTCCGACAAAGAAAAACGTTGCGCGAATCCCGTATTGAGAAAGAACATCCAATATCCTCGGCGTATACTTGGGGTGAGGCCCGTCATCAAATGTCAGCGCAATTTTATGGGCGGCATTTTCGTGATTTCGATAAACGCCCATGGGAAGTTGAGCCATCGGATGCAACATAAACGATAACGCAAGTCCCCATGCCCACAGGTGGCACAGCATGATCTTCAGTGCTCTTGTTGCGTTAATTCGTCCAGCGTTCCGAAACGATATCCCATTTCGCGACATTGATCGATCACCTCCCCGAGAACCGCAGCGTTGGTCGCCGAAGTCGGGTGCAACAGCATCACTTCTCCCGGATGGATATTATCAAGAATTTTCTGCTTTGCGGCCTCCTTTGACATCTGCTTTTGGTTATCCCAATCGGCATATGCAAAACTCCAAAAAATTGTCCGATATCCCAACTCTTTCGCGTGTTTCAAATTCGTTTCGCTGAACTTTCCCTCCGGCGGACGATAATAGTGTGCCATTTCTCTTCCCGTTTTTTCAAGGCATATTGTTTCAAGTGCTTTCAGTTCGGAATCAAAAGCGGTCATTTCCGTTATTTCGGACATATCCTTGTGCTTTGCGGTATGGTTGCATACCAAATGGCCCTCTTCAAACATACGAGTCACAAGAGCGGTATTCTTGTTTACCAAATGCGACAAAATAAAAAAAGCGGCGGGAACTTGCTTTTCTTTCAAAACGTCAAGGATTTTTTCCACATTGCCGTTTTCATAACCCGCATCGAAAGTCAAATAGATCACTTGATCCGTTTCGTTGGGAGAAATATAATAGGCATCGTATCGCTCGATATAAGAAAGTTCGGGAGACACATGCGGTCGCGCGTGCTCCTTTGCATGCATACAATACCAATGGTGATTTTCGGCATGGACAGGTATGATCAGCGCAATGATACCGATGATCAAAAGCACCGCGATGCACCTTGCTTGTTTGTTTTTGTAATATAACATATCATTCACCTTCTTTCGTATTTAGTATGCCTTGTAAAGCGGCGGGCAGTCCAAACGTTTTTTGGTTTGCCCGCCAAAATATGCCGAAGTGATATCACTATCCGATGTTCATGAGCATTTTTTGTACAATTTTTCACCGAGTCATCAAGTTTTTTTCTCATATCTTGTTCTTTTGTTCAAAAAACAGTTACAATTCTCATATATAATGTACATTACAATGCAACGAAAGGATGACATCGTGTATGGCACAAAACACATTTTGCAGAAGAGAAAAGAAACTGCTAATCGATTCTTCTCTCGTTCCGTTGATCCGTCGGGAAATCGAACCGTACATGAACGCCGACAAATATAATTTCGACGGACGCCCGTACGAAATTTGCAATCTTTATTTTGACGATGATATCGACAGCGTGATTCGCCATTCCGTTTCCAAACCGGACTATAAAAGGAAAATGAGGTTGCGCAGTTACGGAACGCCGACGATGGACGATGTCGTCTTTCTTGAGATCAAGCAGAAATTTTGTCGTGTCGGTACCAAACGGCGTTTGATGATGCCTCTCCGAAACGCTTATACGTATTTGGAAAGCGGCATACATCCGAACGGACTGACCGCGCAGGACGAGCAAATCCTGCAAGAGATAGACCGCTATCAAGCCATCTGCACCGTGTATCCCAAAGTTTACATCGGCTATCTGCGAAACGCATATCATGCCAAAAACGACGCCTCTTTCCGCATTACGTTTGACCACGACATTTTAACCAGACGCGAGGACGTGACGCTGGAGCACGGGCGATACGGAGATCCGTTGCTTCCCGATGGAAAAGTATTACTTGAGATCAAATTCAGCAACGCCGTTCCGCTTTGGTTTGCGCGCACCATGAGCAAATATCACTTGTCTTTCGGATCATATTCCAAATACGGCAACGAATACCTATGCCATATCGGCCAATCAACTTTTTCGCAAAAATAAATCGAAAGGAAACAACTCATACGGGAGTAGTGACAGTAAACATGAATACCATTCTTCCTTTAATTGACGTAACCTCTTTAACATTAGGCCGTGCATTGGCCATACTCGGCAGCGCGGTGGGGCTTTCTCTGCTCATCTCATTCACCTACTGCTTTACCCACCGTCGCATGGCATTCAAATCATCTATTATGATGACAATTTTGCTGATGGGCCCCATTGCAGGCATCATTATTTTGGCAGTGGGCAACAGTTTGGCTCGTGCAGTCAGCATCGGCGGCGGCATCGCGCTCATTCGCTATCGTTATACGATGAATGACCCGCGAGATCTGATTTACCTGTTTCTCTCGCTCGCTATCGGTATGGCATGCGGTGTCGGCGCGGTCGGTTACGCCGTGCTTGCGACTTTCATCATATGTCTGATCTTGATTGCGGCAAATCTTTTCGGTATTGATCGCATGCGCAACCGTATGCTCAAACTTAAAATCGCGGTTCCGGAGGACATCAATTATGTCGGCATTTTCGAACCGGCACTGACAAAATATTGCAAATCATGGACCTTGGAAAAAGTAAAAACGGCCGAATACGGTACGTTGGTCAATTTACATTACCACATTCTCTTAATGGATCTCAAGCAACAAAAAAATTTGATTGACGATATTCGCTGTCTCAACGGTAATCTTGAAGTCGTACTCTCCGAAACGGGAGACGACCGAGGCTTGGATGCATAAAAAGGAGCCGGGTAACAAAACACCCGGCCCCTTTTTTGCATCAAGCGAAAGATTATGATTCACGATGAGCAAGAACACGAATAATCCACAGAATCAAAAAATATCCGCCGATGCCGATGATAATGTCCAAACCGTAGTATACCATCATCCAAAGGGCATCGACTATATCCGTCGGCCATCCCCACATCACATCGTAAATGATTCGCCCGATGACACGAATGACGCTGACAAGAAATGCCGACCAAAACGCACCTCGCAGCAATGCATCTTTTTTACGTTCACACGGTTGTCTCTTTGCGGGATATACCAAGGACAGCCGCGACGGACACGCCTCGCCCAATTGTGTCGCTCCGCACGCCATGACATCATACATCTGTTCAAAGGAGCAAACGGAACAATGGCATATGAACGAGATGACACTTAATTGAATCAATTCCGGAATAAGATTGGCAACGGCCGCCCATCCATCGATCATGCCAAGTGCCCACAGCGCAACATAGCGCGCCAATGTGACCAAAACGTAAATTCCCGTCATCGCCGCTCCCCCTCGCCGGCCGTAAACGAAGCGCGCGAACAGAATGAAAGCGTAAGAAGTGAAAAATGCTACCAATTCAAGTCCTTGATACAGCCATTCACTGCATTCCGGCAACAATGTTCCCGCATAGGAAATATCGGAAGAGAGCATAACATTGAGTTCAATGACCGCGACATAAGCAGCATACAGTCCCAAAGAAATAAGGGTATAAAACATGGCACAGCGAGAAAAAGAGGTTCGTTTATTCATCTCAAACACAAGCATTGCTTCCCTTCTCTTTTGATGATATTGAGTATACCATATTTTTCCCGCAAAAGAAACAGTCATTTTGTAAATAATTTGAATTTTTCGTATTATTTTCATCACGCACTCATATGCTTTGATATCAAAAGAAAAAGGAGCATTATGAACCATGAATCACCCAAATAACGCCTCGGAAAAATCTCCTCTTGAGTTACCGATCGATATGACGAAAAGCATTTTGGATTATCCGCTTCCGCTGACATGGGAGCGCATGATGGCATACTTAAATTGCTTTGCCGAGCGATATCCCTTTCTTGAGATCACAACGCTGGGGGAAAGCGTACTGGGACGCGCCCTTCCCGCCGTTTCTTTGGGAGAGGGGAAAAAAACTTTTATTTACGTCGGAACGCACCATGCCATGGAATGGATGACCTCGGTGCTTCTTTTGCGTTTTATCAACGAGTATGCCGAGGGCTTTCGTGAAGGGCGTCGTATATACAATGTTCATCTTCCGTATCTGTTTCGCGAGCGCCGCATCGTCATCATTCCCATGCTCAATCCGGACGGCGTTTCATATGTGACGGAGGGAGTGCACGAGGACAATCCTCTTTTCGCCCGTCTGGAACGAATGAATCCGGCGCACCCCGATTATTCTCATTGGCAAGCCAACGCCCGCGGTGTTGATCTCAACCACAATTATAACGCGGGATTTACGGAATACAAAGCACTGGAACGCCAAGCGGGAATCTGTGAGGGCGGACCGACACGATACAGCGGTGAATGCCCGGAATCCGAGCCGGAAGTCGGCTACTTTTGCAATTATCTTCGTTTTCATCGTGATCATATTCACGCCGTGCTGACACTGCATACACAAGGCGAGGAAATTTATTATTCCAGCGGCAATGAGATGACTCCGCATTCCGCCGCTATGGCAAAAGCGTTGTCACGACTTTGCGGCTACCGGTTATCTGTTCCCGAGGGAATGGCTGCCTATGGCGGATTGACCGATTGGTGCATCCGCTCGCTCGGACTTCCCTCCTTTACCGTTGAATGCGGCAAGGGAGAAAATCCGCTGCCCGCAGATCAATATTTTTGCGTATACGCAACGTTGCGGCAAATGTTCTTTGAGGCACCGCTTCTGCTTTGAGACGGAGGATCAATTTATGATACACAAGATGAAGTCAATACGACATTTTTCCGCATTTGTTCTTGCACTGGTGATTTGTTTTGCTTATTTGATCTCTCCCGTTTATGCCGAAAGCAACACCGACACGACCGAGGAAATCATCGACGGCAGTCTTTCACTGATGTGCAAAAGCGCAGTACTGATGGAAGCCGACACAGGACGTGTACTCTATACACAAAACGCAACCGAAGCGCTTCCTCCCGCCTCCGTAACAAAGATCATGACTCTGTTACTCGTCATGGAAGCCATCGACGCGGGCAAACTCGCACTCAATGACATGATCTGCACAAGCGAAACGGCTGCAAGTATGGGCGGCTCTCAAATTTATCTTAAGGTCGGGGAGAGCATGTCGGTCGAAGATCTGCTGAAAAGTGTCGTCATCAGTTCGGCCAACGATGCGGCCGTGGCATTGGCCGAGGCTGTTTCCGGTGACATCGGCAGTTTTGTTGATCAAATGAATCAAAAAGCCAGAGAATTGGGCATGACCTCAACCACTTTCGAAAATGTCACGGGGCTTGACGACACAGCGCAAAATCATATGACCAGTGCTATGGATATCGCACTGATGTCGCGAGCACTCATCTCGCATCCGCAAATACTTCAATACAGTTCGATCTGGATGGACACCATCCGAGGCGGCGCATTCGGTTTGACCAATACCAATCGACTTGTTAGATTTTATCGCGGCGCAACGGGACTCAAAACCGGTTCGACCTCTAAGGCGGGTTTTTGCATATCGGTGACAGCGGAACGCGACGGATTGTCTCTCATCTGCGTCATCATGGGAGCCGAAACGCGCGATATCCGCAATGCGCAAGCAACACGTTTGCTGGATTGGGGCTTTGCCAACTATGCCATATATCGCGCGGAAGGAGCTGCGGTTGAAGATGTACACGTGATCGGCGGAGTACAATCAAGTTGTCCCGCGGCTTACGAACCTTTTGAATGTGTGTTACACAAAGATAAAATCTCCCATGTGGAGAGCAAAATCGAGATATCGGAAACTTATGCCGCTCCCATTCGAACGGGCGACACGCTCGGAACGGTGACTTATACGCTTGACGGCGAAGTGCTGGGCCGAATCAATATTACGGCTCAAGCCGATGTGAACAAAATCGGCTTCGGGCAACTTTGGCTCCGACTGGTCTCCAAGATCTTGCTGATGTAATCCGCGATTCGTTTTACGAGCCGCACACCGAAATATCGTAAACTTTTCATGAAATTCCGAAAAGTGCTTGCAATTACGTCATTTTGGGTGTACAATGATATGGAAATCTCACACGGGATCCGGCCGTGCGCAAAAAATTAAAGAAAGAAAGGCGTAAATTCCAATGACACTCAAACTCAACGACCACTATCTTCAAAAATTTATTCGTCCCGAGGAATACGATAACATACAACCTGCGATTGATGCGGCACATAAGCAATTGATCTCCCGCAAGGGGCCCGGCAATGATTTTCTCGGCTGGATTGATCTTCCGCAGAACTACGACAAGGATGAATTTGCACGCATTAAGGTTGCTGCCGAAAAAATCCGCAAGTCATGCGATATCCTTGTTGTCATCGGCATCGGCGGCTCATATCTCGGCGCCCGTGCCGTCATCGAATTTGTAAACGGACCTCTTTATAACCAAATCAACGGCAATTCTCCCGATATCTATTACGCCGGTTGCAACATCAGCGCCGCATCCATGAACGAACTGCTCGCCATATGCGAGGGTAAAGATATCTGTATCAATGTCATTTCCAAATCGGGAACGACGACCGAACCTGCCGTTGCGTTCCGCGTGTTTCGTGCGTTGCTTGAGAAAAAGTACGGCAAAAACGGTGCCCGTGAGCGCATTTTCGTTACTACCGACCGCGCACGTGGCACGCTCAAGAGTTTTTCGGACGATGCAGGATATGAAACATTCGTTGTACCCGATGATGTCGGCGGCCGTTACAGCGTGCTGACGGCCGTCGGACTGCTCCCGATTGCCGTGGCCGGTATTGATATTGATGCGCTGATGCAAGGAGCCAACGATGCTCGTTTGGCCTACGGCAATGCCGATCTCACCGAAAACGATTGCTACCGTTACGCCGCAATCCGTAACATTTTGTACCGCAAGGGCAAAGTCACCGAAATTCTTGTCAGTTACGAAACTTACGCGCAGATGTTCAATGAATGGTGGAAACAACTGTACGGTGAGAGCGAAGGCAAAGATGGCAAGGGTATCTTTCCCGCCTCGGTCGTTTTTTCGACTGATCTGCATTCTCTCGGCCAATTCATTCAAGACGGGACCAAAAATCAATTCGAAACAGTCATTTCGATCGAAAATGCCGATGATCGTTTCATCATCCCCAATGACCCGGACAACATTGACGGCTTGAATTTCCTTTCCGGCATGCAACTCGACACAGTGAAAAACAAGGCGATGCTGGGCACACTGCTCGCACATGAGGATGGCGGCGTTCCCAACGTTGTTCTGGAGTTGGCCGACCGCTCGGCTCACTCTCTCGGCTATTTGATCTACTTCTTCGAACTTGCCTGCGCCATTTCCGGCTATGTTTTGGGCGTTAATCCATTCAATCAGCCCGGTGTCGAGGCATACAAAAAGAATATGTTTGCCCTGCTCGGCAAGCCCGGCTACGAAGATCAAAAAGCTGCCCTGGAAGCGCGTCTGTAATCGCGATCGGTCCATTTGTGCACTGTGTACAATTTTGAGAAAAATTTGCAAAATGATATTGACAAAATACCGCAAACCGTTTATAATATAGTTAACCGCAGGGAAAATGTTTCCGTGCAAGGACAAACACAGGAGGAAAAAATCATGGTTAAACTCATTATTGGTATTAAAGGTACCGGAAAAACGAAAACGCTGATCCAAATGGTCGAAACCGCTTTGGCTTCCACCGGCGGCAATGTTGTGGTCTTAGAAAAGGGCGAACATCTGAGATTTGACATCAAGTATCAGGCACGTTTGGTCAACACCGATGAATATTATATTACGGACGCACAATCTCTTTACGGCTTTATCGCGGGCATTCTTGCCAGCAACCATGATGTAACCGATCTGTTCATCGATTCTACCTTGAAAATCTGCAACCAAGATATTTCCGCCTTTGAGAAGTTGGTTGAGGAACTTGACCTTTTGACGGTCAAAAAAGATGTCAAGATCGTGATGACCGCCTCCATGCCGGAGGAGAGCGCAAGTGATCTCATCAAAAAATATATCTGAGAATCACCCGTTGAGTTGATTTGGTTAAAGATAAACACGAAATCATTTGGGAATGAGTTCGGTATTAAACCGAACTCATTCCTTTTCATCTGTACGCAGAAATCGGTAAAGCAAAAAATGCGAAAACTTGATCGGCCGGCAATCGACCACCGATGATCGATCGTCGAAAAATTATTTGCAAATCAGAATAATTTTCAAAATAGCACTTGAGAAAATGAACAATATCTGTTATAATTGTCATTGATACATCCAAACGCGAAAGCCCTTGCAAATAAAGGAAAAATCAAAGGAGAAAAGAACAAAATGAAATTAGGTA
>CAZOHP010000049.1:0-13413 GCA_964579815.1 uncultured Lachnospiraceae bacterium
AACCTAGGTAATGACGGAGTCAGAGTCCGTTGCCTTACCGCTTGGCGATACCCCAATGTGTCCAACACGTGATATTATAGCAGTTTTCGAACGGATTGTCAATAGGTTTAATAAAAAAATTTGTGTTATGTTGTTCCGGCTTGCGTATACCCGACTTATATGCCGAGGATCGTGCCGAGTCCCAGCGCGTCGACGGTAATTCCAACCAGTGCGCCGATGGCGAAAAGAAGCGCGACGATACGCAGAGAATCGCACACGGGACGATTTACGCGAAACAGCACGAGAAGACCGACGCCGGCGCCGACAAGCAGTCCGGACAGCATGGCTCCCGCCGACAGAACCCCTTCCAAATACAGCGTTGTGATCGCAACCGAAGCGGCACAATTGGGAATCAGTCCGACGATGGCCGACAGCAGGCAACTCAGCAACGGTACGCTGCCGAGGAAAGCCGCCAACGCGTCTTCACCGATCAATTCTAGCACAGTGTGCAGGGCAAGACTGACGACAAACACGGTCAAAGCGATATTAAGAGTGTGAATCAGTGCCGCCAACCAAAAAGGGCGGTGGTCGCAGTCACAATGTCCATCGCGACAGAGTTCGCCTATTTGTATCGGTTGAGTGCCCGTTCCCTTACGGCGGCGGACGGCGCGTGCGATCAGATCAACGGCAAATCCCGCCAGTGCGGCGACAAGAATTTTGACGAACAGAATTTTGGCAATTTGCGGCAGCGGAATACCCGATGAAATGAGCAAAGGCAACATTTCATCCGAAGTGGAGAGAAAGATTGCCAACAGCGTGCCCGCCGAAATGAGACGACCGGCATAAAGCCCGGCGCCCGCAGCCGAAAAACCGCACTGAGGAATGACGCCCAACAGCGCCCCCGGCAACGGTCCGGCTTTTCCCGATTTTGTGATGATTTGTTGCGTTTTTTCGCCCGCGTGGCGCTCCAACCATTCCATGGCGAGATAGGTTATGTAGAGAAAAGGGAGGAGCGTTAACGCCTCAAGCGCCGCATGCTCCAGCGAATGAAGAAATGCATGAACGATTTGTTGCATCATCGATTACCTCCGCAACTGTCACAAATGCCGTACAGAATCGAACTGCCGCAATCGACAGAAAAGCCGTGCGCCGCGCGGACGTGGCGAAGCAGGGCTTCGGTTTGTTCGCATTCCAGGTGGTTTACCCGCCCGCAACGCAGACATTTGAGATGAAAATGTGCCTCGCATCCGTTGCTCGGCAGATATTGATAAACATGGACCGCGCTGCCGTCGGGAGCGACATCTTCAAAGCGGCGTAACTGTTTTTCTTCACACAGACGGGAAAGTTGGCGATAGACCGTGCTTTTCCCGATAAATTCGTTCCGGGACGTGTTCTGCTGAGCAGAGCAACTTCCGGTGATACGGTCGGTTGTGTCGCATAACAACGTGCAAATCTGCTCGGCCGTGAAATGACGGTCGGGGTGAGATGCGAAAAAATCGATCAGCGCCCGACGCGCGGGAGTCTGATAGGATGTTTTCATGTTATTTACCTTTCGAATTTGAGAAGTGTTCTCATATTATAGCATAAAAAAAGAGAGTTGTCAAGTCCTCTCCGTGAAATTTAATTGCTCAAAAATGTCGGATTATTCGTTCGTTCCAAAAGATAATCGACAGAAACATTAAAATAATCGGCAAGGGCGATCAGCGTGCGATAATCTGCCTCTCTCGTACCGCTTTCGTAACGACTGATGCAATTTTGATTCATATTCAGATCCATTGCCAATTTAAGTTGCGATATGTTTCGTTGTTTGCGTAATTCTTTCAGACGCATATGCTTTCCACCTTGCCAAAATTTTTTAATATCTCTTGACAAGATTATACCAAAGTGGTATAATGAATTTATCCCACTTTGGTATATCTGGAGGTTGCATATGAAATATTTATCGTTGTTATCATGGGAAGAAATCGCAAACATTCCCACAGACAAGTTGTTACTCTGTTTCGCTTTTATTATCATTTTAGTTGTGATAGTAGGAATTTTCTTCTAGTTAAACAAAAATCCCCGGGATGCGTTGATTCGTTAAAAACGGATCGTTGCATTCCGGGGATTTTTTATCGATTGGGAAAATTGCGCGATTTGCTTAGAACAATCCGGTGATTTTGCCGCTGTCATCAACATCGATGCGCTCGGCGGCGGGGACTTTGGGAAGTCCGGGCATTGTCATGATGGCGCCCGTGAGAACTACGATAAAGCCCGCTCCGGCAGATACTTTGACATTGCGAATGGTGACCTTAAAGCTCTCGGGGGCTCCGAGTTTGGTCGGATCATCCGAAAAACTGTACTGTGTCTTGGCGATGCAGATTGGCAGGCGGTCAAAACCGAGTGAGGTAAGACGGTCGATTTGTTTCTGGGCCGCGGGGGTGATGATGATGCCATCCCCTCCGTAGATCTTTTTGACAACCGCTTCGATCTTTTGCTCGATGGTAGTGTCAAGTTCATAGGAGAAAGTGAAATTGCCCCGCTCCTCCTCACACAGACGCACGACCTCGCGGGCAAGTGCCTCACCGCCTTTTCCGCCCTCGGCCCAGACGGTCGAAAGGACGGTGTTGACTCCTAACTTGCGGCACGCGTCAATGATGAAATCAATTTCGGCGTCGGTATCGGTGGGAAAACGGTTGATGGTGTCCACGCAGGGCAGGCGATAAACGTTTTTGATGTTGGAAACATGGCGCAACAGATTGGGAATGCCGCGTTCCAGCGCGCCGAGATCCTCGGTGGCAAGTTCGGTCTTGGCGAGTCCGCCGTGCATTTTAAGCGCACGAACGGTAGCAACCATAACAACGGCATCGGGCGTTAAATTTGCCATGCGGCATTTGATATCAAGGAATTTTTCGGCGCCCAAATCAGCACCGAAACCGGCTTCAGTGACGGTGTAGTCGCCCATGCGGAGCGCCATTTTGGTGGCCATGACCGAGTTGCAGCCATGGGCGATATTGGCAAACGGGCCGCCGTGGACGAACGCGGGAGTGCCCTCAAGTGTTTGCACGAGATTGGGCTTGAGCGCATCTTTGAGCAGCGCGGCCATAGCACCGACGGCCTTGAGATCGGCGGCGGTGACGGGTTTGTCATCGTAGGTGTAGCCGACGATGATGCGCGCCAGACGCTCTTTGAGATCGGAAATGGAAGTAGACAGGCAGAATACGGCCATGATTTCGGAGGCAACGGTAATATCAAATCCGTCCTCGCGGGGGGTACCGTTGGCTCGACCGCCCAAGCCGTCTACAACGAAGCGAAGTTGGCGATCATTCATATCAACACAGCGTTTCCATGTGATTTTGCGTGTGTCTATGCCGAGTGCATTGCCTTGCTGAATGTGATTATCAAGCATGGCGGCAAGCAGATTGTTGGCCGCACCGATGGCGTGAAAATCGCCGGTGAAATGGAGATTGATGTCCTCCATGGGCACCACCTGCGCATAGCCGCCGCCGGCTGCGCCGCCTTTAATGCCGAACACAGGGCCTAAGGACGGCTCACGCAACGCAACGGTGACATTTTTACCGATGCGCGAAAGCCCGTCGGCAAGGCCGATGGTGGTGGTGGTCTTGCCCTCACCCGCAGGTGTGGGAGTGATGGCGGTGACTAAAATCAATTTTCCGTCTTTGCGCTCTTCGTCCAGTAGGGAAAGATTGATTTTGGCCTTGTAATTGCCGTACTGCTCCACATACGTTTCATCAACGCCGGCGCGCTTTGCGATATCGCGGATATGTTGCATTTTGCAGGACTGGGCGATCTCAATGTCAGACAGATATGCCATGGAATACCTTCTTTCTGTTGTTTTCCGTCAACGGTCAACGATAGATCGGGAATTGTTCGCACAGTGCTTGGACTTCGGTGGAAATGCGCTCCTTATTGGCATCGAAATTACGGATTACATCGACGATCCAAGAAGCAATCAGTTCCATTTCCGGCTCCTTGAAGCCGCGGGTGGTAACGGCGGGGGTGCCGATGCGGAGACCGCTGGTGATAAAAGGACTTTGAGGATCGTTCGGTATGGTATTTTTGTTGGCGGTGATATGGACCTCGTCCAAACGGTGTTCGAGTTCCTTGCCCGTGATGCCTTCATCCACGAGATTGAGTAACATGAGGTGGTTGTCGGTGCCGCCCGATACGAGTTTGATTCCCTTGGCGGTCAGTGCTGTGGCAAGGGCGGCGGCATTTTTAACGATCTGTTGCTGGTATTCTTTGAACTCGTCGGTCAGCGCCTCGCCCAAGGCCACGGCTTTGGCGGCGATGATGTGCATTAACGGGCCGCCTTGTGTGCCGGGGAATACAGCCTTGTCGATCTGTTTTGCCAACGCCTCACGGCACAAGATCATTCCGCCGCGAGGGCCGCGCAGAGTTTTGTGTGTGGTTGTGGTGACGACATCGGCGTAGGGAACGGGCGACGGATGAACGCCCGCGGCTACAAGACCTGCGATGTGCGCCATATCGACCATCAAATAGGCGTCGACTTCATCGGCAATTTCGCGACAACGAGGGAAATCGATGATACGCGAGTAAGCGGATGCTCCCACAACGATCAACTTCGGCCGGCATTCCAGAGCGATGCGGCGCATTTCGTCGTAGTCGATCATCTCCGTGCTTTCGCTGACGCCGTAAGGAACGATGTGGAAATATTTTCCGGAGATGTTTACGGGGGAGCCGTGCGACAGATGACCGCCTTGCTGAAGATTCATGCCCATTACGGTATCGCCCGGATTGAGCAGTGCGAAGAAAACGGCCAAATTGGCATTGGCTCCGCTGTGAGGCTGAACATTTGCATGCTCGGCGCCGAACAGTTTGCAGGCGCGTTCGCGGGCGATGTTTTCCACAACGTCAACGCAGTAGCAACCGCCGTAGTAGCGTTTGGCGGGATACCCCTCGGCGTATTTGTTGGTCAGAACACCGCCGGCAGCCAGTAAAACGGCTTTGGAGACGATGTTTTCGGAGGCGATCAACTCAATGTTGTGCTGCTGGCGTGCGAGTTCGGCGTCGCACGCCTCAAATACTTCGGAATCGTAATTTTTCAACTCGTCGAAAAAGTTCATGGCGGATTCTCCTTGTAAAAATTTTTTATTTTATGTCGGAAAGGTCTGCCTCGTGCAGAACCACACCGTTTTTGATTAACACCGTTTGAAGTGTACGCACGTCAAGCGCGGTAAAATCGTCCGTCATGGCGGCGGCCGTGCCTGCGGCCTCGCCGGTCACGGCACAGCAGGGAATGACGCGCATGACATCCCAGAGTTGCTGATCCACCGAGGTGCAGCGCCCTGCAACGACCAGATTTTTCACCTCGCGGTTGTACAGCGTGCGGATCTTACTCTTCTCGGTATCCACAGCGACGACATGAGCAGAGCCTGCTCGGCAAGGATGGCGTACAACTGCGCGCCGCGCACGGTTTGTGCCTCTTGTCCTTACTTAAAATACTTCACTGCTGCTTCGAACATGCGGATATCGTATTCGCCGGGGACGTTTTTGTAAAGGTTTCGTCCGATGCGCTCGCTGTGTCCCATTTTACCGAACACGCGACCATCGGGCGAAGTGATGCCCTCAATGGCGCAAATCGAGCCGTTGGGATTGAAAGCGGTATCCATGGTAGGAGTGCCGTCAAGATCGACGTATTGAGTGGCGATCTGGCCGTTGGCAGAAAGCGTATGGATCAATTCGTCGGAAGCCAAGAAGCGTCCCTCGCCGTGCGAGATCGGCACGTTGTAGATCTCGCCGACCTTGGCCAAAGACAACCAAGGAGATTTGACGGAGGCGATGCGGGTACGAACCAACTTGGATTGATGGCGCGAGATGGTGTTAAAAGTCAGCGTCGGGCAATGCTCGTCGGTGTCGATGATTTTGCCGTAAGGGACGAGCCCCAATTTGATGAGTGCTTGGAAACCGTTGCAGATGCCGCACATCAGGCCGTTACGGTCGTCAAGCAGTGCGGTCACCGCTTCCTTGACTGCGGGGTTGCGGAAGAACGCCGTGATGAACTTGGCCGAGCCGTCCGGCTCATCGCCGCCGGAAAAACCGCCGGGAATGAAAATCATTTGGCTGTTTTTGATTTTTTGCGCCGCAGCCGCAATACTGCGAGAAACATCGTCGGCGCTCAAATTGCGAATGACCAGCAAATCGGCTTCACCGCCTGCCGCTTCAACGGCACGGGCGCTGTCGTATTCGCAGTTGGTGCCGGGAAACACGGGAATGAGCACGCGCGGTTTCGCGCATTTGATCGCAGGTGCCGCGTTTGAACCGTTTGTGTATGAGAATACGGGCAAATCTTGTGTATGTTTCTCGGCGGGGGCGGTGGTCGGGTAAACACCCTCAAGTACGCTCTCGTGAATGGCCAGCAATTCGGCAACGGTTGCGCGTTCGCCATCCAAAACAATTTCGGGCACGGCGGTGGTTTCACCGATCTTCAGTGTGCAGGGGAGCGTCGTATCTTCGGTCAACTCGGCAACGATGAAATCGTGCATACCGGCGGCGTACCACTGATCGTTGATCGTGCCGCAGGATTGAAAACCGATGTTGTTACCGAAGGACATTTTCATGACGGCCTCGGCAAGTCCGTTTTCGACCGCCCATGCGGCCTTGACTTTCCCCGCCTTGTGCATCTCGTGCAGGGCAGACCATGCCTCCTTGGTGCTTTCCGGGCGCTCGTCCACCGGAGCGAACAAATACACGGGATGTCCCGCTTCTTTGAATTCGGGCGAAAGAACCATGCCCGCCTTAATGGGGGCAATGGCGAACGAAATGAGTGTAGGGGGAACGTCGAGATCGAGGAATGACCCCGACATGGAGTCTTTGCCGCCGATCGCTGCGGCGTTCAGTTCCAATTGAGCGTCCATTGCGCCGAGCAGGGCCGCAAACGGCTTGCCCCAGCGAGCGGGCTCGTTGCGGAGTTTTTCAAAAAATTCTTGAAGCGTCAAATACACATCTTTGTGATCTGCGCCCGCGGCAACCAGTTTGGCCACGGAATTGTAAACGGCGGCGCGTGCTCCCGTATAGGGGTCGATGCACATGTGGTCGGGATCAAGTCCCCACGCCATCACGCTTGCCGTGTCGGTCACATGTCCGGGCAAAACGGGGAGCAGTGCGGCCATGACCTGTGCGGGTGTACGTTGCGTCTTACCGCCGAAAGGCATAAGAACAGAGCCGGCGCCGATCGAACCGTCAAAGCGTTCGACCAAGCCGCGACGGGAAGCGGTCTTGAGCGATGCCGCCATTTCGCGAAGCGAGCCGTAGAGCGGCTTGCTCATACGGGATAGATCTTTTTGCCGAACTTCAACGGTTGTGTGCTTGTCCGCGCCGTTGGTGTTGAGAAATTCGCGCGAGAGATTGGCAATGACTCGGCCTTTCCAGGACATGACCATGCGAGGCTCCTCGGTGACGACGGCCACGCGGTAAGCCTCAAGGTTTTCGGCAGAGGCGTATTCGATAAACTTGTCTGCGTCCTCGGCGGCGACCACAACGGCCATTCTTTCTTGGGACTCGGAAATGGCGAGTTCGGTGCCGTCCAGACCGTCGTACTTTTTGCGAACGGCATCGAGATCGATGCAAAGACCGTCGGCCAATTCACCGATGGCCACCGATACGCCGCCCGCGCCGAAATCGTTGCAACGCTTGATCAAGCGTGTCACTGCGGGATTGCGGAACAAGCGCTGGATTTTTCTTTCTTCGGGGGCGTTGCCTTTTTGGACTTCGGACGCCATCGTTGTCAGCGACTTGAGGTTGTGGCTTTTGGATGAGCCCGTTGCGCCGCCGATGCCGTCACGCCCCGTGCGACCGCCGAGCAGAATGACAATGTCACCGGGAGCGGGGCGTTCGCGGCGCACGTTATAGGCAGGCGCGGCGGCCACAACGGCACCGCATTCCAGCCTTTTGGCAATATAGCCGTCATGATAGATTTCGGCCACGTGCCCGGTTGCCAAACCGATTTGGTTGCCGTAGGACGAATATCCCGCGGCAGCTGTTTGGCAGAGTTTTCTTTGGGGCAGTTTTCCCTCGGGAGTCTCGGAGAGCGCCCGCGTAGGGTCTCCGGCTCCCGTCACGCGCATGGCTTGATGGACATATGCGCGACCGGAGAGCGGGTCGCGGATGCAACCGCCGATACAGGTGGCCGCACCGCCGAACGGTTCGATCTCGGTGGGGTGATTGTGTGTTTCGTTTTTGAACATGAGCAACCAATCCTGCTCTTCGCCGTTAATCTCCGCCGTGACGTGGATGGAGCAGGCGTTGATCTCTTCCGATTCGTCCAACTCGGGGAGCGCGCCGCGCTTTTTGAGAACTTTGACGGCAATGGTTGCAATATCCATCAATGTTTGAGGACGTGTGGCGGCCTTTTGCTCGCCGTAGACTTCAACACGCGCATCCAAATAGCGTTGGTAAGCGGCAGCAACGGCACTGTCATCGATCTTGACGTTGTCGATATGCGTGGAAAAGGTGGTGTGTCGGCAGTGATCCGACCAGTAGGTGTCAACCACACGAATTTCGGTCACGGTGGGGTCTCTGTGTTCTTCGTTTGCAAAATAATTTTGCAAGAATCTGAGATCGTCGAGATCCATGGCGAGCCCCATCGTGTCGAGCAAAGCGACAAGTGCGGCATGATCCATCGAAACGAAGCCGTCCACCGTTTTGACTGTTTCCGGAATGGCGTAATTTACCGCCAGCGTGTCGGGGATATCCATGGCGGCCTCGCGTGACTCAACGGGATTGATGACATATGCCTTGAGTTCGGCGATCTCTTTGTCACTCAATTTGCCGTACAGGGCGTAAACGCGTGCCGTGCGGATGGTGGGACGATCGCTTTGCGAAATGATCTGGATGCATTGAGCAGCCGAATCGGCGCGCTGGTCGAATTGGCCGGGCAAATATTCGACAGCAAACACGACGTCGGCGTCTTCGGCCGTCAAGGTGTCGGAAACAATATCAAGTTGAGGCTCGGAGAATACCGTTTTTTTGGCATAATCAAACAATTCAACTGTGATGTTTTCAGCATCGTAGCGATTGTAAAGGCGAACGTCTTCGAGAGCGGTGATCCCCAAAAGGGCGCGTGCATCGGAGAGAAGCGCGCGTGCCTCGTGTGCCAATTCTCTTTTTTTCTCAACGAATACTCTGTAAACCATAGTCTTATTCCTCCGTGGCCGCCAAGGCTTTCGCGCCAATATCGCGGCGATAATATGCACCCTCAAACCGGATCGCGGCAACATCCGCGTAGGCCTTGTCCAGTGCTTGTCCGAGTGTGGCAGCCGTTTCAACCGCGCCCAGTACGCGACCGCCGGCGGTCAGCAATCTGCCGTCCTCCGATGTGGCGCCCGCCACGATCACGCGGTCGTGTAATTCGGCGGGAATGGTGATTTCTTTTCCTTTCTCGTATGTGCCGGGATAGCCGCCCGAGGCCATGATGACGCAAGCCGCCGCGCCGTTTGAGAATTTCACCTCGGTTTCGGCCAATGTGCCGTTGGTCGTAGCCATCATGACGGTGAGCAGATCGCTTTCAAGCAAAGGAAGAACGACCTGTGTTTCCGGGTCACCGAAACGGCAGTTATATTCGATCACACGGGGGCCGTTCGGCGTCAGCATGAGGCCGAAATAAAGACACCCCGTAAAACTTCTGCCCTCCGTATTCATGGCATCCACCGTGGGGCGGAAGATGGTGCGCATGCACTCTTCGGCGATCTCGGCGGTATAGTAAGGATTGGGGGCGATGGTGCCCATGCCGCCCGTGTTCGGTCCCGTGTCGCCGTCGCCGATTCGTTTATGATCCATGGAAGATACCATGGGGCATACCGTTTTGCCGTCGGTAAAGGCCAGCACGGAGACCTCGGGACCGGTCAAAAATTCCTCGATAACGATACGGTCTCCGCTTTTGCCGAATCGCTTGTCGCGCATCATGGAAGTGACGGCATCGCGTGCTTCTTCACGGTTCTGCGCAATGATAACGCCTTTGCCGAGTGCCAATCCGTCAGCCTTGATGACGGTTGGGATGGGGGCGGTTTCCACGTAAGCGAGCGCCGCGTCCATGTCGTCGAACACCTCATAGGCCGCTGTCGGGATATTGTATTTTTTCATGAGTTGCTTTGAAAACACTTTGCTTCCCTCAATGATTGCCGCATTGGCGCGCGGGCCGAAACAGGGAATGCCCGCTTTGTTCAATGCATCGACACAACCGAGCACAAGCGGGTCATCGGGGGCGACGATGGCGTAATCGATCGCATTTTCAACGGCGAAAGCGACGATCGCATCGATATCGGTCGCACCGATGGGAACGCAGGTTGCGTCTGCGGCGATGCCACCGTTGCCGGGGAGGGCAAAGATGGTCTTAACGGTCGGATTTTGCTTGATTTTTTTGATGATGGCGTGCTCGCGGCCGCCACCGCCTACGACGAGGATGTTCATGTGATGATTCCTTTCTTGAAATCGGTGTCTCTTAATGGTGGAACAGTCTCATGCCGGTGAAAGCCATCACCATGCCGTATTGATCGCAACATTCGATGACAAGGTCATCACGAATGGAGCCGCCCGGTTCGGCAATGTATCGAACGCCCGATTTTTTGGCGCGTTCGATGTTGTCGCTGAACGGGAAGAAAGCGTCCGAACCGAGCGCAACGCCGTCAATGGTGTCCAAATATGCGCGTTGCTCTTTGAGAGTGAACGGCTCGGGCTGTTCGGTGAAATATTTTTGCCAGTTGCCATCGGCGCAAACATCCTCTTCGTTTTGGTTGATATAGCCGTCGATGACGTTGTCGCGATCCGGTCTGCCGAGTGTGTCCTTGAACGGCAGCGCCAGCACCTTGTCATGTTGACGCAGGAACCAAGTGTCGGCTTTTCCGCCGGCAAGGCGTGTGCAGTGCACGCGAGATTGCTGACCCGCGCCGACGCCGATCGCCTGTCCGTCCACGGCAAAGCATACGCTGTTGGATTGCGTGTATTTGAGTGTAATGAGCGAGATGATCAAATCGCGCACGGCGCTTTCGGGAATGTCTTTGTTGGCTGTGACGATATTTTTCAGCAATTCGCGATTGATTTCAAAGTTGTTGCGCCCCTGTTCGAACGTGATGCCGAATACGTCTTTGTGCTCAACGGGAGCGGGAACGTAATGCTCGTCGATTCGGACGATATTATAGTTTCCCTTTCTCTTGCCTTTCAGAATTTCAAGTGCTTCCGGCTCATACCCCGGAGCGATGATACCGTCGGACACCTCGCGGGCGATCATGCGAGCGGTCGTTACGTCGCACACATCCGAGAGTGCCACCCAGTCGCCGAAAGAACACATACGGTCGGTGCCGCGCGCCCGAGCATAGGCGCAGGCCAAAGGAGAAGCGTCAAGGCCTTCGATGTCATTGACAAAGCAAGCTTTTTTGAGTTTTTCCGGCAACGGAATGCCGATGGCCGCCGAGGTGGGGCTGACATGCTTGAACGAGGTTACCGCAGGCAAGCCGAGAGCGCCTTTTAATTCCTTGACCAATTGCCAAGAGTTGAATGCATCGAGAAAATTGATATAGCCGGGACGGCCGTTCAAGATCTCGATGGGCAGATCATCGCCGCTTTGCATGAAGATCTTGGCGGGCTTTTGGTTGGGATTACAGCCGTATTTGAGTTCAAATTCCTTCATGATTTTTCTCCTTTTTGAGATCGATTTTTCCAAATCGTTCGAGATTTCGGATTTGCGCATATGCCGCCGCAACAGTTTGCGGCAATGTTTCAAACGTTTTTGTTGACGATTCTTGTCTCGGTTTTGCCCGTATCAATATCGATATATCGAACGAACAGGGAGACCTTGTTATCTTCGTTGAGGCTTGACCAGATGAGTTCGGTCAATTCATCGATGGGGGCGTCCGGCAACAGGAGCGTTTTGGGCTCGCCCTCAAAAGAGGGGAGCGGGGAACCGTCGCCATTGTAGGTGTGAATGAACTTGGCACGACCTGCCAGGGGGGCGGAATATGCATAGGTGAAACGCTCACACGAACTGTCGTCTCCCTCGGCGCTCTTGAGAATGGACATGGCAAAATTCATACCGCCCTGCTCGCGCCGAATGATACCCGAGATGCGAGGGGTAAAATTGGGTTTGTCATCCTCAAACTCGCGGGTGCGCAGCGCCTGTTCGAATGTCATTTGCTTGTCCATCAGATGGTAGATGGTGTCGGTTTGATCGCCGTTGGTGACGATCGTCTTGTTGCCCAGTACGCGGACGGGGTAGTAAATGATGAGATGAGGGTCGACCATTCTGCTCTCGTCATATGCCTTGGTTCTCAAATCTTCTCCCTCGGATACAAAGACGCGATTGCGGCTGTTGACGCTGCGTCCCATGATAAAATAAGCCGTGATCGCTTTTTTTCCGTCGACGCTTTTGCCGATCATGATGCCGCGACCGTGATAAGCCAGGGAACTCAGTTCTTCTCGGATGGTAGAAATTTTCATGGTTATTGCTCCTTGTGATTATTTTCATCGGCGATGATCGTTGCCGAAACTTGTTCAACGGCTTTTGGCAAAATGATCCATTCGGCCTGTTCCATCACGCGCCTTTGAAGTATCTCGGGTGTGTCGCCATCTTCGACGAGAACGGCTTTTTGCGCGATGATTTTTCCGCCGTCCGGAATTTCGTTGACAAAGTGCACCGTGGCGCCCGTTACCTTGACGCCTCTTTCCAACGCGGCGATATGAGGGGTAAGACCGTACATGCCTTTGCCGCAAAAAGAGGGAATCAACGCAGGGTGGACATTGATGATGCGTTCGGGCCATCGGGCGGTAAAATCGGCAGACAGGATGTTCATAAAACCGGCTAATACGATCAGATCGATACTATGCTCGGCCAAGGCGCGCTCGATCACGTTCTCAAATGCTTTTTGCGAGCCGAGTTCTTTTTTCCATGCGACATATGTCGCAATGCCGTGCTTTCGGGCGCGTTCCAATGCGTAAGCGGTAGGATTGGAGGCGACGACCAGCACAATCTCGCCGTTGTGCAGAATGCCGGCGTCTTGCGCATCCAGCAACGCTTGCAAATTGGTGCCGCCGCCCGAAACGAAAACGGCAATACGTGCGCGCTTCATGACAAAATCACCCGTTCGGTATCGTTTTTGACGATCTTGCCGATGACATAAGCATCTTCGCCGTTGGCGCGAAGAATTTCAAGGGCGGTGTCCACCTCGTCTGCCGGTACAACAACGCTCATGCCAACGCCCATGTTGTAGGTGTTGAACATGTCGCGTTCGGGGATATTGCCTGTCTTTGCGATCATGTTGAAGATGGGGAGGACCTTAACAGCGCTCCGATCGATCTCGGCGCAAAGTCCTTCGGGAACAGAGCGCGGAATATTTTCGTAAAAGCCGCCGCCCGTGATGTGGCTGATGCCCTTGACATCGACTTTCTCCAGCAATGCCAAAACGGACTTGACGTAAATGCGGG
>CAZOHP010000050.1:0-13334 GCA_964579815.1 uncultured Lachnospiraceae bacterium
ACCGACCGTGTGCTGCTGTGGATCAAATATACAACGGATGAACAGTACCGCGCGTATGTCGGATGCTCCTTGGGGGCACCGCTGCGCTTTCTCGAAAATCTGAACGAGCGAATGGTCCCGACGACACTGCGGCAGGTGATCATTCCGACGCTCAACGATACTGCAGAGAGTGTGCTTGCCTTGCGGCACATCGCGCGGACGCACGAATGTGTGGACAAGGTGGAACTTTTGCCTTTTCGCAAGATCTGTCAAGTGAAATATGACCGGATGGGTCTGAAATTTGCTTTCGGGCATTTGAACGAGCCGAGCGAGGAGAAAATGACGGAGTTGGAGAAAATATTGAATGAATAAAGGAGCGGTGACCCGCAGCGGAGCGGCTTTATACCGTCGAAACCATATGCCGCCATGCATCATTTGATGCATGGCGGCATATGATTATTCTCGGTTGTTTTTTTCTTCCAGTTCGCGAATGCGTGCCTCAAGGCGCGCGATCTCCTGCGCGATGGGATCGGGGATGTGGATTTGGTCGATGTCATCGCTGACGCGGCGGCCTTTTTGCTTAACGACACGGGCAGGCACGCCGACGGCGGTCGAATTTTCCGGGATTTCTTTCAAAACAACAGCGCCTGCCGCGATCTTGGAACCGTCACCGATCGAGAAAGGACCGAGCACTTTTGCGCCGGCACCGATCATAACATCGTTGCCCAACGTCGGGTGGCGCTTTCCGACATCTTTACCTGTGCCGCCCAGCGTGACTCCTTGGTAAATGGAGCAGTTATCGCCGATTTCGGCAGTTTCCCCGATGACGACGCCCATGCCGTGGTCGATGAAAAAGCCTTTGCCGATGGTGGCTCCCGGGTGAATTTCGATGCCTGTGAGCAGTCGTGCGACTTGGCTGATCAGGCGAGCGGGGAAATAGTGGCGGCTTACATAAAGTTTATGCGCCACGCGATAGGCGAGAATGGCATGCACACCCGAGGATAGCAACAAGACTTCCATATCGCTCTTTGCGGCCGGATCGCGCTGACGAACGGCGGCAATGTCGGTACGCACTTCGGCGGCGATTTTTTCCGGGATGAGTGTCAATTTCAGCATGCGATGCCACAGTTGTCGGCTGTGGCTGCGCAATATGGTTTGTATGCGTCTGATGGTTGGTTGCGGATCGGTCATAATAGCCTCCCGATGGTTAAAATTGATGCGAAAATATTTTTTGGGGGTTCTGTCGAGTGCTGTTGTCGGGCAATGTCACTACGACATGGGCGGGTACGATGGATGAGAGATTTTGTCGCATTTTGTGCAGACTGACGATTGCCGTATTATTTGGGCCTTTTCACCGGCGATGCCTGAAAAAGTATTGCAACTGTGGAAAACTCTGTGGGAACTGTGCAAAACCTTGCTACTATCGGTGAAATTTGCGGCTGATTTTCTCGGCAAACTGTGGAAAACCGACGTCGGAGCGTTGTCAAGAGGTTTTTGTCGATTTCTTAAAATTCTATGGTTTGAACAATAGTGGGGCGTTGGCGGGCGCTTCGAACTACGACATTTCGGCCTTTCGGCGATCGGTGATAGTCACAGCGAGCAGATAAGAGTTTCGAGCGCGTCGTATCCACGCGGGGACAGTTTGAGCGCACGGTCAGCGATGCGACAGGCTTCAATCATGCGGCGGAGTCCCGCATCTCCCGCGCTTGCCGCATGGCGGCGGTAGAGCGATACTTTATATTCATGCATCCCGAGGCGCTTGGAAATCTCGGGGGGCGAGACGCCGTCGCGCGTCAGCGTCAGTACGGCCGACATATCACAGGCGGTTCGAATGACTTCGCCCAAAACGAACAGCGGCTCGGTGTGCCGAAATTTCAAATCCGCCAAAATGTCCAGCGCGCGCGGTGCATTGCGCTCCATGAGCGCGTCTGTAAAGGCAAACGCATCATATTCGGATGTGGTGCACGCCGCGGCGGCGATATCTGCGGATGTCGCCTCACTGCGCCCATGAGAGAGAACGTAATAACTGATTTTATCGATCTCATTTGCCAGTGTGAACATGTTGCGACCGCAACTGTCGATCAGCGTGGAGCACAGTGCCGGCGTTGCGGTAACATCGTTGTGCTTGAAGTGGCGGATACACCAGTCGTTCAATTTGGCGGGCGAACATCGTTCAAAGCGCACGAGCGTGAGATGTTCGGCCAACTTTTTTAGGATCTTGGACGGGCTCTTAGGCAGATATCCCTCATCGATTGCTCCGGACGCTACGGGAATGAGCACGGTGTTGTAGTCATATTCGTTCAGTTCGGCGAGGACGTCACACAGCGCATCCGGCTCGCTCGGTTTCATGTTTTCGAAATTCAGACCGCGAATGAGAATGACTTTGCGTTCCGCCATCATGGGGGGCGGCATGAGGGCACTGCGCAACTGTTCGGGGGTAAAATCCAGCGCATCGAGAATGATCTCGTTGAAACAGGCAAAGGCGGGGTCGCCGCCCAGCAGTTCGCGCGCTCGATGAACGGCGAAATTTTTGAGATAGTCATTCTCGCCGAAAAGCAGATATGCCCCGGCGGGGGCTTCCGAAAGTTGCTTGCGGAAATCCGCTTCGTTGAGTATGATCATCGGAGATGCCATGTGCTCCCTCCTTCACGATATTAGTAACAGTATATCATATTTTCGGCCGCAATGCAACTGTTTTTTGAAATATCTGACCGTGAGTGAAGTTTCCGCAGTCTGCGGAATATAAAAGCGCCTGTGAATTTGCCGTTTCGGCTATCAGCAGGTGCCTTTATATCGGCTGTATCAATGGGCTTTTTTGGTTTCTCTCAGATATTTCGATCCAAAAAAGCAGTTTGTGCGCTACCCTCGGTACGAATGAAAAAGCGAACGGCATCGGCATAAGTTTCTTTGGCCTGTTGTATGGCGAGCGCATTGATTTTCTTTTTGCGTACTGCGCGCAGCATCACGTTTTTCGGCGTTTCATCGGGGTCGATCAATTCGAGCGCCGCCGCTGTATAGCCGTGGGCTTCCAGCAATAGCAGACGCATGGCATCGGTGGCCGCATCGCACAATTTTTGCCGCAGCATGGAGTGGGCGGCGATGCAGGAGAGTTCGGGACAGTCCAGCGAATGGTTGAGTTCATGGTGGCAACATGGAGTCGAAAGAATGACCTCACTCTGCCATGATATTGCTTTGTTTAACACCAAATCCGTTGCCGTGTCGCAGGCGTGCAGTGAGACGACCAAATGAACATGCGCACCGTCCGCAGGATCGAATGCGGCTACATCGCCGCAAATAAAATGCAAGCCGTCCATGCCGAGGCGAGCGGCTATAGTCGCACATTCATCCATGACATCGCGTTTGAGGTCGACACATTCCATGATTACTTGTCGGCCCTTGATTGCGGTCAGATAGTGGTAGACCGCAAAGGACAGATAACTCTTGCCACAGCACAAGTCGCACACGTGCAATATGCCGTTTGCGGGTAGTTGGTCCTCCACATCGCGCAAAAGTTCGAGAAAACGGTTGATCTGACGGAATTTTGACTGTTTTTTGTCGTACACGCGGCCGTTGGCATCACTGACTCCCAACTTGTGCAAGAACGGTTCGTGCCCATTGAGGATATGTTGCTTGGAGCGGTCGTTTGTTGCGATAACCGGTTGCTGTACCGCAACGTCGCACAGCATGCGGAACAATTTGACGCCGCGCATCAAAGTCATCTTGCCGCCGGCGGAACATTTGAACTCACAGTCGCCGTTCGGCAAGGTTGTCAGCAGATTGATTTGTCCGTACAGCGCAAGTTCTTTCCTAAGCGTGGCATCGGTCGGTTCATAATTTTGATGTCGCGCCTTATGATCGGCGTAAAAGGTTTCCGATTGCAGCATGGACCGTTCGCCGATTCGACGCACCGTCAAAATTGCGCGGACTCGATCGGACGCGAACGGTTTGGACAGCACAGCGCGTTTCAGCACGCCTTTCTCGGCGGCCAGCAGGAGCAATACGTGCAATTCTGCAAGCGGGGACAATGCCGCAAAATCTTTTTCTTCCATATCATTTATGCCTCGTTGCCGCTCGGAGGTTCCGGGGCATCGGGATTTGTGTGTTCCGCTTTTTCCTTGCGTTTGAATGAGATCTTGGACTCTTTGCCATGCCACAGGCGTTTCATGTTTTCTCGGTGCATGAACAAGACGAAAACACTCGTCAATATTCCCATGAATACGGCTGTTCCCCTACCTAACACGTTTGGGAAGAACGCGTTCAAGGCCAGGGGGTAGATCAATGCGCTCATGATTGAGCCGAGGGAAACAAAGCGGCTCAGGGCGGTTACGCCGAAAAAGCAAACAACCAAAGCAACGAATGTCCACGGATCAAGCATCAGCGCCACCATGCCGGTGGTTGCCACACCTTTGCCGCCTTTGAAGCGATAATAGATGGGGAACATATGCCCCAGCACACAAAAAAAACCGGCAATGGCGGCACCGTGCGACACAAACAGCAAAAAGCCGAGTGTGGTGGCAACCGCTCCCTTGAGCATATCGAGCACCATGGTCATGACGGCGTATTTGGCTCCGTAAGTTCGAAGCATGTTAGTTGTTCCGGCGTTTTTCGAACCGTAAGCGCGGATATCGCGACGAAGCAGTACACGCGAAATGATAATGGCAAAATTCAAACTGCCCAAAAAATATCCGATCAAAGCGCAAAGCAAGACGGCAATCAACTCAGCCAGCATCCACTCGGTGGTACTGCTGACAAGCCCCAGCGCCTCGCCGATCTCCCAAACCAAACATTTTTGCGGCATAAACAAATTCAGCATAAAGATCCTCCGATATCAGTTGTTCTTTTTGCTCCGTGCAAACAGTGCTTGCAAGCGAGCCTTGTTTTTTTCGCGCATGTCCGCCGTTTCTTTGTGCAGAACACGGATATTGTACAATCGTCCGTCCTCTCCCACATCGGCGTCAAACAGCGTGCCGTCGGCAAGGCCTTTGAGAGCCGGCGCCTCATCCAACGGAATTTCGTAGCGAGCCGAAACGGGCGGGGCGACCGGTTCTTCCGCCAAGCATACCGCAATTGTGCGCTCTACGCGATCCAGTGAAAATTTCATGATTCGTCCCTCAGCATAGTTCGATGAGTTCTTTGGGGCTGTGGGTGAAATTGTGTACGCGCCCCTCGGGAGTGATCGCCACCATATCTTCAATGCGGCAACCGTACTTGCCGGCCAAATAAATGCCCGGCTCAAAGGTAACGACATGGCCGCGCTTCAGTACGGCGTTGTCGGGGGCGGCTTGAGACAGGCGCGGCGCTTCGTGAATATACATGCCGACACCGTGACCGAGCGAATGTCCGAATGTGCCGTGATAGCCCGCCTGTTCGATGATATCGCGGGCAATGCTGTCAAGAGCCTTGCATCCAACGCCCTCGGCGCAGGCGGCCAACGCGGCCGTTTGGGCATGCAGAACAGTATCGTACAGACGGCGCATTTCGCTGTCCGCTTTACCGATCACAACCGTGCGTGTCATATCCGAGCAATATCCCTGTACACGCGCGCCGAAGTCCATGGTGAAAAATCCTTTTTCCAATCGAACGGGGCGTGGCACGCCGTGAGGGAGCGAGGAAGCGGTCCCGGAAACGGCGATGGTTTCAAACGATACGCACTCGGCGCCGTGTGCACGCATGAAAAATTCCAATTCCAATGCCACGTCGATTTCGGTACGGTCGGGATTGATGTAAGTGAGGATGTGCGAAAACGCCGCATCGGCGATGTCCTGCGCCTTTTGCATTTGCGAAATCTCGTCCTCGTCTTTGTACAGGCGCAGTCCGTCGATCAGAGATGAGGCATCGGTCGTCACGGCGATGTCGCCGAGCGCAGTTTTGATTTTTTCATATTCGCATATGGGTAAGGTCGCCTCTTCCAACGCGACTGTTCCGATACCCGCATCATGCAACAACTCGGATATTTTATCCGGCATTTTGGTCGGTGTCAATATCTCCCATTCGGTTCCGCGTACTGCATTCTCCGCGGCTTCCGCATAGCGGAAATCGGTCACCAGCCATGCGTGGTCGGAGGTGACAACGGCGTAACCGTCGGTATAGGCAAAGCCCGTCAGATAGCGTTGGTTGATTTCGGAGGTGACGATGACGGCCTCTGTGCCCTGTGCTTTCATTGCATTGATCATTCTTGAAAGATGTGACATGATGTTCTCCTTTTCATGATATTCCTTGTGTTTCGATCTCATTTTGTTTTGCGCGTTATGTGCGTGTTTGTCCGCCCATGGCAGCAAGCGATCGTTTCATCCACAGCGCATCTTCGGCCTGCGTTCCCGCCGATTCGCAGATGATGCGCGGCGCGACTCCTTCCCGAATGATGGCCTCACCGAGTGGTTCAAAAGACGGTCCGAACGTAGTGTCCTCAAAGGTCAAGTGACACTTTTCTCCGGCGGCGGTATATTCGATTTTGGAAAAATGACAGTGCAGGGAGCGCGCAACATGATCGCCGCACGCGGTTCCGATGCGATCGAAGACGCGACGATACGCATTGATGTCGGGGAATGCTCGACCTTGCTCGCGGCAATTGAGATGGCCGAAGTCGACTACGGGCACAAATCTCGGACTGACGCGGCATTGCTCAATGACTTCCTCCAGTGTGCCGAGTTGGTTGAGTTTTCCCATGGTCTCGATGCCGAGACGAATGTGTTCATATCGTCCGTCTAGCGTTTTGATCAGTTGCTCCAACGTGTCACAGGACAGCCGCATAGCCTCTTCGCGTGAGATTTTACCGGCGCTACCCGAATGGATGACGATGGTATCCGCCCCCATTAAATCGGCGGCCCACAGCGATTTTTCGATGTACTCGATACTTTTCAGCCGCTTTTCGGGTTCGATTCCCGAAAGAGATATATAATATTGTGTGTGTAGCGACAGACGGATGCCGTATTCACGTGCTTTTGCGCCGAACGCCGCCAAACTTTCCTCACCCGCGCTGATTCCCCGCGTGGCTTCGTATTCGAATGCGTCAAGCCCCACGCGCGCCAGCCAGCCCGGCGTTTGGTTTAGTGACTTCATACCGTCGCGGCGAAACCAATCTCCGTTGCCGCCTGGGCCGAAAGTCGAAAAGGATGGAAACGCAGTCATGATTTGTTACTCCTCTTTGTGTTGATGCATGAGCCGATACGCTTGAATATACGGTCGCTCCAAGCAACGTTTGAAACGTACAAATGCCGATTTTTTGTCGCGAATGGGCGGCACGATGATGACGCGCAGTCCCAAATGCCTGCCGGCCAGCGCATCGGTCAGCAACTGATCCCCCAGCATAGCGGTTTCTTCGCGTTTTACGCCGAGTTCTGCCGCGAAGCGCCGCAACTTACGCCCGAACGGTTTGCCGCTGTCCCAACTTGCGGGTAGTCCCAGCGTGGTATTGAAACGTTCTACGCGATTGCGGTCGTTATTGGAAACGAGAACGGCACGGATACCGGCGTCTTTCAGCATGGAAAACCAAATACGGTGCGTATCATCGGGATCCGGTTGTTCGTAAGGCGCGAGGGTATTGTCGATATCAATGAGCAACGCGCGAATGCCGATCGATCGTAAAAAATCGGGGGTGATGTCGCTGTAACGATCAAACATGTAATCGGGAATCAAATATTTTTTCAGCACAGCACATCTCCTCTTGATTAAAACCTTATATCCTATATTTTATCACATAAAAAGAGCGACTGCAAGGGTTTTTCGGAGAAAGTCGGCGGAAAAAAGTAAATTTATTTTAAAAAATGTCTTGACAAACGCTCTCCTTTGTGCTATGATATACGGGCAGTTTGATACAAACGCAAACACGCGAGTGTAGTTCAATGGTAGAATCCCAGCCTTCCAAGCTGGTCGCGTGGGTTCGATTCCCATCACTCGCTCCATCAATGGCACACTTTGTGTGCCATTTGTAAGGTTTGTGCCTTTAGCTCAGCCGGATAGAGCAACTGCCTTCTAAGCAGTAGGTCGGGGGTTCGAATCCCTCAAGGCACGCCAGAGATCAATTTTATATGGTGAGCGTAGCTCAGTTGGTTAGAGCGCCAGGTTGTGGCCCTGGAGGCCGTGGGTTCGAGTCCCATCGCCCACCCCACTTTTGAAAATGTCAAGTTTCGCTTGGCTTTTTCTTATGTAAACCGTCGAAGCGGATTTTGCGAAAAATCAAAACAAAGAATAATATAAGATCTGCCACCGGGTAGATCGGCGAAAGCGCTTGTTACGTACATCGTTAGGTCATAGAAGATGTGCGGACGGGCGCTTGTTTTTTTGGAGGTAACGATATGTTGTTGAAAAAAATCGGTGCAAAGGCTCATTATTTTGACAAAACGGAATCGGTGCTGTGGGGGGCATCGGTCTTGCTCATTGTTGTTTCGTTTTTTGCGTTCGATAGGAGCAATTATTTGACATTGGCGGCTTCCGTGATCGGTGTAACATCGTTGATTTTTAATGCAAAGGGAAATCCGTTTGGACAAGTGTTGATGATCATATTCAGTTTGCTGTACGGTGTGATCTCATTTACTTTTTCCTACTACGGAGAGATGATCACCTATTTGGGGATGACGGCGCCGATGGCTGTTTTTTCTTTGATCTCGTGGTTGCGACATCCGTACAACGGAAGCAAGGCAGAGGTCAAGATCAATCGACTGAAATGGAAAGAAACAGTGGCGATGATTTTGCTGACGATTGTCGTTACGTTCATTTTCCACTATATATTGCTGTATTTTAACACGGCGAATATGATTCCGAGCACGATATCGGTGACAACGAGTTTTCTTGCGGTATATTTAACTTTCAGACGGAGCGCTTATTATGCGATCGCATACGCCGCAAACGATGTTGTGTTGATCGTTTTATGGATATTGGCGACACGTTCGAGCATGTCCTATTTGTCGGTTGTGATTTGCTTTGCGGTATTTTTGATCAATGATATTTACGGATTTGTCAATTGGTCGAATATGCGGAAGCGGCAGGAACGGCAAAGCGCGGCGCAAACACCGGTTGAGTGAAGAGCGAAGCGCGCGTTCTCATATCAATAACCGAATGACCGGGAAATAAATAAAAAGGGAAGGCTGCAAGGAAAGCCTTCCCTTTGTCTGTATATGATATAACCGGGAAATCAATCGACATCCTCCACCACTTTTTCCGGGCGGCGGTCAAGTACCTCGGGGTGCTTGATGATATCGTTGATATATTTGAAAGCGGTGGCGTAATAAAAACCGTCGCAGATACGTTCGTCGGTGACCACCTTGAGATCAATGTGTTTGCGCTTGACAATGGAACCGTCGCGCAGAACGTTGATCTTGAAATATTTTTTGCCGAAAGACAAGAACACGGGCAAGTTGCCGAAATCGTAGATGTGATGATAAATGGCGGGGATGCCTAGCGACCCCATACTGGTGATAATCATTGAGCCGTAAAAGGGAAGATCGGGCAAGAGGCAGATGCTGTGGTAGTCAAGCCATTTGACCAATCTTACCGCGCCGCGCAGGAGTGGGCGCGGAAATTTGGTGAAAAAATCCATGATACTGTCAAAGCCGCTTTTGGATTCTTCGTTTTTCTGAATTTCCCTTACCGCACGATCGAATTTTTCATAAATTTCGGCGGCGGTGTCATCGGGGGCGAATGCGACTTTGATGCAGGTGTCGGGAGATTCAAGGTTCATGCTTTTTTTCAGTGTCATGACCACCGTGATTTCATTGCGGGCATAGACTCGTTGACCGCTGATATAGCGGTTAATGGCCGGGTATTGCGAGACGGCGCGCACATAGGCGGCAATCATCAAATGCATGAAATTGAAATTTTCGTAGCCCTCGCGAAGTTTTTTGTGGCAATAACGATCGGCTTCCGTTACATCAAAGGAAGTGGTGAAATAGTTGAGCGAATCGCTGCGGTTTGGCATAATGAAAGGCATCAGGCGCGTCATCGGTTGTAAGGTGCGAAGTCTGCGGCCGTCCTTTCGGTCGCCGAGTCTGCGGCGATGCTTGGGGGGGGTGTAACGTGATTCGGCGGCGGTGTGGTTGGTTGCGTCGATCTCGTTCTGTTCAATTTCTGTTTCTATTTCTGTTTCTGTCATCGGTGTGATTTCCTTTCAAACTAGGCATGGGACAATAATTTGCTTGGTTTTGCAAATTCAAGAATAATTTGTGAATTTATTGTTACATCTCATATTATAACGGATAAATGGTGACTTGTCAAGTATTTTACCCCGAAAAGCAAATTTTCGTCTTGCAATCGGGGAAAAAACATGGTATACTATGCATCGGTACAATCATGTAATACACGGAGGCCTGTCATGAAGCATGTTGATATTTATACAGACGGCGCCTGTCGCGGCAATCCCGGGCGGGGCGGTTGGGGAGCGATTCTTGTTTACGGCAACAGAGAAAAGGAACTGTCGGGCGGGGAACGGGAGACGACCAACAATCGAATGGAGTTGACTGCCGTGATCTCGGCGCTTCGCGCACTGCGAGAGCCGTGCGATGTGACGCTGACCTCGGATTCCAAGTATGTGATCGATGCCGTGATCAAAGGATGGGCGGTTTCCTGGCGTGCCAAAGGATGGCGCAAGGCCGACAAGTCGCCGGCTCTCAATGCGGATCTTTGGGAGGAATTGCTCTCTTTGCTTGATCGGCACAAGGTGACTTTTGTATGGGTGCGCGGACACAACGGGCATCCCTATAACGAACGTTGCGATGCGCTGGCTACATCTTTTGCGGACAGTTTTACGGTGTGACGAAAACGAACGGCCGTGATTTTCCTTTCATATTGCCGTATGCCCGTTCATATGATGGGAATATATGTCATGAAAGGAGCGTCATTTATGTCTACCCCCACGCTGACGGATTTCATGTCCTCGCTTGCCGCCGAGTTATGCGAGATGCTTGCACGGTATACCACTGCGCTGACCGAGCCGTGCGGCGGTTGTATCACCGATATTTCGGAGTGCTCTCGTCGTTGTGCTTCTTTGACTGCCGATGCGCATGCCCGCTTGCTCGCCGCCTTTTGCCCGCCACTCCCTCGTGCGCCGAGCGTGCTGTTGTGTGAGCGTCTACACGCGGCTGTCGGTGCGGTGTTCGGCGCGAGTATGTTGCTGCCTCCCGCGTGGCGTCCCGACGCCCGCCTTTCGACCGAGGTGCAGAGCCTTTGCCGTATGGGCGAATTATTGCGGCGAGATGTGGACGCCTTGCCGCGATTGATCAACGGCAAGAATATTACGCCGCCCGATACCTATGCCTTTCATGCCGAATTGACACGTGTACGTGCGGCTCATGCGCTGTATTTGACGCACGGTGCGCAGTCTCGGAACGGTTATGCCGTGGAGATCGGATTATCCGATGTAACGCATGCGCTTGCCGAGGCTTACACGGCGGTGCTTGTTTTGATCGCAGAGGCGTTGTAACGTTGTATTTCGTCCGGCATGTGTTTCGTATTTCATTTAAAAAACGGTTTTTTCGACACGATTTTTCGGTTTTTTCACCCGTCTTGCAAAAAAAGGCGAAAAAATTTCAGTGTTTTTATAAAAATGTTATTGACATTTTGCGAAAAGCATGATAAAATGAGTACAATGCACAGGCAAAATGTGCTAAGAAAACGAGGGTTTACGATGTACAGCGACAAAACTTTGGTCTGCAAAGATTGCGGACAGGAATTCACCTTTACTGCAGGTGAGCAGGAATTTTATGCCGAGAAGGGCTTTACCAATGAGCCCCAGAGATGCAAGGCTTGCCGTCAAAACCGCAAGACCGAGCGTGGCGAGGGCGGTGCGCGTCAGATGTATGACGCTACTTGCTCCGAGTGCGGAAATCCCTGCAAGGTTCCTTTCGAGCCGCATGATGACCGTCCCGTTTATTGCAGCGATTGCTTCCGCAATAAAACCGGCCGCTAAAATGCAGAAAGAAAACCCGACTGACGTATACGTCAGTCGGGTTTTCTTTGCGTTGCTTGACTGCGACCGTCGATACGATTCGTTATTTTCGGTACCAAATGCTCTCGCCGTCACAAAGAAAGACGAGGTCGCCGTCAAGGTCGGTGCGGTAAAATGTGATGTCGAGTGCTTGAAGCGTATCCAAAACAGAGGCGATGGGATGACCGTATTTATTGCCTTCGCCGCAAGAGATTGCGGCCAGTTTGGGCGCGACGGCTTTCAAAAAAGCGGTGCTGTTGGAAGTGTCCGAACCATGGTGCCCGACTTTGTAAAAATCGGCCTGCAGTTCGGCGGAAGAATAAGCGGTAAGCATGTCTTTTTCGGAATTTCCATCCAAATTGCCCTCGGCGTCGCCGGTGAACAGCATGGAAACATTGCCCCAAGTCACGCGCAACACGATACTTTGATCGTTGGTGTTGGAGTAATCGTTCAAAGGTGCGAGGATTCGGCACCGCAGATCGCCCAATGCGAACGTGTTGCCCGCGACCGCCTCAATGACGGTTGCACCGCTTGATTCGATGGCGTCCATCATGCTGTTAAACACGCCGGTCGTTGTGACGGCATCGGTCATGATCACGTTGTTGACTTTATAGTTGTTCAGCACCATGTCGGCGCCGCCGATATGATCGGCGTGAACATGGGTGGCAATGAAATATTCCAGTTCGGTTATGCCTTGCTCGTCCAAATAAGCGGCGAGGGCCGACTCGGATTTGCCGGTGTTGTCGCCCGCGTCGATGAGCATATTGCCGTCGGGGGTAGTGATGAGGATGGCATCACCTTGACCGACATCAATGACATGAACGGTGATCTGTCCGTCAACCGCGATGGGGTCGTCCGATCCGTCGGGGGTGGTGTCCCTGTCCGTCAGATAGGGATAAAGGAACGCGATCAGTGCAACCAGCGCGAGCAGAATCAGCGAACTGCCGAGATTGAATTTTCTTTTCCTGCGTTTTACCCTGTTTTTTGCCATGGAATCCTCCGGTCTGCGCACGTGCGGCGCGGTATATTTGTTGTGTTCTTCCCATACATTATAAATGATATCCGAGCAAAAAGCAAGAGGGACCGTTAAAAACGAAAAAATTTTTAGAAAAATAAGAAATGTGGGTTGACAGAGCGCTAAAAGTATGATATAATCTTGACAGATGGCATAGCGGCATTTTTGTAGATGCCACTTGTTTGGTTTATTTTACCAATATAATGTGGAGGTGCATCATTCGATGAAAAAGAGTTATGAGCGTGCATCGATGACTGTTCTTGCTTTTGGAGAAAAAGATATTATTACTACGAGCGATGGTTGGAGCGGATCTCGTGCGGCAATTGTTTTGCCCGAGGACGTTTTCGGTTGAAGTAAGCGGATTGAGCGAAAAAACAAGCAGAGATGGATTTCATCTCTGCTTGTTTTTTTGGATGTGTAACG
>CAZOHP010000051.1:0-13159 GCA_964579815.1 uncultured Lachnospiraceae bacterium
GGCGCTTCATCGCCGCAGATACGGAAAAGAGAGCACGGCAACAAATGAACCCGGAACGGCCGTCGAAAACCCGTTGCGTCGCTTGCTTGGCATTGCCGTGCCGATTACAATATCATCTTCTGTTCTGTCATTTACAAGGTTGCTTGATATGACGATGATCTTGCGTCGCCTGCAAGCAATCGGCTATGATATAGCCTCGGCTAACGCGCTTTACGGCAGTTACACTACGATGGCGGTTCCCATCTTCAATTTGATTCCGTCGCTGATCACATCGGTGGCGTTGGCGCTCGTTCCCACATTGACCGCCGCTATCGAAGCAGGAGATTCGGCTACCCAAAAGAGTACCACACGCGCCGCCATTCGTATGACGGCGTTGCTTTCTTTGCCCGCGTCACTGGCAATTGCCATTTATAGTCGCACAATTCTTTCGCTGCTGTTTCATGGTGAGAATGCGGCGGTTGAGGTGGCGGCACCGATGCTGTCTTTGTTGTCGGTATCCATCTTTTTTTCCGGATTGATCACAACAACAAACGCCGTTTTGCAAGCCTATGGGCATCCGAAAGCCCCGATTGTGTCAATGTTGGTTGGTTCGGCCGTCAAGTTGATCGGAGCCTATTTCTTGATCGGCCCACCCGAAATTCATATATACGGCGCACCGATCAGCACCTTCTTGTGCGACGGCTTGATTGTCGGCATCAATTTGATCTTGATTTCGCGACATACCGATGTGGTGGAATCGTTGGGACGCACGTTGCTTCGACCGCTGTGCGTTTCGGTGATTGCTGTCGGTGTGCCGGGAATGGTGTATGCCGCGCTGATGCGGGCAGGGTATGCCGAAATACCGCTTTTCCTCGCGGCCGTTCCCGTAACATTGCTCTTGTTTGCCGTGCTTTGCTTGCGAACGAATTTGGTTGATGAGACCGATCTGGCCATGTTGCCGCTTCGACATCACGTTCGACTCGGACGGTTGGCGAAACGATTGCGACGAAACGAAAATTAAATCAAAACCGGCAGGGGCGCGTACCGTGCGCCTCTGCTCTCGGAAGTACATAAAGGAGATTTGACAATGAGTGAACAAAATTATGCTGCCTGGCGTGATGCTCGCATTGCACGATTGCTCAAGCAGGACAAATTCGATTTTTACGATCTTTGCGATGTGATCGTTATTTTGCGCGGTGAGGGGGGCTGCCCTTGGGACCGCGAGCAGGATCATCATTCGATTCGCAAAGGATTGATCGAGGAATGCTATGAAGTGGTCGAGGCGATCGATCGAGAGGACTCCGTGCTGATGCGGGAGGAATTGGGAGACGTTTTGCTCCAGATTGTTTTTCATGCCGACATGGAGAAAGATGCGGGACGATTCGATATCGGCGATGTAATTCATGATGAATGCGTCAAAATGATCCACCGTCACCCGCACGTTTTCGGTCATGTCAAAGCGGATACTTCGGATGATGTATTGCGAAATTGGGAAATCATCAAAGCCGAGGAAAAACAGAGAGTGTCGCTTGCCGATCAACTTCATGCGATTCCTCCCATGCTCCCGGCCTTGATGCGCGCTCAAAAAGTGGGGAAAAAAGCGAAATTGAACGAATGCACCGATCTTGCCCGTTTGACTTCCGACATGGCTGCCCAATTGAACGATTTGAATATGGCGGAGACAATGCAGGCAAAAGAAATTTTGGGCAAGATCTTGTTTCAAATGACGACGGTTTCCGCCTGCTTGGGAATAGAAGCGGAAGAAGCGTTGTTTGAAGAAACACAGCGCGTCATTCGGCAGTTTACCGAAGAGGAGCATTAAGTTGTTTTCGGAGAGTCGGTGGGTAAAAAAACCGAAAAATCTTTGAAAAATCGAAGATTTTTCAAAGAAAAAAGCCAAAAACTCTTGAAAACGCGGAAAAGATGTGATATACTTATAAAAAAGTTGCTGAAAAGCAAAGCGCTTTTTACAAATATGTGAAAGGATGAAAAAGAAAATGAACAAATCTCAACTCATTGATGCAGTCGCTCAGAAAAGCGGTCTGACAAAAAAGGAAGCAGAAGCAGCCGTTAAATCGTTTACCGAAGTTGTTACCGATGCTTTGAAAGCAGATGATAAGGTCCAACTTGTCGGTTTCGGTACCTTTGAGGTCAAGACACGCGGCGAGAGAACCGGCCGCAATCCCAAGACGGGCGAGACAATTAAAGTTCCCGCCAGCAAGCATCCCGCCTTTAGTGCAAGCAAGGCGCTGAAAGATCAACTCAACTGATCCGGTCTCAAGTTCCGATACCATCCGAGTCAACCGATGCGATTGGATAAATTTTTAAAGGTGTCTCGTGTGATCAAGCGCCGCAGTGTCGCCAATGAGGCGTGTGATAACGCGCATGTGACCGTCAACGGCCGCGCGGCAAAGGCATCGTATGATGTCAAGGTCGGCGATATGCTGGAGATCACCTTCGGCGAGCGCACTCTGAAAATCCGTGTGGTCGATGTGCAGGAGCACGTCGGCAAGGCCGGTGCGACCGAACTTTATGAGGTTGTGGAATAAACAGTGAATACTCCCGCATATATTTTATCAAGAATGTATGCGGGAGGCTGTATATGAGCGACTTGATGAAAGAACCACAAAATGAGACGCGCTCCGAGCACGGTTTTGTCGTCCGTGAGCGTGCGCATATTGAGATCCGCGGCATGACGGAAGTGATCAGTTTTGATGAAAACAGCGTGGTGTTGGCAACGACCGGCGGGCGCATGATCATCGAGGGCAGAGAACTGCGCGTCGGCGAATTGGATGTCAAAGCGGGAAATGTTACGGTTGACGGACATGTCGACAGCATCTATTATCCCGATGCCGAGCCGAATAGCAAGCCGCAAGGGTTGCTCGGGCGGCTGTTTCATTGACCGCCGTATATGGAAGTCTCGCAGAGCGCCTTGGCGCGTATGCTGTGTTACTGCTTTTTGTGTGGGGGGCTCCTCGGGGCATTTTATGATGTTTTGCGCTTAACGCGTGTATCGCTGGCCGGCTTGCGGTTGCCTTTGTCGGCGGAACGCCTTGCTGCACACCTTGCGGTGCCGAAGAGGCTGTGCCCGTATGATTCGCGGGTTCTGCGGTCGTCTCGAAAAGAGCAAAGTAAGCGAGCACGGGTTGTGCTCTTTGTCGTTACTTTGATCGAGGATGTGCTTTTTTTCCTTGTGGGGGCAGTTGTGCTTGTCCTTGTGCTGTATGTCACCAATGACGGGCAGTTTCGCCTGAGTGCCGTTGCCGTTTCGGTGCTTGGTTTTGTTTGTTATCTTGGCACGATCGGCCGGCCGATACGCTTCGGTTTGCTGATCGCGGGCGTTGTCATCAAGGCCGCAATGGTATGGTTGGTTTGTTTGGTTACCTATCCGTTGTTGACAGCGATTCGGTGGCTCGGCATATGGACGGCTCCGTTGCGTGGACGGGTGCATTGCTTTTTGCGGTGCAGGGTGTGTCGTCTGCGTGAACGGATAAGAGCACGAAAGCAAGCACGTTTGATGTGCGCCACGCGTCGGCGCGAGTCCGCTTTGCGTTTGCCTGACGGGCGACATCACTTTTCCACGGGAAAAGGACGGACGGTTGAAAAGTAAAAGTAAGGAGGTCACCCCAATGTCGAAAAAATCTTGGCGCGGTTTGAGTCCGGGATTTCGCGGGTTTTTGCTGCTGATATTGATTCTGTCCGTGGCGGTTTTTGCTTCGCGTATGGTAACCTACCGTCAATTGATAAGCGAACAGGATGCTTTGCGTGAGCAAAAAGAAGCATATGAACAAGAAATTATCCGAGCCGAGTATTATCTCGGCGACTCCATTGATTATGACGATATTGTTCGGATTGCGCGAGAAAAATTCAATCTTGCTTTTCCGGACGACACGATTATTTATACCGGACAGGGTGCGCAGCCTTGAGGCTAATCGAGGTAATTGGTGATGGAAGAAAAGAAAAACAGCGGACAGTTGATCGCGCAAAATAAAAAAGCGTGGCATGAATATTTTATCGATGAAACCTATGAAGCCGGGATTGAATTGTTTGGCACCGAGGTCAAGAGCGTTCGCGCGGGACATGTGAATTTGAAAGATTCTTATTGTTCGATCGACGGCGGTGAATTGTTTGTCAAACAAATGCATATCAGCCCGTATGAACAGGGAAATATCTTCAATCGCGATCCCATGCGCCCAAAGAAATTGCTCATGCATAAAAAAGAAATTCTCAAATTGTTCGGATTGGTGGCGCAAAAAGGGTATACGCTCATACCGCTTCGGCTGTATTTTAAGGGTTCCCATGTCAAAGTGCAGGTCGGCCTTTGCCGCGGTAAAAAATTGTACGATAAACGGGATGCCGCGGCGGAGAAGCAGGGCAACCGTGATATTGGTAGATATATCAAAAATCAGCAGTATACCGATTGATATTTAATAAAAACGAGCCCTTGCCGTCCCGCGAGCAAGGGCTTTTTCGTATGAATTATGTTCGGTGCCGCCGACCGTTTGGTGACTATCGAAGATTGATAAAGATTAGCCCGGTGAGACAGATCAGCACGCCGACAATTTTATTCCATGTCAGTGCCTCATGATAAAAGATCGCCCCGATGACCAGCAATAAAACCGCCCAAAACGAACTTTGTACAATGGCGACGGTGCTGACCTGCCATCCTGCTCGATATGCATAGATCGATCCAACTTCCAAGCCCACGATCATCATTCCCAAAACATAGGGAGCCCAATTCATCTTTCCGATTTCCCGTAAGGGATCCGGTTGTTTGCCCAAAAGGATATACAGCGCCGCCGAGCAAACAGCGGCGACCAGATACGTGACGGTCAGCGAAGCAAACGGATTGAGGTCGGACGGAATGCTTTTGGCACATATTTGATAAATGACATTGGATAATACGAGCACCGCAATCGGCCAAATGTAGTTAAACATGATAACTCCTTTTATCGTTATTCGATTATTCGGCCTAAGTTTCGGTAGGTGCCCACCCGTATTGCTGTTCCGATTTTTCTTTTGTGACGCTCTGCGGCAAAAACTTCAGTTAAGTATAGCATATAACGGGAAATAATTCAACGGTTTTCGTCAAAAAAAGATGATTTGCTTGTTGTGGTATGGAAGCGGAATTGCGACCGAGAACCGGGAAGAGCACGTTGTGCGCGGTGAAAAAAAGAACTAAAATTATGATATATTTTTACCCGATTTGAATTTTATGATTGACAGGTATTGTCGGGTATGCTATAATGATGGCAACGCGGATGTAGCCTTTCCGGACTTCGCAAATGCCGCAGTTTGCGCGACCGGAATTGCCGCCGTGCCGGGCATCGCTCACTTGATGCCAAACATATGACCGCATTAGGCCCGTTGCGCAACGGTACCCGCGGAAAACGAAAAAGGAGAATTGCTATGAAGAAATTTTTCTCGCTGTTGCTTGCCGTGCTGATGGTCGCTTCGATCATGATGCTCGCAGCATGCAACAACAACACACCGTCCGACCCGGATGATGACAAAGATCAGCCCGGAAATGTTGACCCTTCAAAGCCGTCAAACCCGTCCGATGACGGGAATAACGGTGACAACGGTGACAATGGTGATGACAATAATGGCGACGATAATACGCCGGATGAGGACCAAAAAGAAGCCGATAAAGTCATCGAGCGCATCAATAAAATCGGAGAAATCACGATTGATACATGGTCGGACAATGAAAGTAAGATCAAGTATGCGAGAAAGTATTACGATAAATTGACAGATGCCCAAAAGGCATTGATCGACGCATCGCTCGTCGAAAAACTGGAAACCGCCGAGAAAGCATATGCGGAGTTTTTGGCTGCCGATGAGATCGCACAAACTTTGACGGTCAATAAGATTGCTTGCGCTTCTTGCGTGATTGACGGTTCGTTGGACGGTTACTACGTCATGGGTACCGCGCTGACGAAAGATCAAGTGACGATCCGCTTTGCATACGATAAAGAGTATCTTTACATCTATGCCGAAAATAAGACCGGTACCGAGGATATTACCGTCCGTCTCGCGCGGAACACCGCGCTTGTCGGCAACATTTCCTTGACAACGGCAGGCGTAACGGTCACTCCGGCCGATTCGACCTTGACCGTAAGCGGCAACGATCCCGTGCAGGTGTCGCGCGTCGGCGACGGTTATACTGTCGAAGTGGCCATCGCTTTGGATCAGTTGGGCTTGAAAGACGATCACTTTGAGGACAATGAGATCGGAGTAACCTTTGCTTGCGGCAGCGTATCTTATAAGGGTTATGACGATCTTGCTCAGTGCGAGCGCTTTTATACCTCTGATGCTGCGTTCTACAACTACATCGCTTCCGGTACCCCGACTGTGGACGGCGAGATCGATGAGTTGTATCTGAAAGCGCATTCCATCACGCTGAGCCAAGATGTTGTTCAGTCTTTTACCAAAACAGAGACGAGTTACGGAGCCGGCTGGGCGGGAGACAAAACGTTGACCGAAGCGGCCGATATGAAAACAACATTCCGTTTTGCTGTTGACGATAAGTACCTCTACATTGTCGAGCATCGCGTTGATATGTACCCCATTTACGGCTCGACCGCATTTACAAAGCCGTATTGGGGCGACGGATCGCTGTTGTGGTTCTCCAAAGACGGTACGTTGGGTGCCGGCATCTGCTGGAACCGTGCGATCAAAGACTACGCCGGCCCCACATTCGGCCTGTTCTTCAATAATGCTCAAGCGGCCGCTTCTCAAAAGAACTGGGAATTTGCCGTGAAACAGTACGGTACGCTTTGCGAGTACGTGATGGAACTCAAAGTTCCGCTGTCCGATCTTGAATTGACGCGCGCGGACTTTGAAGATGGGCGCATCGGTTTCACGTTCTGTACGGTTGACGTCGTCAACGAGAATTACGATGCAAATAATTTCTCGTGGGACGGCAATGCATATCAAATGCAGTATGTCGGCGTAAACAATTGGGCACATTCGCCTGTGTTGTTGATCAACCCCACGGATTCGACCATGAGTTCCATGCCGATCATGATGGGCGATTACGCCCCCGAGTATGCAATGGAGTTTGACACTTGGGATCCTACCAAGAGCGGCACAACCAAGCCGTTTGATGTTTTCCCCGTCAACGCCGAGACCGGTTATATGGAGCCGAAGAGCGATTGGACCATCGGTTTGATGGATGAATGGTATCGCGATGATTATGCCAACTTGATCAGATACAATTTGGATAGAGATCAACTTCCCTCGTATGAGGATGGTATCACGGTTACGCCCGAGGGAAATCCCTCATGGAAGGGTGGCACGGGATATTATTGTGATGCCATCGGTTCCTGCGTGACCGTTGCCGTTGATTTGACCAAATATAAAGATGCGATGGTCATTATTTCGACCGGCCAAAACAACGTAGTCGAGATTTCTTCCGACGGAGAAAACTGGACAGAGGTGTATAACTATATCAAGGTGCACACCACTCCTACGAAGGATACGCTCACGCGTTACGGCTTGCCCGTCGATTCTGCCGTTTATGCCCAGGGAGCCGATACCTTGTATGTCCGGGTCGGTCAGGCCAAGACAGAGGAGAGCGGTTGGGGCGGCATGTTGACTGCATTTACCGTGCTTTATAATTGATTATCGAATAATCGGTGCCGTATGGCATTATGCTCAATCAAGGGGCATCCCGCGCGGATGTCCCTTTTGGGTATGAAAGGAGTTTATTGATGAAAGCATATGAAAGACTTTTGAATTACGTGACCGTTCACACGACCAGTTGCGAACGGATGGCCGGAATAAAAACGCCATCCACCGATGAGCAATGGGTGTTGGCCAAACAACTTGTCCGCGAGTTGCAACAACTGGGACTGAAAGATGCAACCGTGGACGATCAATGCTACGTGTATGCGACGATTCCGGCAACCAATGGCTGTGAAAACGCCCCGGCGCTCGGTTTTATCGCTCATATGGATACTTCACCCGATTTTTCGGGAAAGGGAGTCAAACCGCAAGTCATCGAACACTATAACGGCGGCGATGTTGCGTTGGGAAAAAGCGGCCGCGTGTTGCGTGTCGGCGATTTTCCTCATCTTGCCGGTATGAGGGGGAGAACGCTCATTACGACAGACGGCACCACGTTGCTCGGCGCAGATGATAAAGCGGGCGTGGCGGAGATCGTGACTTTTGCGGAAGAAATTGTCAATGGCGAAGCCCCACACGGTAAATTGTGCATTGCTTTCACCCCCGATGAGGAGATCGGGATGGGGGCGGATGCGTTTGATGTCGCTCGCTTCGGCGCAGATTTCGCATATACGATCGATGGCGATACCGAGGGCGAGATTCAGTATGAAAACTTTAATGCCGCAAGCGCGACTCTCACAGTTTACGGCGTCAATGTCCACCCGGGAGCGGCCAAAAATATGATGAAAAACGCGGCGCTGATCGCTTGTGAGTTGCAAAATATGTTGCCGGCCGACGAAATTCCCGCCAAAACCGATGGCTATGAAGGCTTTATCCACTTGACCGACATCGAGGGAAACGTGGAAAAGTGTACACTGTCTTATATCATTCGCGACCATGATGCCGCCCGTTTAGTCGAGCGTTGCAACGCTGTGCGCTTAGCCGCCGATGCCATTAACGAAAAATACGGTGCAGGGACGGTCGAGACGGAACTTCGCGAGCAATACCGCAACATGGCCGAGCAGATCAAGCCATGCTACCATTTGATTGAGAACGCCGTCGCCGCTGCTGAGGAAATCGGCGTCAAACCGATCGTCACACCGATCCGCGGCGGAACCGACGGAGCAAGATTGTCCTTTATGGGACTGCCATGCCCGAATCTCGGTACAGGCGGCCATGCGTTCCATGGTCCGTTTGAGCATATCAGCGCCGAGGGGATGGATCAGGTGGTTGCCTTGATGCACGCGATCGCGCGCCGCTATGCCACCATGAAACAATGATTTTGCGCTATTTCGCGAATTTTGCGGTAATCTGTGCCGCGGTATTGACTTTGCATCTAAAATATGGTAAAATGTCTTGTTTGTAAGATTATTTCACCGCCGTGAGCGGCACAAAGGAGTTAGATATGGCAAAAAATGATTTGGTTACCCCACGCACATTGGCAGGATTTATGGAACTGTTGCCGCGCGAGCAACTCGCCTTTGAGCGAATGAAACGAGCGCTGGAGGACGTCTATCGTCTCTACGGTTTCTACCCGCTGGATACCCCTGTGCTTGAATATTCCGATATTTTGTTTGCCAAGGCGGGCGGTGAAACCGAAAAGCAGGTTTACCGCTTTCAAAAGGGCGATACCGATATGGCAATGCGCTTTGACTTGACCGTTCCGCTGGCAAAATACGTCGCCAAAAACGCGGGCGAATTGACTTTTCCGTTCCGTCGTTACCAGATCGGCAAAGTTTACCGCGGCGAACGGGCACAGAAAGGGCGTTTTCGTGAGTTTTATCAATCGGATATCGACATTATCGGCGATGATACCTTGAGCATCGAAAACGATGCCGAGATTCCGTCCATCATTTATACGCTCTTTCGCCGTCTGGGACTTGAAAATTTCACCATCCGTATCAATAATCGTAAGATCCTTTCCGGCTTTTTTGCCATGCTGGGATTGTCGGAGCAGACCGAGAATGTGATGCGCACCGTAGATAAGATCGACAAGATCGGTGCGGAAAAAGTGCGCGAGGAACTGATCGATTCGTTTGATATTTCGTCCGATAAGGCCGAAAAGGTTACAGATTTCATCGCCCTCAAAGGGTCCAATGCCGATATCATTGCCGCTCTGCGTGCAATGTCGGGGGCGAATGAGTTGTTTTCGCTCGGTATCGATGAACTTGAAATTGTCTGTCGCGCCATGTCCGCATTCGGCGTTCCCGAAAAGAATTTCCGCATTGATCTTTCCATTGCCCGCGGCCTCGATTATTACACGGGTACCGTCTATGAAACGACTTTCAATAAGCACCCCGAGATCGGCAGCGTTTGCTCGGGCGGACGTTACGATAATCTTGCCGGCTTTTATACCGATCGCCACTTGCCCGGTGTCGGCATATCGATCGGCTTGACGCGTCTGTTCTATATTCTCAACGAAATGGATTATCTCAACCGCGATGCCGATGCCCCCGCCGATGTGCTGGTGCTCCCCATGACCGACGATTTTGATGCCGCCATTTGTACCGCCGCAGCGCTGAGAGCCGAGGGGATTCGCACCCAAATTTACACGGAGAAAAAGAAGTTCAAGGCCAAGATCGGTTACGCGGATAAACTCGGGATTCCGTTTGTGCTGTTTCTCGGTGAGGATGAAATCAACGCAGGCCTCGTTACCGTAAAGAATATGGTCACGGGCGAGCAGGTTACCGCGCCGCTGGTCGAAACGATCATCCCTGCCATTCTCGAAACGGTCAAAAACAAAAACGCGCAGTCCGTCATCAAAACAGATGCCACAAACGCATAATACAAGGCAGGAAAAACCCGATAGACAAAAAGGTCTATCGGGTTTTTCTGTTTATTCACCCCATGCATGATCCAATGCATGGCGAATGGCATTCATGTCGTAGCCGTAGCGCAGCAAATAGGCAATGATTTTTTGCCTTTGCTTGGCATCCTCGGGCGGCGTGGCGTGATATTTGCGAGCGACAAAACAGCAACGTTCGTCAAAATCCTCATCGCCGAGCGAGGCCATTGCGCTGGTGATGGCGTCGTTTTCATATCCCCGCTGGCGCAAATGTTGCCCAATGCGACGCAAGCCCCAGCCCTTGTTCAGACATCGCTCGGCTTCGCGACGGGCGTCGCTGTCTTCCTGCAGGTATCCTTGCGCTCGGATGAGGTCGACCGCGCGCGTTGCCGTGTTTGCGTCAAACCCTCGTTGGCGCAATTTGAGCGTGAGCGCTTGTGCGGAATTGCTGCCGTATGCAAGAATGTTCAGCCCTTTTTGCCATGCGGCGGATAGGGAAGCCACATGCTCTATCTCCGAGAGTTTCTCCGCGGTAATGACGCCTCGGCTCAGAGACAAGTCGGAAAAAAGCGTCGTTTGAACGGTGTAACGGCGCAATTCGCTCAAATTGCGAACTTTATCGGCCAACTCAACGCCGATGCATATGGTTTCGCCGGCGTTTTGCGCACGAAAATATTGCACCGTGATCGTAAATTCGTTTCTCTCCGTGTCGGCGTGCGCGCGGGGTGAAGACCCCCGCAACGCAAGGGTGATGTCATTGATATCGTTAATTTCGATCATGATATCCCAAAAGATCAATCGTCGATGCCGAGATCGTCGTCCTTGAGCATCCGAATGTCAAAATCATCGTCGCCCTCAATGCTGTCCTCGCCGACAACCTCAGTCATCATTTGAGCGGTTTTTTCGCTCATGGCGCGAATTTTGCTTTCAATCTCCGCTGCCAGCGCCGAGTTGTTTTCGAGTGCCTTGCGGGCATTTTCGCGACCTTGTCCGAGGCGCTCGCCTTCGTAAGAAAACCACGAACCGCTTTTTTGAATCAAATCCAACGCAACGGCAAAGTCCAAAACTTCGCTCATGTGCGAAATTCCCTTGCCGTAAATGAGGTCAAACTCAGCCACGCGAAACGGCGGAGCAACCTTGTTTTTGACCACCTTGCACTTGACATGATTGCCGTATGCGGTGGCACCGTCCTTGAGTTGCTCGGCCTTGCGGACATCAATGCGGACAGATGAGAAAAATTTGAGCGCGCGTCCGCCAGGTGTTGTTTCGGGATTGCCGTAAACAATGCCGACTTTTTCGCGCAACTGATTGATGAAGATTACGATGGCATTGGTCCGCGAAATGACCGAACTCAACTTGCGCATCGCCTGAGACATCAAGCGTGCCTGTGCACCGACGGTAGAGGCTCCCATGTCACCCTCGATCTCTTGGCGGGGAACCAGCGCGGCAACCGAGTCCACAACCACCACGTCAATGGCGCCGGTGCGAACGAGCGCTTCGGTAATTTCAAGCGCATCTTCGCCGCAATCGGGCTGGGAAATGAGAAGTTTATCGATATCAACCCCCAGCGCTTTTGCATAAACGGGATCAAGCGCGTGTTCGGCGTCGATGAAAGCGGCTTCGCCGCCGGCTTTTTGTGCCTCGGCAACGATATGCAATGCAACGGTGGTTTTACCCGAAGATTCCGGGCCGAAGATTTCAATGATACGGCCGCGCGGTACACCGCCGATGCCGAGGGCAAGGTCAAGAGACAGGGAACCCGTGGGAATGGATTGCACCTCCATGCGAGTGTTTTCGCCCAATTTCATGATGGCGCCTGCGCCGAAATCGCGCTCGATCTTGGCCATGGCGGTCTTGATGGCTTTGTCGCGTTCCTCCTTGTCGGAGACCATGGCGACGACCGGGATGTTTTTTTTGGTAGGTTTGGATGCCATAGGAGCGTTTCCTTTCTTGTGAAAATATTGCGGGCAATGCCGTTCGATCAACCGCCCGCTTTCTTTGTTGATATCATTATACCGTAAACATCGGCGCTTGTCAATAGAAAAATGCCAAAAACGGAAAAATATTTTTAATTCTATGATTTTTGCCATATATTTTATGACAATACAATTCCAAGTAAGGAATTAAAATCCGTTGAGACGCTCGGCTTTTTTGAAAACGATTTTTTATATTTATTGTTGACTTTTTGCTTTTTCCATGCTATAATGAGAAAAAAATGGAGGATACAGCCGTGAACACTTATCAACTCAACGTAGATTTTAGCAAAATCAAAGGAAAGATCAAGGCAATGCATGGCGTCGGTCAGCCGCCTTGGACTGCGCCGGACGGAGCGTATTTGCACTTTTTGACCGAAGCGCATATTCCCTATTCTCGCTTGCATGATATGGGGGGATCGTACGGCGGTATGGTTTATGTCGACATTCCCAATATTTTCCGTAATTTCGAAGCCGACGAAAATGACCCTGCCTCGTACGATTTCGCTTTTACGGATGTTCTGATTTCCAAGTTGATGGAATCCGGTGTGGAGCCGATCTATCGTCTGGGCGTGACCATCGAAAATTACTGTCAGATCCGTCGCTACAATATTTTGCCTCCGCCCGATTTTGAAAAATGGGCGCGCATTTGCGAGCATGTCATTCGCCACTATACCGAGGGGTGGGCGAACGGTTATACTTATTCCATCAAATATTGGGAAATTTGGAACGAGCCGGAGAATAACACGGCCGA
>CAZOHP010000052.1:0-12823 GCA_964579815.1 uncultured Lachnospiraceae bacterium
CGAGGGCGAAAATGCTGAGTCCTCCGCCGATCGCCATCGAACGTTTGCTTCTGTCAAATATGCAGGAAGTGAAGAAACACAGCCCCGAAAGAGCAAACAACACGAGAAATGCGCCGATATTCAACAGAATTAAGTTTCCGTATGTCAGCGTGATGTCTTCCGACACCAAAGACAGGCAGACGCACCCGGTGGCCGTTGTTAAACAGAACATGCAAAACAGTGAACCGATTAAATATACCGCCTGTGTAAATACGACGGTGATTCTTTTTGTGGAAGTGGAGAGAACATAAGCCATGGAACCGCTGTCTACCTGTCCCGCGATCAAGTTGTTGGAAGCCATGATCATATAGATGATGGGGAGCAGCAGCCCGGCCAATTTGTAAAATATCGAACCGACCACAAGGGTATACAAATCCGCTTTCCCGATTTCTTCCAACGCCTCGGAAACCGTATCGGGCAAGGTGGAAAGAAAACTTGACGAAATATCGGAGGACAATTCTTGTCGCTTTTCGGAGATTGCGGCGGTATATGCCGTTTCATCTTTGAACACTCCGTTCCTATACTCCTTTTGCAACAGATCGATTTCATATTCGAGTCGGCCTTGATATGTTGCAATCGCTGTTTTGGCCAAATGCTCGATCGAATCATAGGTGTAGCCGAACGAATTGTATTTTTCTTGACTGACGCCGTATTCCGAAAGTGCGTCGATCAGAGCGGTTACATTTTCTGCCTTTACCATATTCCCGGCAATAAAGATCGAAGAACCGTTCGAAACTCTGCGCGCACGATAATCGTTGCGTTCCGAAGAAGAAAGATACATTTCCGCATCGCCCGAGGAAATATGCGATATTAGAGATAAAATATCGTAATTATCCGGGGCTTCTTCGCCGTTTTCCTCATAAAAATCGTTAAACTTGCCGTTGGGATTCAGCGTGTACATCACGCTGCCGAGCATTTCTTGCGTTTCCGTTGCATCTTCCGCGTAACCCGATGCGGCTGCTTTCTCGTTCACGTACGCTTGCAAGTCTTCGCAAGCATAGGTATATGCCGTTGTGATCGCGATTTCTTGGGTGGCAGGCGATTGGTTTTGCCAAGTTTGCAATGCGGAAAGATACTCGACGTCGCTTTCAAAGATCTCTTGTGACGGCATATTGCTTTGCCATTCGGAGATCAGAGCGACATATTTTTCTCCCGCAACTGTTTTCGGTTCGGGTGTGGCACTTTGCCAAGCGGTCATAGCGGCCGCATAGGTATTCGAATCGGAAAAATCGCTCTGTTGCGGCATATTTCCGAGCCAAACAAGATACGAAAGGGTATCCGCGGCATTTTCGGAAAAGAGGGAATCGAATTCCGTTAGACCGTCATAGGCATTATCATAATAGGATAGTGCTCGCTTTTGCATTTGAGCATCTACTTCTTTTGTTATGATTGTATCTTGAATCGAATTTTTCACCTCGCCTATATTTCCGTTGCCGGAAATCAGCATGACACAGGCGAGCATAAAGCATGTTGCAAACGTGATAATGGTCCACATCGCACCGTTCGCTTTGCAAGACTGCTTGAATAAGGCTTTACTGAACATATGTTTACTGCTCCTTTGCATAATCTTGTTTTGAAAATAAAATGTTTTTGAAGTGCATTTCGAGTGTATACGGCAATTCCGAAATGAATTTCACGTTGTAATGTTGCAAAACGCCGAGAAGTTTTGCCGTATCCTGTGCGCGAATACGAATGGTTACTTGATGATATTGTTTTTGCAAACGTATCTTTTCGTAATCTTCATTTAAGAATCGGTTGAAATCGTCTGCCGAATGAAATTCTATCTTGAACTCTTTCGTCGGTCGATTGCGTATTTCGTTCATGTCGCATAGATCCACAATGCGTCCGTCATTGATCAGTGCAACTTTGTCACAGGTCTTTTCCAATTCGTCAAAACTGTGGCTGCTCATAAAAATGGTTTTGCCTTTTCGATGTTCTTCTTGGATAATGTCCAAAAAAGTCGCGCGCATGAGAGGATCCAGTCCCGTTGTCGGCTCGTCGAGGATAATGATAGGGGCATGATTCATCAACGCGGCGACAAGGGCCGTTTTTTGTTTCATACCCTTGCTCATTCGTTTTAGGTTTGCACGCGGATCCAGTTGCAAGCGTTCAATCAGTTCGTTGGCGTAAGACATATCGTGAAGTCCCAAAAAATCAGCCTGACACTTCAAAAAATCAATGCCGGTTTTCAAATCGGGAAAAGCGATTTCTCCGGGAACATACCCTATTTTTTTTACGATTTCGCTTGAATGTTCCCAAGATGACAAACCCGTCACGAACGCCTCGCCCGACGTTGGTTTCAAAAATCCCATCATGTGTCGGATTGTCGTTGTTTTTCCGCTTCCGTTTGTGCCGACATAACCGACCATTTCGCCTTCTTTTATCGTTAAATCCAGTCCGAATATTCCGCGGTTGTTTCCGTAATCTTTCGTTAACTGCTTGGTTTCGATCATGTTCACGATAACGCACCTCCGAAATTTTTGTCTTCCTTATAGAACTTCATAAAGTAATCCTCCAGCGTTTCTTTTCTGTTGCTGAAAGACGAAACAGGAAGCGCGGCCAAAAGAGCGATCAGCATATTGAGGTCTGTATCGTCTACGGAAATGTAAATTTCGTTTTGCTTTTCCGTGATCAGGGAAAACGAACCGATTTGTTTTGCTTTTGCCAAAAACGCTTTTTTTCCGCGAACATCTTGAAATCCGACTGTATAATACTTGCGCGAGGCGTGTTTCAAATCATTTGCGATAAACTCGGAAACGATTCTGCCGTCTTTAATGATGGCGATTCTGTCGCAAGTGGAATCGATTTCCGAAAAAATATGGCTGGACAGCAAGATTGTTTTGCCGCGTTTTTTCTCTTTGTGAATAAATCGAATAAAGTTTTCTTGCATCACGGGATCAAGTCCGCTTGTCGGTTCATCTAAAATCAATACGTCGGGATCGGACATAAACGCCGTTACAACGGCAAGCTTGCGTTTTACACCCAAACTCATTCGTTTGGTTTCGCCGATTAAAACATTATCCTTTAATTCAAACAAGTCGAGCATTTCGTTCAACCTTGTCTCGTTGTGTATGTTTTGCATGCTTTGCATCATTCGGATAAACTCCCAGCCGGTTAGCCCTGCGGGCAGAGCGATTTCGCCCGGAATGTAACCGACGCGACTTAAAACCTTGTCGTAATTTTCAAAAGTCTCCAGCCCGAGTATTTTCGTGTTGCCGGAATCGGGCTTCGAAAAGCCCATTAAGTGTCGGATCGTCGTCGATTTGCCTGCGCCGTTCGGTCCTAAAAAGCCGAACACTTCGCCTTGATCCACATGAATATTGACGTCAAAAACGCCTCTCCCGAATCCGTAATCTTTGGTGAGGCCGGTTGTTTCTATGACGTGCTCGAAATCAGAAATAAATTTTTTGTTCAATTTGTTGTTTCCCCCTCCAAGTAAACAGTGTTGACATTTGAACTGTGTTATAGTATAATACACGTGCAATCAAAATGAAAGCACAAAAATGTAAGCAGTGAGAATATATCAACATTACGCGGAATTGTGTTGATATTTCGGAGGAGATTATGAAAGCCAGAAATTTGAATAATTCATCAAAGAAAACGAAGCGATTGATCAAAAAAGTATTTGCCGAAATGCTTTCCGAAAAAAAGAATTTATCGAGTATTTCCGTGAGTGAATTATGTCTCCGAGCCGAACTCAGCCGTGGGACCTTTTATTCGCATTACGATGATATTTACGGTGTTGCGGAAGAATACGAAAACGAATTGATCGACGATTTTTTCGATAAAACGCGTTTACTTACATCGCAGAGCATTATGCAATTTATCGATTCCGTTTTTGAATACATCTGTCAAAACGACGAGAATTATCGGTTATTGTGCAAATCGAACGACAGTATTTTTGCCGCGAAAAAATTGACGACGGTTGCTTCCAAAACACTGACGGAAGTATGCAAAAACGACATTCGAATCAAAAACAACGAGTATATTGAAATAGAGATTCAGATATTTATCGACGGACTGTTTTGCGAATATATGCGTTATTGCCGCGAATATTCGGCAATAACGTTGGATGATTTATACGCATATACGAAATTTTGGGTGTCGAATTTTCTTTCACGGCGTTCCGTTCCGTGTGCGAAATAAATTTTCTTGCTCCGCTTGAGAGCATACCTTTCCATATGGGCGGGCTTTGGCGTGCTTCGATTAGGGGAATGGGTTGCGTTGGGGCGAATTTTGTGATATACTGTAAGAACTGATGCAAAACGGGGGAACAAACGATGAACAGAAAAAGCAATTTAACAGATCGAAAAAAGGCGGTGCTGTTTGATTTTGACGGAACGCTTGTGGATTCCATGGGAATGTGGAAGCGAGTGGATATGACGATCGTGGAACGCCATGGCGCTACTGTTCCGGACGATTTTCTCGATATGCTCGTGCCGCTCTCGGAAGAGGATACGGCGCAGTGTTTTCTTGATTACGGTTGCCGCGGGACGGTGGAATCCATTCTCAATGAGATCGACGAACTGGCCGATGCGGAATATGTCAACACCATCAAACTCAAGCCGGGGGCGAAGATGCTGGCGGAACGATTGCGCGCGAACGGTGTCAAGATCGGTTTGGTAACGGCAGCGACGCCGTCTCGCATTTTGCCCTGTTTGGAGCGTAACGGCATGACGGGCTACTTCGGTTTGATCTTGACCTGCGACGGGATCGGTCTGCCGAAATCCGATCCCGAAATCTATCGTACCGCCTTGCGCTATTTGGATGTGCGCGCGGAGGATGCGCTTTTCTTCGACGATCATGTGGCGGCGATTCGTGCGGCCAAAGAGGCGGGACTTACAACCGTCGGCGTATATGACGATCAAGCGGCTTCCCGATGGGAAGAAATGTGCGGTACGGCGGATGCGGTGATACGGTCGTTTGAAGAAGTATGATTGTATTATTTCAACAAAATGCACACTATGAATTTATGCAGTTTGCCGAAAAGCGGAGCGGGGGAGATAAATTCGCCGTTGGGGGATTGACAATTTTATTCTTTTGTCATATAATATCATCGTATCGTTATGCAAATTTTTACGGAGGAAATTATGAAAAACACATGGCAAAGAATGGCGACGTTGGCGTTGGCGCTTTTGATGGTGCTGAGTTGCTTGGCATTTGTGGCTTGCAACAATGACACGCCCGATCCCGATGACGGCCCCTCGAACCCCGGAAACGACGATCCCGGTACGACGCCGAATGATCCCGACGATTCCGATGATTCCAACAAGACCGACGAGAATGATTACCTGCTGACAATCCCCAAAAAGAATTACGGCAAGAATTTTACTTTCTTGACGCCCGAGGGCTATCGTGAGGAGGAAGTCTACCTCGAAAGCGAAGACGACGCACTGGGCGATACCGTTTCGATGGCTATTTTCTATCGTAACAACCGCGTGTCGGAATATTTGGGCGTGGATTTCGACCTGATTGCCGACCCGAACTCCAGTTGGTTCGACAAAGGCAATTACATCAACCGTGTCAGCCAAAGTTATCAGACCGGTGACCAAGATTTCCAAATGGTTTCCGTGTATATGGCCTATGCGGCAGAGTTGGCGGTTGCCGGCCTCGGTTATGACGTTAACTCGCTGGAATCGGTCGATTTCGACAGCCCGTGGTATGTACAGAGTTGGCAGGAAAATACGCTGATCAACGATCGTATCTATATGGTGCTCAGCGACTTGTCCTACACGATGTGGCAACAAATCAACGCGATGTATTTTAACAAGCAGATCTCAAGTAGATTGGGCATCACGGATTCCTTGTACGAATTGGCAGCTGCCGGTGACTTGACGCTGGAATATGTCATGGAGTGCGCCGAGTTGGTTGCTCAAGATGACGGTAACGATGTGTGGGACGAGAACGATACATACGGTATTTGCTTCAATCCTTTCAATTGCCGCGCATTTTTGACTTATTTCGACATTCCCGTGATCGAGGCATCGGATGACGGCGAGTATGAGATTGTTCTGTATAATGAACGTACCGAGGATGTGTTCGCTACATTGCAGAATTATATCTTCAATTACGATTTCGTGTTTATGAACAACAAGAACCCGAACGATCACAACAATTATTCCGTGACGGGTGCTATGTTCAAGGAAGACAGATTGCTGTTCCTGCCCGCTTCTTTGTCCACTTCGCAGGATCTGCGCGAGATGGAGGGCTCTTTCGGTATTTTGCCGCTTCCCAAATATGACGACACTCAAGAAGACTACAAGTCTCATGCCAATGACACTTTCACCGTGTTTATGATTCCGTCGCACGCGGAAGATCCCGAGTATGTCGGCACGGTGTTGAATGCGCTCAGCGCGGAGAACAAATATTCGGTTATTCCCGCGTATTACGACGTTGTTTTGAAGGGCCGCACCACCAGAGACCCTCAGTCGTATGAAATGCTGGATATCATTCGCGATCATCTGTATTTCGACTTCGCGTTTGCTCATTTGTCTTCGCTTGGCAACATGTGGACGCATTTCGGCGGCGCGGTTTCCAATCAGAACCTTTCGAGTTACAAGACTACTTACGAATCACAAGAGACGGCTTACCAAGAATACTTGGATAAGATTCTCGATGCATATTGGGATGTCAGATAATCGGCACTTCGCCGAAACAATCCCCGTTCTATCATAGGATAGAACGGGGATTGTTTGTTTTGTACAAAGTAGTTTGCAGAAAATTGGGTATTTCGATGAAAAAATGAATGAGGGGCAAAAAATCAATATTTTAGGATTGACAATTTTAGTCTTTCACGTTATAATTACGTTGTATATCAATACAAATTATTATGGAGGTAATTATGAAAAACACGTGGAAAAGAACAGCGACGTTGATGCTGGCACTTTTGATGGTGCTGAGTTGCTTGGCATTTGTGGCTTGTAGCAATGACACGCCCGATCCCGATGACGGCCCCTCGAACCCCGGAAACGACGATCCCGGTACGACGCCGGGAGATTCCGACAAGACCGATGAAAATGATTATTTGCTGACGATTCCCAAACAAAATTACGGCAAAACATTCACGTTTTTGACGGAAGACGGCAGTCGCCGAATGGAGCTGTTTATTGCCGATGAGGATGAGGCTGCCGGTGACACGATGGATACCGCTATTTTCTATCGTAACAACCGTGTAGCGGAGTATTTGGGGATCACTTTTGAGAATGTGACTACGACCGGCGGCTGGACTAACAAAGGTGCTTACATTAACCGTATTTACACCAGTTTCTCGTCGGGGGACCAAGATTTCCAAATGAGTTCCGTGTACGAAGCTTTTGCCGCCGACGGCGCGATTACCGGTTATTATTACGATGTCAATTCGATTGATTCGATTGACGTTGAAATGCCGTGGTATGTTCAGAGTTGGTTTGAAAACACGATCATCAACGATCGTTGCTACATGCTCTTGAGTGACTTGTCTTATACGATGTGGCAGAACCTCAATGCAATGTACTTCAATATGCAGATCTCCGACAGACTCGGGCTTACCGATACGCTGTACACCTTGGCTTCCGACGGGGAATTCACGATGGAAGTACTGATGGATTGCGCGCAGCAGTCTTCGGCCGATGACGGTAATGACATGTGGGACGAAAACGATACCTACGGCATGTACCTCAATCGCTTTACTGCCCGTGCGATGCTGACCTATTTTGACATCCCTGTGACGCGCATGAACGATGACGGCGAATATGAGTTGTGCCTCTACAACGAAAAGACCGAGAGCATCTACGGCACGTTGCATTCCTATATTTGGGACAATGATTGCATATACAAGAATACTACCTCAGACGATGGCAATGTGGAAACCGGATTGGGCATGTTTATGCAAGACAGATGTCTGTTTATGCCGGCTCGCTTGACTGATTCGCAGACTCTGCGTGAGATGGATGGCAAATTCGGCATTCTTCCCATGCCAAAATTGGATGATGAACAAGAAGAATACTGCTCGCATTCTTCGGACATATTCTCGGTGTTTATCATTCCCGGACACACCAATGATCCCGAATTCTGCGGCACGGTCTTTGACGCGCTGAGCGCAGAGAGCAAGCATTCGGTGATTCCCACTTATTATGATGTGGTTTTGAAAGGCCGCACGACCAAGGACGATGAATCAAGCAAAATGCTGGATATCATCCGCGATCACATGTCTTTCGACTTTGCTTTCGCTCATATTACGGCGCTCGATTTTATGTGGACGTCTTTCGGCAATAGTTTGATGCGAGTGGAGGCGACCAGTTACAAGACTGCTTATGATACATACTCGCAGTCGTATGAGGCAAACTTACAGAAAGTCATGGACGCCTATTGGGATGTCCGCTGAGCGTTGAACATTCAATAAGGTAAAAAAATCCGCTCCCGAAATTATCGGGGGCGGGTCTTTTTGTTGTTAGGAGCGGAGCAGGTGCCGTACTTCATCTGCCGTCGGAATGGAAGATGAGGCTCCTGCACGGCTGACGGTCAGTGCGCCGACCGCATTGGCGTAACGAATTGCCGTAGGCATGTCGCCTGTTTCAAGATAATGTAGCGTCAATGCCGCCGTGAAAGCGTCGCCCGCCGCAGTGGAATCCACCGCTTTGACGGGGTGCGCGGGGAAGAGGGTGCCGCTTTGCGTTTGTGGTTCGTAGAGATATGCGCCGCGTGCCCCCAATTTGAGCACGATATAACGAGCGGTCAATCGTTGGGCGAGCGCTTTGGCACAAGCCGCGCAGGCGTCCTCGCTGTCCGGCAAAATCCCCGTATAGATCGCGGCCTCGGTCTCATTGGGAGAGAATACGGTGAGCGGCGGGAGTTTGTCGAGCGGAAAATTCGAGTCGGCCGGACCGGCGTCAAGAAACGTGGGAATACCAAGGTTCGCGGCGGCATTGGCGGCGTACAGAACGGCGGATGTTGCGATTTCGGTTTGCAAATACAGGGCATCGGGGCGACAGCGTAGCGCATGGTCGATATCCTGCTCGGTCAATGCGGCGTTGGCGCCCGGGTAGACGATGATGCGATTGGCACCGTCGTTTTCCACCAAAATGGCAGCCAGCCCCGTTGGAGCGGTATCACTGCGGCAGAGCGCGGAACAATCGATATTTTCGGCGGCATACAGGGTAGCGAGGGCATCGCCCTCGGCGTCTCGGCCCAGTTTGGCACAAAAGGTACATTGTCCGCCCAATCGTGCAATGGCAACGGCCGAATTGGCTCCTTTTCCTCCTGGAACGTGGCGGTATGATCCGCGATCGATCACGGTCTGCCCACGCTCCGGGAAATCAGCTACGGGCATGACAAAATCCATGTTGGCGGAACTGACGACCAAAATATGTGACATAATATAACGATCCTTTCCGTTGAAAATGATGCTGTCATCATTATATCATATGACATTCCTTTTGTCAAGGAAATGCGTCTGACTTCAGAGCCCCGCCAAACGTGCAACGGCGTTTTTTTCGCAGATCGGGCAGCCGTGTTCGCGTATGTAGAGGCGCACGGTTTCCGCGTTTTGCTGTGTGCCGTATTCGCAGATAAAAGAGAGAATGTTACGGTCAAGCGGCAGATGGCGCACGGAATGATCACCGGAGCGGTCGGACAACAACAGATAATATCGGCCTTCTTCCCCGCGGTAGGCCGCACTGCCGCCGAGAAAGGCTTGTGCGCGTAGCCATCGGCAAACGCGGAGCAGATGCTCCAGCGTTTCAAAAGCAAAAGCGATGGTGCGCCCGCGATCTCCCTCGCTTTCTTGCCGCGAATGACTTTGTGGCGATGGAGTGGTGTTGCCGAGACTCAGTGAGCGCCGTTCGGCCGGCTCGCCTATGGCGCAAACGACATCAAGTTTGGTGACGAACATCTCGCATCCGCCCTCACGTGACGGATAAAGTTGGACATAGATTTTGTTGCCTTGTGCGTCAAAGCCCGTTTGCGAGCGGACGTCGTCCAAAATGTGACGAAATGCACGGCGTGTTTCGGTTTTGGTACAGTCGATCTCCTCGGCGTTAAGAGAATAACTTTGCATATCCACAGGGGTTAGCATGATCTTCATTTTGTTGTCATCGATCCTGATTAGATCCATGGTACGTTCCTCCTCGTAGCGATAACGGTCGCTGTGATCGCCCTACAAACCGGGGGCGTTCATCAATCGTTGGTTACTAACATTATAGTACGAGATGAGCAAAAATGATAGTCCAAAAAATATGGTAATTTAAAAGGAGGAAAATTCCGTGCGATATGCGGGGGCGTGACTGCAACGTTTCCGATGAACCGAAAACTCGCCGTTTTGTATCGCAAAACGGCGAGTTTTATCAATGGAATTTTATTTATGGATGGTGATGGACATGCCGAATTCGGCGCTTTCACCGGGGCGAATGCGGTTCATGTATTTCTTTGTGGCCATATCGTCGACAATGCCGTCATCTGCGGGCAGGCCGTTCCAAGGCTCGATGCACATATAGGGAGCCTCCGTTTTCGGTTTGTGCCACAGCCCGAGATAGGGCATGTTGGTGTATGAAACGGTGACCGCTTTGGTGGTTTTGTCTGATTTTAGAGTGACCGAGGTTGCCATGTCACGCAGGAAAATGGCATCATTGTCGAACATGTCATGGTGCAAGCGGTAAATTTTTCCGTTCTCAAGCGGGAACGGCTCGGTTTCATCGGTCATAAAGCAGGTCTCGGTTAAAATAAGTTTTCGTGCGGGGCAAATGTCGGAAAATTCGATGTAATAGTCGGTAAAGGTTGTGCCCGCTTCCAGAGGAATATTGAACCCGGGATGACCGCCGATACCGAAAGGAAGCACCTCGTCGCCTGTATTTTCGACAAGGAACTTATGGTCAAGCGTGTTTCCGCGCAGTGTGTAGGTGACGGTGTAGCGGAATGCAAAGGGGTACTGTGCGCGAGTCAACTCGTTGTCCGAATAGGTCAGAGAGATGCTCGGTTCCTCTGAGGTGATATTTTTTGCGGATACCGTGAGATCTACGTTGCGAATGAAGCCGTGCAACAGCATATCGTAACTTTTGCCTTTGTAGGTGTAGCGGCCCTCAATCAAACGGCCGCAAATGGGAAAGAGCAGTGTGGCGCGCCCCGCCCAATAAGTGGCATCGCCCTGCCAAAGGTACTCGGTGTTTGATGTCTTTTCGTAGATGGACATGACCTGTGCGCCGTGCTCGTCGATCTCAACGCGCAATTGTTTGTTTTCGAGAATGTGTGTCATAACAATGCTCCTTTACTCTTTTGCCGCCGTGTGCGACGATTATTTTTAACTTCATTATAGCATATTTTTTTGTATAATGCAAGCCTTTGGCACAAATAATAGCACAAGAATCACCAATGCGAAAGGAAGGCAGACATGAACGGAGTGATCAAATTGGATTCGTCGATTTTGGGAGCCGCGTCAGTTGTCGGTTATTTGGAACATGAGGGGCCGATTGGTTCGTGCTTTGATTTTTGGGAGGATAAAACAGACGGGGGCGATCGCTTTGGCCAAGATACATTTGAAAAGGCCGAGAGCGAGATGCAGCGAAGAGCACTGAACGGTGCATTGGACAAATGCGATTTGAAAGAGCGGGCGCTGGACGGTATTTTTGCGGGGGATTTGCTCAATCAATGTGTCGGTTCGGCGTATGGTCTCCTTGATTTTGATGTTCCTTATTTCGGTTTATACGGTGCTTGCTCAACAGCCGCGGAGGGATTGATGCTTGCCGGGATGATGACAACGCACGGTGTGATGAAGTCATGCGCCGCCGTTGCATCCAGTCATAATTGCACTGCCGAACGTCAATACCGGACACCGCTTGAATACGGAGGGCAACGTCCGCCCACCGCCCAATGGACGGTGACCGGAGCGGGGGCGTTTATTGTGGGGCCGCCCGTCTCGGGACGTGTACGAATGAGCGCGGCACTGCCGGGAATTGCGGTGGATAAAGGAATTACGGATACCAATAATATGGGCGCCGCGATGGCACCGGCTGCCGCCGACACGCTTGTCAGATTTTTTGGAGACAGTAACACACGGCCGGATAATTACGATCTGATCGTCACCGGCGATCTCGGCTATGAGGGAGGGGCACTTTTTCAAGATTTGATGCGGTTTGAAGGCTATGAACTTGGCGTACGTTATCAAGATTGCGGTCAAATTATTTATTGCGGTCGAACACAGGATATTCATGCAGGCGGTTCCGGATGCGGCTGCTCGGCAGTTGTTACGGCGTCCTATTTGCTACCCAAATTGGAGCGGGGAGATATTCGTCGAATGATCTTGATGGGCACGGGGGCAATGATGAGCCCGGCCAGCATTCAGCAGGGACTGTCAATTCCCGGTATTGCTCATTTGTTGGTCTTGGAAAGTCCGCATATGTAATGAGGAGAGAAAAAGATGGATATAATTTTACCGTTTGTCTGGGCTTTCGCGGTCGGCGGCTTGTGGTGCGTGTTGGCACAAATTTTACTGGACAAAACAAAATTGACGCCGGCCCGTATTCTTGTGGCTTACGTCGTTTTGGGAGTGTTTCTCGGCGCTGTTGGCGTTTATCAACCGTTGGTTGAGTTTGCCGGCGCGGGAGCAACTACCCCTTTAACGGGCTTCGGCTATTTGATTTCCAAAGGAGTGCGTCGCGCCGTGGATGAACGCGGGCTGCTTGGTGCACTGACCGGTGGGCTCACTGCGGCGTCTGGCGGGACGGCGGCGGCACTTTGCTTTGGCTATCTTGCCACATTGATATTCAAAAACAAGCCGCGGAGTTGATATTTTTCACAAAAATGAAAAGGGGGCAAA
>CAZOHP010000053.1:0-12642 GCA_964579815.1 uncultured Lachnospiraceae bacterium
CAGATGCAGCGTCGTATGCTCCATGCCGCCGTTGTACCAATCCACGGGGAGCCAATACTTCAGTTTGTCGGGATCTGCCAACGCTTTGGTATTGTGCGGGTCGATGTAACGCAGGAAGTACCAAGACGAGCCGGCCCATTGTGGCATGGTATCGGTCTCACGCTTGGCCGCGCCGCCGCATTTGGGGCAAGTACAATTGACAAACGATTCGATTTTTGCCAACGGGCTCTCGCCGCCCTCGCCGGGAGCAAATTCGCTGACCTCGGGCAAGCGCAACGGCAACTCGTCATAAGGCACGGGAACCATTCCACACTTGGGACAATGCACAATCGGAATGGGCTCGCCCCAATATCTCTGACGATTGAAAGCCCAATCTTTCATTTTATATTGCACGCCCATCTCACCGATACCTTTTTCCTTGAGATATTCGATCATGCGGGCAATGGAATCTTTTTTGTTATCATAGCCGTTAAGGAAATCCGAGTTGACCATCTCACCGTCACCCGTATAAGCCTCTGTCGAAATATCTCCGCCCTTAATGACTTCGACAATATCAATGCCGAACTTCTTGGCAAAGGCATAGTCGCGCTCATCGTGTGCCGGAACGGCCATAATGGCCCCCGTCCCATAGCCCATCATAACATAATCGGCAATATAGATCGGGATTTGCTTGCCGTTCACCGGGTTGATGCCGCAAAGGCCGTCGATCTTCACGCCCGTCTTTTCCTTGACCAGTTGTGTGCGCTCAAATTCTGTCTTTTTGGCACACTCATTGCGATAGGCCGTGATCGCGTCCATGTTGGCGATGCGATCCGCCATTTTGTCGATCAGCGGATGCTCGGGGGCAATGACCATAAAGGTCACGCCGAACAGCGTGTCGGGGCGAGTGGTATAGATGCGCAGCGTCTCATCGCTGTCGGCAATACCGAAATTAACAAAGGCGCCCGTCGATTTTCCGATCCAGTTGATCTGTTGTTGCTTCACTTGAGGCAAATAATCAACTTCGTCCAGTCCCTGCAACAGTTTATCGGCATACTCGGTAATGCGCAAATACCACACATCTTTGGATTTTTGCACAACGTCGCTGTGGCAGATGTCGCACTTACCGCCCTGAGAATCCTCATTAGAGAGCACGACCTTGCAAGTCGGGCAATAGTTGACAAGTGCCGTGTCGCGGAATGCCAATCCCTTTTCAAACAATTTAAGGAATATGTACTGCGTCCAGCGGTAGTATTCCTCTTCTGTCGTATCGATGACGCGTGTCCAGTCAAAAGAAAAACCGACACGACGCAACTGAGACGTGAATTTTTCGATATTTTTATCGGTCACTTGACGAGGGTGAATCCCTGTTTTGATCGCATAGTTCTCGGTAGGAAGACCGTAAGCATCAAAGCCGATCGGAAACAGCACATTGTACCCCTGCATGCGTCTCTTACGCGAAATCACTTCAAGTCCAGAATAAGCTTTGATGTGACCGACATGCATGCCGGCGCCCGACGGATACGGGAATTCGACCAAGCCGTAAAACTTTGGCTTGTCCGAGGCATCCACAGCATGGAAAATACCCGCGTCATCCCACTTTTTTTGCCATTTCTGCTCTACCGCGGAAAAATCATACTTCATCGTTTTTTCTCCTCTGCATATATCAAATTTTTGTCTGTCTTCATTTACACATCCATACGACTGTCAAGCGTCAAAACCGTCACCGTATAATTTATCGAGATTATAAAAATCACGCGCTTCGCGACTGAACACATGTACAATGACGCTCAGATAATCCGCAATAACCCAAGCGTTGTTTTCTCTGCCCTCAACATGATGAGCGTCCACGCCGCGCAGATTCAAGCGATATTCCACTTCGCCGATCAGCGATTTGATATGCGTACCCGAGTTTGCCGTGCACAGCACAAAATAATCGGCAACAACCGTTTTATCCTCAACATAGATCACTTTCACATCGTGACCGCGCTTGCAATCCAAAATGTGAGCGATTTCTTCTGCCATCTCTTTCGGTTCGGTAACCGACAGCGGCGGCAATTTGCGATATTCCTCCTCGGGCAACAGCACACCATCGCCGTTGCCGGCCTCGCGGCCCGCAGATTTGATCATCTCTTCCATTGTTTTCACTTCCCCTATGTATTTGTATGATTTTTATGTAGCGCGCAAGTCACCCCGTGCGGCGAACCGTCAGTTGGCCGTCCAACGCCCCTTGCGCTGTGGATTCATGCAATTGTATGCTTTCGGCGGGCGCGGTATATATTTCATTAAACGAACTTTTTTCCGCATTGTTGAACACGCCATCGGGATCAAATGTCTCTGTCTCTCCCATGGTACGTTGAAGCAACTGTGCCGTACCGTCTCGATTGAGAATATAATACCATGCGCCGCGATTTCCGCCCGACCGCGCCGAAGCGCCGGGCAACGTAGCCATGTGCAGATCAGACAAACCGACTGTCCGCATCAGTTTGACGCATTCGATACACGTACCGAGATCCATGTCCGTTTTAACTTTACCGAAACAACTGCACACCAAATTCACCGTCTGCGCCGGTGTCAGATGATCCAGCGCCTGCTTGGCAAGAGCCGAGAGAAATAATTTCTGCGCATCCATACGCCCGACATCCGCCAGCGCATAGCCCGAACGAAAGCGAACAAAGTTTTGTGCGGCCTCACCGTCAAGCACTTGCTCTCCCGCCTTGATATGGATATGCAGATCTTGGTCGGGATCGTCATAATCCATATCGGCAGGGACATTCATGCGAACGCCTCCGATCAACTCCACCATATCTCCCAGCACATCCAAATCAACGCAAACGAAATGATCCACCGCCACGCCCATATTGCGGCTCATAAAATCCGCCAAGGCGGTACCGCCCAGTTGTGCATACGCACCGTTGATTTTCTTGTAATCACGTTGCGTATAGGCCGCATAGGTGTCGCGCGGAATTTGTAACAGTTGCAAAGAATGCGCCTCGGTATCCAGCGAAGCCAGCATCATCACATCCGTCAAGCCCGCCGCACGATCTTTGCCAACCACCAAAATGTTGATCTTACCGCCCTGTCCGCCCGTAGGCAAATCGCCGTCGCCATCCGTCAGAGGCATCGTTTCCTCTCCCAACAGACGCAACCAAAAATGCTGCAAATAGGCAGGATGCGTGCGCTCATAACGATGTTCTCCGATCACCGCCGCGCCAAGCAACGGAAGCAATAGGAGAAAAGCAACGAGCAGCGGTAATATCAAAGCCTTGGCGGTCAATTTGCGTTTCATGGTTACACTCCTTGTTTATGGGATTATGTAACCGAAGAAACATCAGGCCTCGCTTCTTTGCTCCAGCAACCAATTGCGTGCCTCGATGGTATCCGTGCTGATCACAGCACCCTCCGCCAGCAAAGCACCGATCGTCATGTCAAAGGACACAATGAGCACATCGCGCAGATGCGCAAGTCTCGTCCTCTCGTCCATCGCTGCGGGACTGGCGTCCCAAAACAGAGAACGGAGTTTCACGCAGTCGGGAAATTTGCGCGTATCGTCAATATAATCTGCCAAATAAATGATTTCATCGGTCAATGACATTTCCGCGCGCCCCGTTGTGTGCCGGCGCACCGCACTGACAACCGTTTCACATGCAAATTCGGGAAAATCACGCTCAATGAGGGCGGCCGCCGTCCGCGCATGAAACGTCTTGGGAGCAAGCCGATCTCCCGACTTCACTATTATATCAAATTTCTTGCACAATTGCAATTGTTTTTCCAAAGTTTCTTCTTTTGTAATATCATGGAGCAATGCAGCGGCACGCAATGGTAAAATTTGATCGGGACAATACAACTCACCCAGCCGCACCGCCATACGCTCGACCGCACAGGTGTGGGCATAGCGCTTGTCGGACATGACCGTTCGAACACGTTCGCGCAATTGTTCCAACATTGCCTCGGTAATCACAGCCCCCGTCATCATTGTACCACACCTCCCCTGCTTTTATACAGCCCTGTCTCGCGGATATATTTTTCCACCGCGGCGGGCACCATATTCGAAATATCCAGGCCATTTTCAACCGCATGCCGTACCATAGAACTCGACACGGGAACAATATCCCCCGTAATACGCCGAACAACCTTGCCGTATTTTTGCCGATATTCTTCGATTTTTGCGACAATGCGTGCATCCAAAATCGGGTCCGATGCTTCCCTCCTCATATAGACGGGATAGCACAGTTTGAATATCTCTTCCGGCTCTTTCCATTGCCCCAATGTCAACAGCATATCCGTGCCCATCATGAGAAAAAGTCGGTGTTCGGGGGACGCCAGCGCTCGCAAAGTGTCAACCGTATAACTTTTTCCCTCACGACGAATCTCCAAATCGCTGATGAGCACACCGTCCAAACCGTCAAAGGCCAATTCACACATTTTCAAGCGTTGCCAACCATTGGCATCGCCCTCAATCTCTTTATGCGGAGGAATGCCCGCAGGCATAATGTATAAAATATCCAGCCACATCTGCTCCATAAAAGCTTTCGCTGCCGCCACATGACCGTTGTGCACGGGCGAAAAACTGCCGCCGTAAATTCCTATCCGCATGTCTTACATCCTCGGGAGTTCAATGCGGCGCTTCTTGGGATCGCCGGCAGGACGGTAAAGTACGATCTTGTTGCCGATCACCGTCACAAGTTCGGCATCGCAAGCCGTTGCCAACTTTTCCCCCATGTCACGCGGATATTCGCCGCTGTTCTCCAGCACTTTCATTTTGATCAATTCACGCGCTTCCAAAGCATCGGCAACGGTCTTGATCATCGCCTCGCCGACTCCGCCTTTCCCGATTTGCATAATGGTGTCCAAATGCGTTGCTTGTGACCGCAGGTACGCGCGCTGTTTTGTTGTCAATTTCATCATGTTCTCTGCCTCTCCGTCAACCTTGCCGCCAGCGCTTCGGCAAATGCCGCCAGCGCCCGTGCTCTGTGACTGATCTTGTTTTTTTCCTCTGCTCCGATCGTGCCGAAACTCTTGCCGTAGGGAGGATAGTAAAAAATAGGATCATAACCGAACCCGCCATCGCCGTCACGTGCGTCAAGCAATTCACCGTCCACCCGACCATGACAGACAATCGGATCGGAGCCATCGGGGAAAGCGCAGGCAATGCAGCAATGAAACGCCGCACGTCGATTCGTTTTTCCCTCCATGTTTTTGAGCACGAGATCAAGATTGGCTTCATCGTCACCGTGTTTGCCCGCATAACGAGCCGAATAAATACCGGGCGCACCGCCCAAAGCCTCGACACAAAGTCCGGAATCGTCGCCCACGCCGATGTACCCCGACGCAGCCGCCGCTCGTGCTTTGATCAGCGCATTTGCCTCAAAACTGTCACCGTCCTCCACAATATCCTCCAAGATACCGGCCTCGGCAAGTGACAGAATCTCAATATCGGGAATCAACGCACTCAAAAGTGTGCGCAGTTCGGCAATTTTCTTTTTATTTTGTGACGCAAGAACGATCTTCATACCGTCAAACCTCGTTCGAAAACAGTGCCGAAACAAATTCCCGAGCCGAGAACGGTTCCATATCGTCGATTTTCTCGCCCACACCGATATATTTGACGGGAACGTTCAGTTCTTTTTTAATGGATAATACAATTCCGCCCTTAGCCGTACCGTCCAGTTTGGTCAAGATCAGCCCCGTCAGATCTGCCGTTTGACGAAATTCCTTGGCCTGCAACACGGCGTTTTGTCCCGTCGTGGCGTCAAGCACAAGCAGATTCTCGCGCGCCGCATCGGGCAATTCGCGATCGATGACGCGATTGATTTTCGACAATTCGTTCATGAGATTTTTTTTGTTGTGGAGACGTCCCGCCGTATCAACGATCAACACATCCGCATGCTTGTTTTTAGCATAATTGACCGCATCGTAAACGACCGCCGCAGGATCGGAGCCCTCTTTCTGGCAAATCATGTCCACCCCCGCACGCTCGCACCACACCCCCAATTGCTCAATAGCTGCCGCACGGAACGTATCCGCCGCGGCCACAACCACGCGCTTGCCGCTTTTTTTCAAATTGTTCGCAATCTTGCCAATCGAAGTGGTTTTGCCCGCACCGTTGACGCCGATGACCAAGATCACCGATGGCGTGCTCGTCAGTGTCAACGGTTCCCCCTCGCCGATCATATCCGTCAAAATCTCCTGCAAAGCACTCGTCACCTGCTCTTTTTCTTTGAGACGCCCATCTTTGATGCGTTCGCGCAACTCGCTGATAATATCCTCGGTTGCACCGACACCGACATCGGCACAAATGAGCAATTCTTCCAATTCGTCCAACAAATCTTCATCCACCCGAACAAAGTTCTTGAGAAGATCGTTCACCCCTCCGAAAATCGCGTTCTTGGTCTTATTCAGGCCCGCGCGCAGTTTATCCAAAAATGCCATTCCAATCGTCTCCTTTCTTTTTACTGATATTCTCGACATCCAGCGCCAGCACCTTGGAAATGCCGTGTTCCGGCATGGTAACCCCGTAAAGTCGGGTTGCCGCCGCCATGGTGCCGCGACGGTGGGTGATCATAATAAACTGGGTGTCATCCGCATAACGCTTGATATATTGCGCCAATCGTTCGACATTGACCTCATCCAACGCCGCTTCAATCTCGTCCAATATGCAAAACGGCGTCGGATTGGCCTGCAAAATGGCAAAGAACAGCGCAACACCGATAAACGACTGCTCACCGCCCGACAATTGCATCAAATTTTTGATAATCTTACCGGGAGGTGCCGCTTTGATCTCAATGCCGCTCTCAAGAATGTTCTCGGGATCGGTCAGCGACAATTCGGCGCTGCCGCCGCCAAACAACTCGGCAAACACGCGGCCGAAGTTTTCGTTGATCTGGTTAAAGCAATCAATAAAGGACGTTTTCATATCCTTTTCCAGCGTATCAATAATTCCGAGCAATTCCGCGCGACTCTTGTCCAGATCCGCAATACGCTCGCTCATGCTGTCGTACTGTGCTTTAACTTCTTTATATCGCTCCACCGCATTGAGATCAACGCTTCCCATACCGCGCAATTTATTGCGGCACTCGGTCTGCAATGCAATCAATTCGGCACGATTTTCCGCTGTAACGGCAGGATAGCCCAGCGCCAGTGCGTCGGTACGCGTCAGTTCGTAATCCTCCAGCAGTTTTCCCGCCAACTTGTCCTGTTCGGCACGCAAATTGGCCAGTTTGTTTTCGTTTTTGGCATGAACACGAAGAATCTGTTCTTTCTCATCCATCTTCTCGCGCATTTTGCGGTTGAGATCGTTCAGTTTTTTCTCAAAAGCAAAACCGTCCTCTTCCACCGATTTGCGGCGGGTGTTGAGTTCGTCCAACTTGGCCTGACCGACGGAAAATCGCTCGCGGTTGTGGGCCATCTCGGTCGTCATCTGCTCGATTTGATGTTGATATTCGGCCACGCGATCGCGTAGTGTCTCCATTTGAGCGGCAAACGCATTCATACGTCCTTCGGCCGATGTAATCAGTATGCGCTCGGTCTCGGCGTCCTTTTCACATGCACTGATCCGAACGAAAAGATCGGTCAGAGCGGCCGCCAACTCTTCCTGTCTCTCTTCCGCTTCCTGCCGCCGTTCATCCATTTCACCGCGCGCGGCGCGAATCTCGGAGACCTGTGTGCCCAACGCCGTTTTCTCGGCGCACAGCACTTCCAGTTCTTCCTCGTAGCGTGCATGCGTCAACGCGATCTGCTCATACTCGGCGCGCAGTTTTTCCATCAAGGTGTTGTTGGCATCACGCTTGGCCAAGATCTGCTCCAATTGAGCCGCCTCGCTCGCACGCAACACAGCCACCAAATCTTTCCGGCTCCCCAAACTCGCAGCGTTTTCTTCGCTGTCGCGCATGCTGTTTTCCAGCACATGAACTTCTTTTTCCAGTGCGGCAACCTTCGTTTGGGTTTCGTTCAGTTCGCTTTCCATGCGTTTGATCTCTCCCGCACGGCTGAGCATACTGCCCTTTTGCTTGACCGAACCGCCCGTAAACGATCCGCCCACATTGATCTGCTGGCCATCCAGCGTAACAACGCGAACACGGAAACCGGTCGCCTTGGCCATGGCGGTTGCATGATCGATGTCGTCAAAGATCACCGTGCGTCCCAACAGCGAGGACAGCACATGGGCAAATTTTCCGTCGGCCTGAATGAGACGGTCGGCCACATCCAGATAACCCTTGAAAGAAGCGGCCTGCTTCATTTCGTTGGTCTCGCTTGAGGGACGCATAGATGTCAACGGAAAGAACGTCGCTCGTCCCGCTTCGCCGCGTTTGAGCGCATACATCGCCGCTTTGGCCGTTGCTTCATTGTCCACGACGATATTTTGCAAATTAGCCCCCAGAGCCGTCTCGATCGCCGTAATATAACGATCATCCACCGAAATCAATTGAGACAACGGCCCGTAAACGGTTCCCGCAATGTTGCCCGCGCCGTACTCTTTCATGACATAGCGAACACTGTTGGCGTAGCCCTCGAAATGTTCCTCCATCGACCGGTAAGTTGCGATGCGCTGAGCCAATGCATCGGCTCGCAGTCGTGCTTGATTGAGCAAAGCCGTCTTGCCCTCATGCTCTCCGCGCATTTTGTCCGATTCCGCGTTTCGTTCGTTGATCTGTGTCTCCAACGAGGCCAAATTTTCGTCATAATCGGCCACAGTCGTACGCAATTTGCTCGCTTGAGCATCCAGATCCGTCGAAATTTTAATGTAATGATCCAGTTCGGTGCGCATCGTGTCGTTTTTGCCGTCATCGTTTGCTCGTGCGTTTTCAATGACCGACAATCGAATCTCCACATCGGTCGCCTGTTTCTCCAAAGCCACGACATCCGTCTGAGCCGTTGCGATATTAGTTTCCAACTTTCGAATCGTTTCCGCGTTGGTTGCCTGTTCTTGCTGCAGTTTCGTCTGCTCGACACGGAGCGCATCAATCTGTTCTTCCAGCGTGGCAATTTGGGCTTGGTGTGCCGCGCAACCATCCGCCTCGCTCTGCATAGAGCGATCGGTGCTCTCCATGCTTCCTTGCGTGGCGGCAATCAACTCGCGGGCATGTCCGATGTTGCTTTCTTTGACACGATATTCACTGTCCAAAACATGATTATCGTCGGTCAACGTGCGAATCTGCGTCAGCAATTCTTCGCTCTCGCGCTTATTGGTCTGAGACTGCTCGAATAAATGGGTATTTTGAGCCTCCATCGAAGCAACGGCCTCTTCGGCTCGTTCCAAATCAAAGGCGGAACGACTGAGATTTTCCTCCGCCGTATCCAACTCGCGACGCAACCGTTCGGTATCATATAACCAAAGGCTGACGTCCGCCCTTTTTTTGCTCTCCATCAATTCCATGGCGCGCTTGGCGCGCTCGGATTCTTTGGCCAGCGGCCCCACTTGCGACTCGATCACGCCGAAGATATCGCGAACGCGGGTCATATTGTCCTCGGTCTGCTGCAACTTGCGCTCGGCTTCGGTCTTTTTGTGGCGATATTTCGCGATGCCCGATGCATCCTCGAAAATGGCGCGACGCTCTTCGCTCTTACGCGAAATCATCTCGGCAATACGCCCCTGCCCGATAATGGAATAGCCGTCGCGGCCGATTCCCGTGTTCATAAACAATTCGTAAATATCCTTCAGCCGCACAGCGCGACGATTGATAAAGTATTCGCTCTCCCCCGCGCGGTAGTAGCGACGGGTCACCGTCACCTCATCGTAGGGGCAATCCAGCCGTCCTTTTTCGCCGCGGTTGTCAAACGTAACGGAAACTTCGGCATATCCCATAGGCTTGCGACTGTCGGCGCCGCCGAAAATGACGTCTTCCATCTTGGAACCGCGCAACGTCTTGGACGATATTTCGCCCAACACCCATCGCATGGCGTCCGAAATGTTGGACTTACCGCTGCCGTTAGGGCCGACAATCACCGTCACGCCCGTGGCATCGCTCGATGCGGTCGTTTTGCCCGTGGGATTGACCACGGCGCTGTCGGCGTCGAACACCAATTTTGTTTTATCGGGAAACGACTTAAAGCCTTGCATTTCCAGTGATTTCAGATACAATGTTTTTATACCTCCTGTATTTGCGGTATATTCAGTTCAATCTCAGCCGCACCTGCGTACCGCTCAATGCCGCATCCTCCCGAACATGCACATCCGCGAGCGCGTAACGCTCGATCAGCGCACGCGCGTTGGCGCGTTTTTGCCCGAGCGCTTGCGACAGTTTTCCGCACGGCACGCCGAATTCGACCGCTCGCCCCGCTGTTTCGGACAATTCATCCAGCAGCGCACTCATTCGCCGACGAAATACCGCCGCATAACAAAGTTCGCCCAGCGCGGGATGATTGGCTCCGCCCAGCACACGCGAAGACGCCAGCATTTCCGAGGCACACAACCCCACGCGAAGTACCGCAACACCACGCGTCTCGAACAGTTCCAGTATCGGCTCGCATCGCTCGATCGCCTCATCGTCGGTCAGCGGTAGGTATTCCCCCTCTCGCAACATCGCGGCAAGTGCCGTTCCGTCAAACACAACCGTAGGATAGACGCGCACCGCACATGCACCGGAGTTGCATATCTCGTCGGCCGTCGCCATCTCCTTGGTCGCATCAGAGCCCGGGAGACCGAGCATCATTTGCCCGACAAGCGGATATCCCCGCGCCACAATGCGGCGGCAGGCATCTGCGGCTTGTGCGGCCGTATGACCGCGCCGAGAGCGCCTCAGCACCTCGTCGTCCATACTCTGCAATCCCAACTCAACAGCGGATATCGTATAGTGAGACAGAATGTCAAGCACATCTTCGTCAACGGCATCGGGACGAGTGGAAAAGCGAATCCCGCTCACGCGCCCCGCATTCACATACCCCTGCGCAAGTTCGAGCAGTCGAACCATCAATGTGCGATCAATGGCGGTAAACGAGCCCCCGAAATAGGCGATCTCCCCCCTCGCATCGTGCGGCAATGTGGCAAGAGAACGCTCAATTTCATTCGGCACCCGGTCGATATCAAAAGCACTCCGGCCCGAGATGGCGCATTGATCGCAAAAGACACAGCGATGAGGGCATCCCAAATGCGGAATAAAAATCGGAATATTTTTGTGTATGTTCTTTGCCATTCGGCTCATTCCCCGGTCATACCGAACAACTCAAGCGCCGCGCCTGCGGCCGCCTGCTCGGCTGCGCGTTTGGAGTGCCCCTCGCCGCGGCCGATAATGTTGCCGTTCAGCCTTGCCTCGACAACAAACGTTTTGCGATGATCGGGGCCCGATTCGCCGATCGTTACATATTCCAGAAAATCGCCCTCGTTCTGCTGAACAAATTGTTGCAACAGCGTTTTGCAATCTCCGTGAAAACCGTTCGGTTTCATGGCTCCCAGCGCTTCGGAGATAAACGGCAACAAAAATTCGGTCACTTGATCCTTGCCGGCATCCAAATACAGCGAAGCCAACAGCGCCTCAAACGCATCTGCCACAATAGAACGGCAATGCCGCCCGTTGTTGCGTTCTTCTCCCTTGCCCAAACGCAAATAATTTCCCAATTCGATCTTTTCCGCGTAAGATGCAAGTGCTCTTTCGCAAACAACATCGGCACGCATGCGCGTCAAGTCACCCTCGGGACACTCTTTGAAATGCGAAAACAAATATTCACTTGTAATGATGGAAAGAACGGAATCTCCGAGAAATTCCAATCTCTCATTGCAAAGCATATGATGATCGGGCACTCCCAACTCGTTGGAATAAGACGAATGGGTTAGCGCTCGTTCCAGCAGCGATCGATCACAATACGTATGGCCGATCACAGCCTCCAATTGTTCCATGGGTAACGGATAATTTGCCATCCCCACGCTCTTCACTCCTTTCCAATGTAATAACAGTCACGCCTCGGTCTGCCCGACCGCGGTGCTTTCCTCCGCGGAACGTGCCATGGCGGCTGTTATATCCGCAATTGTAGAAGACGATGCATAAACAATGGCTTGGCGGATCGCATTCTTAAACGCTTTGGCGTTCGATGAACCGTGCGCCTTGATGACCGGCTTGGAAATGCCCAAGATCGGCGCCCCGCCGATCTCATTGGCATCAAAGCGGCGCTTCATATCGCCGACATCCCGTTTGACCATCAGCGCGGCCAGTTTCCCCTTGATACCGGAACCGAGGAAAACGCCTTTCAAACTCGACATAAGCAGTTTTCCCATTCCCTCGATTGATTTCACCAAAATATTGCCGGTAAAACCATCGGCCACCAGCACATCGCAAGCATCCCGCATCAGCGTATTTCCCTCAATATTTCCCACGAAATTGATATCTCGGCAAGCGCTAAGACGCGCATGCGTTGCCACATAGAGCGGTGTTCCCTTGCATTCCTCGCTACCGTTGTTGAGCAGACCGACGCGCGGATTTTCCAAGCCGTACAGCGTTTTCATATAAGCAGAACCCATACGGGCAAATTGCTCGAGATTTTGCTCCGTAACCTCAACATTAGCGCCCGTATCCAACAGCAAAACCGGGTTGGCCAGCGGCAGAATCGAAGCAATGCCCGCGCGTTGCAATCCTTTGATCTTGCGCACGATCAGCATGGCTCCCGTAAACAGCGCTCCCGTGTTGCCCGTACTGACAAAGGCATCCCCTTTGCCCTCGGCCAGCATGCGCA
>CAZOHP010000054.1:0-12526 GCA_964579815.1 uncultured Lachnospiraceae bacterium
GCGTGAAAAAATCGCACCGGAAATTTTGAAATTGACCGATGAATTGATGAAATGAAACGAGATAAAAAGGCGGCTGATGCCATGTTTGGCATCAGCCGCCTTTTTATCGGGATGCAGAACCGACAATCCCTTTATCCCTTTGTATCAAGTCGGAACGGCTGTTTCAGAATGCCCAGTCGCCATTCCGAAAAAGTGGAATGCGGCGGCCGTCTTGCGTGATGGCGGTGACCGAGAGATCCTCGGTACCGATCATGAAATCGACATGATTCATGGAATCGTTGACACCCATGGCGTGCAATTCGTCAAGGGTATATTGGTCATAATTTTGTACCGTGTTGGTATAGCCCGCACCGAGCGCGAGGTGGCAGGCGGCGTTTTCGTCAAACAGCGTCTCGTAAAAGGTTAAGCCGCTTTGGCTGATCGGCGAATGAATGGGAACCAACGCGCATTCGCCGAGATATGCCGCGCCATCGTCCATGCCGATCATCTGACGCAGCAGGTCCTCGTTTTTGTCGGCGTGCACTTCACATGCTTTGCCCTCATGGAAACGGATCCAAAAGCCGTCGATGATCTCGCCGCGGTAAGATAGCGGTTTGGAGGAATAGACGATGCCCTCGGCTACGCCGCGTTTGGGGGTGGCGAAAATTTCTTCTGTCGGCATGTTGGGGTTGAATGCTTCGCCGCTCACGGTGTGTTCCAGCGCACCGCAAAACAGACCGTTCGGGAGCATCCCGACCGTCAGATCAGTCCCATTGGACGCATGATATTCAAGTGAAATGATGCCGAGAGAGTTGAGATAATCGCAGTGGGCGGTCATAGCGGCGTTATGGCGGTTCCAAGCCTCAATGCCGTCCTGCACTTCGCCGCCGGGAGTTTTTGTCATGCGGACTGTGTAGAGAATCGCATCCCACAACTTTTCCACGGCAACATTCACGCGGTCGTGGGGGAATATTTTTTTCGCCCAAGTTTTACCGGGGACGGCCGCAATGCACCATTTGTATTTGTTTTCCATTGCATCCCGGTAAGACTTGATGATGCTGTAGCGTGCCTGTGCCGCTTTGGCATTCTTTTGCTGATCCATGCCGGCAAGGCCGTCGGGATCTTCCGAAATGAGATACAGCATGGCGGGCAGTTGATCAACGCGGTGTTGCCATTTGGCCTTTTCCCAATCTTCGACTGTCGAAAGATTTTTCAACGAACGATAGGCGACATCGATTTTTTCGAGTGGCTGATGCGACCATTCGACACGTACGCGAGCGGCACCTGCACGGTAGCATTCGCGCACCACCATTTCAACAAATTCCGGTTGATCCAACTCGGCCGAGATAATGACTTCATCGCCTTTTTTGACATTGATTCCTATGCGGGCGAGCAATTTGGCGTAGCCTCGGAGTGTTGTTTTGTTCATGGCTTACCAGCCCTCCTTTATGATCGTTTGCAATTTCAGCCGTGCGGCTTCCAGCACTTTCTTGTCGTTGTCATGCGTTAAATAGTATTCAGCTCTATCCAATGGCACCCACTCAACCAACGCGATCTCGCCGCGGCGCGGGTGAACGTATATCTGCTCGGTACGACCGAGGAAGTATACGACCTCTTTTTCAACGGCGGGAGCGGGCGTATAGTAAACGACATGGCGAAAATCGGGGAGAATAGAGATGGAGACCGAGGTCTCTTCAAGCACTTCGCGGATGGCCGTTTCGCGCTCTGTTTCTCCGCGCTCCACATGTCCTTTGGGGAAGGAACGATAGCCACCCGGGCGATGACGGATCATGAGAATATAAAATTCGTTGTTGGATGCGTCGCGGCGCAATACAAGTGCACCACAAGATTTTTCAAATGTGGTACTGTCATCTGTCACGATCATGTCCCTTCCTCCTTTCTACCATCCATGTTTCGGATCTCTTGCGCATTGTTGTGTCGACGGGTTAAAGTTATCGTTTGACTTCCTCCATGACGAAAGCTTCCAGTACATCGCCAACCTTGATATCGTTAAACTTCTCAAGGCCGATTCCGCATTCAAATCCTTGTGCGACCTCGCGTGCATCGTCTTTGAATCGCTTGAGCGAGGCTACCTCATCTTCGAAAATGACAACGCTGTCGCGCAACACGCGGATCTTGGAAGCGCGGGAGATCTTGCCGTCGGTGACGTAAGAACCCGCGATCGTACCGACGCCGGGCACATGAATTGTTTGACGCACTTCTGCGTGACCTTGCAATACTTCGACGAATTTGGGAGCCAGCAAGCCTTTCATGGCGGCGGTAATTTCTTCAATACAATCGTAGATAATGCGGTAGGTGCGGATCTCAACGCCCTGTCGCTCGGCGCTGTCGAGTGCCGATTTGTCGGGACGAACGTTGAAACCGACTACAATGGCATTGGAGGCGGCGGCAAGCATGACATCGCCTTCGGTGATACCACCCGCAGCCGAGTGAATGACGCACACTTTGACTTCTTCGTTGGAGATCTTGAGCAGCGAGGCTTTAACGGCCTCCGCCGAACCGACGACATCGGCCTTAACAATGACATTAAGATTTTTGACGCCTTCCGAGATCTGGGCAAACAGGTCATTGAGGTTGGCTCTGGCATTGGCGCGGAAGCCCTCTTCCTTGGCCCTGTTCTTGCGGTCATCGGCAAGGGTACGAGCCATGCGCTCGTCCTCAACGGCTTGGAATTCATCTCCTGCCGTGGGAACCTCGGCCAAACCGGTGATCTCAACGGGAACGGAAGGGCCGGCCGTTTTGACGGTCTTGCCGCGGTGATCGGTCATAGCGCGGACACGTCCGACGGCTGTACCTGCAATCACGATGTCGCCGTCGTGCAGCGTACCGTTCTGAACCAACACGGTTGCCACGGGGCCGCGACCTCTGTCCAGTTTTGCTTCTATGATGATACCCTTGGCGCGGCGATTGGGATTTGCTTTGAGTTCTTTGACCTCGGCGACGAGCAATACGCTCTCAAGCAGATCGTCGATACCTTGACCGGTCAAAGCGGATACGGGGACGCACATAACATCGCCGCCCCACTCCTCGGGAATGAGTTCATATCGGGTCAACTCCTGCTTGATGTTTTCGGGATCGGCCGTGGGTTTATCCATTTTATTGATGGCAACGATAATGTCAATGCCGGCCGATTTGGCGTGGTTGATGGCCTCAATGGTCTGAGGCATGATACCATCGTCGGCGGCAACGACCAAAATAGCGATATCGGTTGCTTGCGCGCCGCGAGCACGCATGGCGGTAAACGCCTCGTGACCGGGGGTATCAAGGAAAGTGATGTCTTGTCCCTTGACCTTGACGCGATATGCGCCGATGTGCTGAGTGATACCGCCGGCCTCGCCCGCCGTGACATGAGTATGACGGATCGCATCGAGCAGGGAAGTTTTTCCATGGTCAACGTGTCCCATGACGCATACAACGGGTGCGCGCAACTGCAGATCGTCTGCGGCATCCTCGGTCTCGTCGAACAATTTTTCTTCAATGGAAACGACAACCTCTTTGGTGACGCTGATGCCGAGCGATTCGGCAACCAGTGACGCGGTGTCGTAGTCGATGACCTGGTTGACGGTGGCCATAATGCCCATCATAACCAGCGCCTTAACGACCTCGCCGGTTTTGACTTTGAGTGCCGAAGCCAGATCGCTGACGACAATCTCCTCGGGCAACGTAACGCTTGTAGGCAGGATGTGAATAGGCTCGGCCTTTTTCTTGTTTCCTTTGAAGTTGTTCTTGGCGGTTGCACCGCGAGCCGTGCCGGGCTGCTGACGGCGAGTTCTGCTGCCGTTGCCGTCACGCAACGCCGCATCGCGTTCCGAAACGAAACTTTCCAGTTTTTCATCGTATTTGGACGGATCGTAAGTTGCGCCGCCGCGCGTATCGACTACACGAGTGCTGCGTTGAGAGGGAGAAGCGCTGGCGTTGGTCACACGGATGGTTGCTTGAGGACGGAACGTTTCTTTCAGACCGCCGACCTGTTGGTAATCTTTGTCTTTGTCAAACCCGCCGCCGAAGCCGCCTTTGCCCTGTGTGCGGTTTTGTCCCGATTTACCGAAACCACCTTGAGGACGAGAACCGCGGTCATTGCGTTCGCCGTAAGGCGCACCGCCCAAAGCACCCTGCGGACGAGCATTCTGGTTGTAGGCACCGTTTTGCGGGCGGTCACCGGGCAGACGGGTGCCGTGCGTGCTCGGTTGAGGGGGCCGCTGAGTTCCGTGATGGTTGCCGACCGTTGCGCCTTGCGGACGATCGGTATGCGGAGTTCCGGCGGAGGCGTTGGGCTTGGCCGCAGACGCGGGTTTGGATACCTCCGCTTTGGCCGGGGGCCGTGCCGGAGGTTCAGGCTTGGTTGCGGTAGCGGGGGCGGCCGGTGTCTTTGGGGGAGTTGTTTTTGGCACTGCGGTTTTCGGCAGATTCTCTTTGTGTGCGACCGGCGCCTTGACCTCCGGTTTGTGTTCTTCCGTTTCGGGCGCTTTCGGTCCGTCCTTGACCTCGGGTGTGTGAGAGACCTCCGGCACTTTGGGTGCCGCCTTGATCTTGGAGGGGATTCGGGTTACGCCGTCCAAATAGTCCTCGATGTTGGAGATCTGGTTTTCTCCGGTCAGCGTATCAAAGAGAATGTCGAACTCCGTCGGTTCGAGCGTGCGTTGGGTCGTTTTGACCTCGTAGCCTCGAGCCGTCAGAATGTCGGAAAGTTCTTTACTCTTCATGCCCAGATCTTTCGCCATCTTATTCAATTTATACTGCGGATTGATTGCCATGTTTCCTCCTAAAATTACTTCGGCACAAAAGGTGATCGTTCACATGCGTCGGAGTCCTCTTATGTCGTCGGTTGATATTTAGTATTGGGATCGGATGTTCAATGGATTTCTTGCAATTGTGCATTCAGCATGCGGCAAAAATTTTCATCGCATACAGCCACAGCGGCCAATGATGCGCTTTTGCCCAATGCGGCGGCCAGTACCGCCCCTGTGTGCGGCAAGCGGACATGCCGTACGCCGTAATAGGTACATTTGTCGGTCAAACGTTTGTGTGTGGCCGCTGAGGTATCGCCCGCTTCGAACACGACAAGCGGTTTCTTCTTACCTTTGGCGCGCATGGCCTCACATACCATGGAGGTACCGAAGATCAGTGCGCCTGCGCGGGCGCACAGTCCGAGCGAACGGAGGAGTTTGTCGGGTGACTCAAGTTTGCTCGTTGACATATAACTCCAACTCCTGTTCCATGGCGTCGTAGATGTCGTCCGGAATGCCGCAATTCAAAGCCGCTTCAATGCGGTGACTTTTGCGCGCTTTGTGCAGACATTTGATGTCACGGCAGATGTAAGCGCCGCGTCCCGATTTGCGCCCCGTCATGTCCAAACAGACGGGTTGCCCATCCTCGGATGGTCGGACAACGCGTAAAAGTTCCTGCTTCGGTTTGTGTTCGTTGCAACCCAAGCATTGCCGCAAGGGGATCTTTTTGATTTTTGTGGACATGTCACGCGCTCTCCTTGCTTGAGGATTATTCGGTCTTGATGTCGACCTTGTTGCCGGTCAAACGGGCGGCCAAGCGGGCATTCTGCCCTTCTTTGCCGATGGCCAGCGAGAGTTGATCGGCGGCAACGACCACACGACAGGAGCGCTCGTCGGTCATCTCGACGCTTTGCACCGTGGCGGGGGCCAGAGCGGCGGCAACGTATTCGGCAGGATCTTCACTGTACTTGATGATATCGATTTTTTCACCGTGCAGTTCGTCCAAAATGGAAGAGATGCGCATACCGTGATTACCGATGCAGGCGCCGACCGGATCAACGTCCGCGTCACGAGACATGACGGCAATCTTGGTGCGTGAACCCGCCTCGCGTGCCACACCCTTGACCATGACGGTACCGTCTGCGATTTCGGGGATATCGAGTTCGAACATGCGGCGAACTAAGCCGGGATGTGCGCGAGAGAGTGTGACGAGCGGTCCGTGTGCTTCGCGATTGACTTCGGTAACGAAAACGCGGAGTCGATCGCCGACTGTGAAAGTCTCGCCCGGGATTTGTTCCGACTTGAGCAGCGTAGCATAACCGGTACCGGTATCGACCACGATATTGCCGCTTTCGGCATCAATCTTGAAAACCGTTGCGGTGATGATTTCCTCACGTTTGTTTTCATATGCTTCTTGCATCACCCGTCTCTCGCCCTCGCGAATTCCTTGGATGATAACCGATTTGGCGGCACCGGCCGAAAGACGACGGAAGTTTTTGGTCTTGACTTCGGATTCGACGATTTTGCCGATCTCATATTTTTTGCTGATGGCTTTAGCATCGGAGAGCGAGATCTGAATTTCGGGATCGGTGACTTCCTCTACGACCTCTTTCTGCTGATACAGACGGACATCTTTTTTAACGGGGTCGATGACGACGCGAACGTTGGTGTTGTTGCCGTACTCTTTTTTGTAGGCGGCGGTCAGCGCGGCTTCGATCTTTTCGTACATATACTCGGGGGGAATGCCCTTTTCTTTTCGAAGCAACTCCAGCGCAGTGAAAAATTCAGTATTCATCGTTTGATAACAAACATCCTTTCATTATATATCGCAGTGGTTAAAATTCGTAAACGGTGGTCAGACGACTGACCGAGGCGCGTGGGATGGCGAGTTGGCGACCGCCCGTTTCGATGACGATGTCACCGGCGTCGTTCAGCCCGATCAGCGTACCGCGGTGGCTACGGCTTCCCTCCAGCGGAGCGTATAACTTGGCTTCGACGGTCTCGCCCGCGCAAGCGGCAACATGGCTCGGCGTTTTGAGTTCACGTTCAATGCCGGGGGAGGAGATTTCAAGATGGTAAGAATCGGCAATGGGGTCGGCTTCGTCAAGAACGGGATCGATGGCACGGCTGAATCGCTCGCAATCATCGATGGTGATACCCGCTTCATTATCGATGGTGATGCGCAGGTAATAGTCGGCTCCCTCACGGACGTATACGACATCCCACAAGGTATAGCCCAATTCATCGGCAATCGGTTGCGCCAGGGCGGTTACGACCTCGGCGATACTTCCGCTTTTTTTGGCCATGGCTTTTGCATACTCCTTTGGTTGAGTGATAGGTTTTCTCGTGAAATGGAGAGTGGATTCTTGCGAACCCACTCTCCATTTTACATCCAACTATTCTATCCATATATAGTATATCACATTTTTGCCCTCATTGCAAGAGTTTTTTTGATTTTTTTCAAAAAACATTTGCATTTCGGATGCGCATACGGGCACCGAGGGGCTGTGCCGTGCATAAAATGGCGGTGAGGGACAATTTGACATGAAGAAAGGGGCCGGCATTATGAAAATTGTTGTTGTTCGTCCGCCGCGTGCTTTGGCACCGTTGTTGCGGCGCCTGTTCGGAATCGGGAAAGGCGGGAAGAAATGAACAAACAAAGCGCATCAACGGTGAGTTGATGCGCTTTGTCTATAATCAGCGAAAAGTCTTCAAATATTTTGCCGCATACGAATCGGCCGGGACAGTGATGGCACTGTCGTCCAAGTCACGCGCGCCGGGATTGAACGCCCAATCGCCGATCTCGGTCAACGATGCGGGCAACGTCAGCGTTTGAATGGCGGTGCAGTTGTAGAATGCCTGTGTACCGACCGAAACAACGCCCTCGGGCAACGTGACAGCCGTCAGTGCGGTGCAGTTCAAAAATGCGGATGCGCCGATGGTTTCAAGAGATGCGGGCAATGTCAGTGTGGTCAGAGCGGGACTGTCGGCAAAGGCATTGTCGCCGATTTCGGTCAGTGCGGTGCCGGAAAGGTCGATTTCGGCCAACAGATCACAACCGTAAAATGCGCCCTTGCCGATGGATTCCAGCGATGAGGGGAACTTGACTTCGGTCATCGCTTCGCAGTTGGCAAACGCGTACGCGCCGATTGATTTCAGTCCTTCGGGCAATGTGAGCGATGCCACGCTGGAGTTGGCATAAAACGCTTGGTCGCCGATGGCGGCCACCGTGTATTCGCCGCAAGATGCGGGAACGGTGACGTCATGTGGTTCATCATTGACACCGACAAAGGATGTGATCCGAATGGTAGTGCTGGTCAGATATTCGTATTCATAGGCATTGCCGTCGTTGTCTTTAAACGTCAAGGACTGAGCGCCGATATTGATTACGGGATCGTCGGTCACTCCGTCATCGCTGTCGCCGCAAGCGATCATGGTGCAAAGCAGCAGCGCCGCCAGCAAGAGAACTAAAATTTTTTTGGTCATGGAAGTATCCTCCGTAAAATGTTCACTTGTAACTCATTATACAGCAATATTGCGGAAAAGTCAATACCCTTGAGCGGGTAGATTTGTAAATATTTTTCGATGGTGCCCGAAATATCGATTCATGCGTGAGCGACGACCGTACACTTGCCCTTGTCCAGCGGCACTGCGTATGTGCCGTTGATTGAACTCGGGACGGTGACGGACCGTCCGTTGACGGTGAAGTGATAATCGGTTCCGGCAGGCAGACACACAAGCGCTGTGGGGCGCTCGCTGTCAGAGCGACAAATAAAGGACAACGTTCCGTCACTCTCGTTCCACGTTTTGCTTACGAGAACGGAGCGCAATCCGAGCGTCACGGTCCCCGGCGTGTAGTATGCGGCAAAGAAAAGCAACACGGGGGTGGAAAGCCCCGAAAAATGGTGATAACCGCATCCTCGGCCGTTCCGACACATAAAGTGCTCAAAGCAACAGTAGGTGTCATTGACCTCGCGCGCCCACAATTGCAGTGCACGATCGGCGATCTTGCGGGCGCGATCAAGTTCTCCGCGATCGAGCAATGCTTTCCAAAGAATCCACTGGTGGGGCATCCAGACCGAGCCGTTCCAATAGCCGCTGTTTGAGTAATAAGAGGCACGGGTATCAACAACACTGACGCCGATATCGGTCATCATGCCGTGATCGAGGTTATCCAACATGCGGGTGCACTGATGAGCATTGCCGATGCCGGCGATATACGGGTAGATGCCGTCCATGCCTTGATTGTAATTCGAACCGTCGGGGGCACGGAAAAAACTTGCGGGTTTGCCGTCTTTGTCGTGAACCACATAGGAATAATAGCCCGCCTCGTCATCCCAGCAGTGCGCTTGGATCAACGCGGATAGGCGCTCGGCGGTCGCCGTAAAAGCGGGGATATCCTTTTCGTGTCCAAGCACGGCGGCGATCACCGCCATCATGCGGGAGATCAGTACGGTTGCGGCCGTTGTGATCACGGGGGTGGTATTGGCTGTTGTTGCGATGTCGGACGGCGCGCGGCGGTTCGTCGCCGCGTGCAATGCTTTTTGCGGCGGATAATCGTCCCAGCCGCCCGAGTTATAAAAGATGTGCCATGCTTTGGACAGCCCCGAACCGGTTTGGCATGCGCCCTCGCCCATATGAGCAAAGAAATTGTAGTATTGTTTCATCATCGGCCAAAGTGTGTCCAACTCACTGCGCTTTTCGGGATAACGGTCAAGCAATTCTTTGTATAAGAATATCTGGGTAGGTACGACACTGCCATGAAAAATATAGGGCGAGTGGCTGTCGCCTACGGGGCACAGATAGGTATAAAGGCAGTCATAAGCACGGCGAAAATCGGTCGTGGCAAGTCCCATGCCCGTAAAACCGGAGTCCCAAGAGTACAGGCTGTCCCAGTTGCGCCCGGGGGTGTTGTGGCGGATGTAGGAGCGGCGAGTATAGATGGGGTAAACGACGTTAAGCAGCGTATTGTAGGCCATCATATTTTGTGAAAACGCGAAAGGTTTGCCGGCGGGATTGGTACGTACGGCGTACACGGGTTCTGCAATTGCGGCGTCAATGGGGGCTCCTGCCGTGACGGTGAAGTGCATCACCTGCGATTCTCCCGGGGCGAGAAACAGCGGTTCCGTGAGCAACGTGTCGTAGCACCCCTCGCCCTCGCCGCGAATCTCGGTCGATACGTGATCGTGCAGTTTTTCCCGCAATAGGCTGCCCACGTCGAAGCAATACAAGCGCTGTATGAGTTGCACGGGCCGGTCCCATTCAATGGTGTAGGGGGTGTCGATTCCCTCGTAACGTAATGTCATGCGCCCTTGTTCAACGGTGCGTTCCGGGACGAAACCGTGCTTGTTAGGCACAAATGTGACCCGATCTGCCTCGTCGCCGATGCACAGGCAGTCGAGCACGGTAGGGACGCCTGTCGGGCGAAACTCCAGCATGTCCACATGGCAGGGTTCGATGGAAATGAAAACGTAGGAAAAGGCGGTTGTTGCGGGGAGAGGCAACGTGTATGTCTGTGAGCCGTTGATTGTGACGGTGTATGCCGTGTCCTGCTCGGCCGTGTAGCGAATGCCGATCGACGAGGCGTCGACGCCGGGGCGGTAACGAAGAAAATGGGTATTGTTTTGAAACAGATTGCCCGTGATGACGGTGCCCATGCCCGTAGCGTTGTCCGATTCGACCTCGCCGCGGTATTTGCCGTCGGCGGTGGGGATATCGTGCGGCGTCATGTCATCATAGTCGGGCGCGTCGATATAGACGCAATTTCGGGGCAGAACGGGCAGCATGTGCGTCAGATAACCCACTCCGATGCCGTTTTTCTTGAGAATGGGGTATTGCATGGAAGCGCATAATTTAAGGTTGACGGTTTGCGGCAATTCGGTATTGTTGACAAAGGTGCAGGCAATGTCGCAGCGACGGTCGTGCGAAACGGTAAATTCGGCATCACAATACAGTCGATCTTTCCATTCCAATTCATAGCGGTAGGCGAAACGAGTCAAGTCGGCGTTGGCCCCCCACAGATAAAGCCCGCTGTCCATTCGACAATGGGCAATGACGAGTTTGCGGCGAAATATGCCGGGGAAAAGTTCGATCTGAAAAGCCGCGCCGCGCGCGGGGTCGGCAACATGGGCGGCACCGCAATACACTTTGTTGTATGGCCCCCATGCGCCGAGCGTCAAGTCGTAGCGTTTGGTGTCTTTCATAGGATTCTCCTTGTGTTGGATGATCGTATATGCTTATTATAGCATACTCCGTGTCGCTTTGCAATGCCGAGACGAAAAAAACGGAGGTGGTTTGCCGTTTTTCGAAATATCTATTGCAAAGAGATGAAAATTATGGTATAATGCATGTGGTCGGGGATGTCCCGAAATACCGAGGAGGAACTATTATGAAAGCTGTTATTACCGTCACGGGTAAGGATACCGTGGGGATCATTGCGGATGTTTCCGCCGTTTGCGCCAAACGCGGCGCCAATATTTGTGAGATCACGCAGAGTGTACTCAGTGAATATTTTGCCATGATTATGATTGCCGAACTGAACGGCTTGACCGTTCCGTTTGCCGCTTTTGCGGACGAGTTGTCCGCGCTGGGGAAAACAAAAAATTTGGATATCCATACCATGCACGAGGATATCTTCAATACCATGCATCATATTTGAGAGGCCCGTTATGCTGAATACACAGGACATTTTGGAAACCATTAATATGATCCGGGAAGAAAACCTGGATATCCGTACCATTACCATGGGTATTTCACTGTTTGATTGCATCAGCGAGGACGAGGATCGCCTTTGCGATCGCGTTTACGATAAGATTACTCGCTGTGCCGAAAAACTTGTTGCCACGGGCGAGGATATTGAGAAACGCTATGGTGTGCCCATTGTCAATAAGCGCGTGTCCATCACGCCCGCTTCTCTCATCGGCGGTAATTTGAGTCCTGAGGGTTATCTGCATCTGGCACACACGTTGCAACGGGCGGCAAGAACACTCGGCATCAATTTCATCGGGGGATTCTCCGCGCTTGTACACAAAGGCTACACCCGAAGTGATCGCAATTTGATTTCGGTCATCCCGCAGGCTTTGGCCGAGACGGAAACGGTGTGCTCATCGGTCAATGTTGCCACCACCAAGGCCGGTATCAACATGGAAGCAGTGGCCGAAATGGGGCATGTGATAAAAAAATGCGCCGAGTTGACGGCTGATCAAGACAGCATCGGCGCGGCGAAATTGGTCGTGTTTGCCAATGTGCCCGAGGACAACCCTTTTATGGCCGGCGCATTCCACGGAGTCGGTGAGCCGGATTGCGTCATCAATGTCGGCGTGTCGGGACCCGGTGTCGTTGCTTCGGCCATCAAACGCGCGGGAGATTGCAACCTGTCCGAATTGGCCGATGTAATCAAAAAGACCGCATTCAAAATCACGCGTGTCGGTCAACTCGTTGCGAGCGAGGCCGCGCGCGCCCTTGATACGCCGTTCGGTATCATCGATCTCTCGCTTGCCCCCACGCCGGCGATCGGCGACTCGGTCGCACATATTTTGGAGGGCATGGGTCTGGAGAGTTGTGGTGCGCATGGGACGACGGCCGCTTTGGCCATGCTCAATGATGCGGTCAAAAAGGGCGGCGTCATGGCATCATCGCATGTCGGCGGACTGTCGGGTGCCTTTATTCCCGTGTCCGAGGATGCCGGCATGATTGCCGCTGTTGAAAGAGGCGCGCTGTCTATTGAAAAATTGGAGGCTATGACTGCCGTTTGCTCGGTCGGTCTTGATATGATCGCCATTCCCGGGGATACCCCCGAT
>CAZOHP010000055.1:0-12290 GCA_964579815.1 uncultured Lachnospiraceae bacterium
CCCTCCACACAGTCGGCATAACCGCGAAAGCAAGCAAGCGTGGTATCGGCGGATACCGCTTCCTCGTCGGCCATGGTGACAATGTAATAAAATTCCTTGTTTTTCACCTCCGTCCAACGGGCAACAGTGCGATCGATGACGGCCTTGAGTTGGGCATCAACGGAATAGAAATACACCGGACTGGCCAGCACCAACACATCCGCGTCGATCATTTTTTGTAAAATTTCCGCCATATCATCGCAGATCACGCATTGACCGGCATCGTTGCAGGCATAGCAAGCGCGACAATAGCCGACATTTTTCTCGGCCACACGAATTTTTTCCACTTTGTGTCCGGCTTCGATCGCGCCTTTGGCAAACTCATCGCACAGCAGATCGGAATTGCCGCCTCGCCTGGGGCTTCCCGATAAAATCAACACATTTTTGCTCATAAAATTACTCCTTTATCAAATTTCCATACACATGCCATCGTACGATACGAGATAACCCAAATCCCGAACACGCTCTTCCAGCAGATCGTGGAGCGGAACGGCATTGTGTGAAAAATGATTGATGACCTCAACGGTTTTGTCAACGATAGCGCCCATGTCCCGTAACCGTGCGGACATACGTTCGATATTGGGAATTCCCATATGCCCTCCCTCATTTGTAATGGGAATATCCACATAGGTACAATCGTAACTGACCATATCGAACACAACACCGCACGTTGCAATATAGTCAAATACATCTTCATAGGGATAACCCGTATCATGCGCATACAGCACGGTTTTATCGCCCTTGATGATATAAATGAGCGCACCATCCCCCGACATATGTCGCGCGGGGAGCGGGGTCACTGTGTAAGGCCCCATTGCAAAGGGCTCAAACGGCTTGACAAGCGTCACACATGTATTCGGCGGCGTTCCCTTCTCCGTGAATTGCCGATACACACCTTCACCGCAAAATATATTCAATTTTCCCGTGCGCATGTCATGAGCAAACGCGCCATGACGCATCATCAGATCTTCATAGTAAAAATGGTCGGAATGCGAATGCGTAAAGAGAAGATAGGCGATGCGATCACCCTCAATACCGTTTGTCAAAAAATGGTGATATGTGTCGGCGGGCAAATCAATTAAAAGGTCATCGTTAATGATCGCCTGAGATCTTGTTCTGATATTTCGACCGCCCAACATACGTGCCTGCTTACAATGTGGGCAGTTGCAGAAAACAGCGGGAAAGCCCTCGGCGGCCGCTGTACCGAGATAGGTAAACTTCATACGTTTTCCTTTGCTCCTTTCTCGTTCATCAAAAGTTTGCTTGGATTCATTATAGCACATATTGATCCCGTTTGCAAGAGATATGCGATGATTTCAAAGGAATTTTTATGCGATGTATTGACATTTTCCGCTTCGAATGATATAATATGCTATCATAATAATTCAGCAAAAACAGGAGTATTACCATGAGCAATTTAAACATTGTCTGTCTTGACCTTGAGGGAGTTTTGGTGCCGGAAATCTGGATCGCGTTTGCCGAAGCAAGCGGAATTCCCGAATTGAAACGCACCACGCGCGATGAGCCTGACTATAACAAACTGATGAAATGGCGTATCGGCATTCTCAAGCAACACGGCTTGGGGCTGAAAGAGATTCAAGATACCATCGCCAAGATTGATCCTATGCCGGGAGCCAAGGAGTTTTTGGACGAATTGCGCGCACTGACGCAGGTCATTATCATCAGCGACACTTTTACCCAGTTTGCAGCCCCGTTGATGAAGAAACTGGGTCTGCCTACCATTTTCTGTAACACACTGAACGTTGCCGAGGACGGTGAAATCACGGGATTCCGCATGAGATGCGAAAAATCCAAATTATCTACCGTTAAAGCATTGCAGTCTGTCGGCTTTGAGACCATTGCCGCAGGCGACAGTTACAACGACTTGGGCATGATTCAAGCAAGTAAAGCGGGCTTTTTGTTCCGTAGCACAGAAAAAATCAAACACGACTATCCCGAGTTGCCTGCCTATGAAAGTTACGACGAACTGCTCACGGCAATCAAATTCGCGCTGTAAATCACCCCGATACGGACATGTGCATGTCTGCTCCGAAGCAGACATGCACATGCTGTTTTTATGATTCAAAGTTTACTTGCGCTATCCGAATCCAAATAGAGCGTGGCATTCGATACACGGCGTAGTCCCGTTGCGGGGCATTCGTCATCGATACGCCCCGTCAACATGCGCTTGACCGCCTCGGCTTTGTTTGCCGTAGGCACAACGCAAAACTGATAACGAGCATTCAACAGTGTCGGGCAGGTCAAAGTCAATGCGTGCGTCGGCACGTCTTCCAGCGTTGCAAAACAGCCATCATGCACTTGCTGTCTACGGCAAACGGGATCCAGCGCGGCAACTTTCACGGTTTCCGGGTCGTTAAAATCCGCCACGCCGGGGTCGTTAAAAGCAATATGGCCGTTTTCCCCAATTCCCATCACAACAATGTCACACGGATTCTGCCGGAGCAGTTCCGTATAACGAGCACATTCGACCGTGGGATCAACCGTTCCGTTCAGCAGATATTGTCTGCGAAAGGGTAATTTCCCGAAAACGTGTTCGTTGAGATATGCCCCGAATGTACGAGGATCACCATATGGCAACCCTATATACTCATCCATATGAAAGGCATTCACTCGCGTCCAATCGATATCATGGCGAGTACACAAAGACGCAAGTACGTCATTTTGTGAAGGCGCCGCGGCAAAAATCATATTGATTTCCTCTTGAGATGCCATCAATTGTTTGAGTACAGTGCAGATATCATCCGCCGCCACCGTCCCCATTTCGGTACGGTCGGGAAAAATCTTAACTTTCAAGTTGTCTACATAATGAACCATTTTTTCTCTCCTCTCAAAGTTCGTTCACCAGCGCCCCGAGTCTGGATGCCGCATCAAGAAATGCTTCTTTCCCATCAACGTAGGAGTACGGCAAATTCATCGGGCGCGTCGTCAACGCATCCAGTCCGACAAAGGCATGCAGATGCGGTTCAAGCGAAATGATAACATCCCGATCGCCCGCCTCGCAAAGATGTTCGCCGAGGATCGCGGCGATATCGGCCTCACCGCAACCGGGAGGAACGATGGTCCCGTTTGGAAATGTATCCTTAATATGGAAGTAATCAATGTAAGGTTTCAGTTTTCGATAGGCCTGCGGAAAAGGATAATAGCCGCCCAGCACAAAATTACCCATATCAAAAACACAACGCAGCCGCCCGGCGAAGTTTTTCATCAGATCCAAACAAGCATCGGGAGATTCGCCGTAAATTCCCGCCTCATTTTCGTGGCACAGAACCACTCCGTAGCGATCTGCCACATCAAGCATATGCCCCAAGCGATCCAACACCTGTTCCCGCGCAGTCTCATGGCTTTCGCCATTCAAATAAAAACTGAAAACGCGGATTCGCTTAGCGCCCAGCGCACATGCAATCTCACAAGTACGGCGCGTTAATTCCATGTGCCCGGCAAAATCGTCGCTCAACTTGATTTTTCCCAGCGGTGAGCCCACAGAATCGACCGCAAGTCCGCTTGCATCCAATTTTTGTTTCATTGCGCGTACATCTTCATCGGTCAAGCATGAAATGTTTTTGCCATCCACGCCACGCGGCTCCAAATAGGAATAGCCCAGTCGAGTTAACACCGCCAATTGCTCGTCCAACCGAGTGCTGTACTCATCCGCAAAGGCAGAAAAACGTATCGTTGCCATCATAAAACTCCTTTCGGCACGGTTATTTGTCACTATTATAACGCACATTTTTTGAAATGTAAATTGCAAAAAATATCTTTACACATTGCAAAAAGTGTGATATACTGAGTACAAGAAAGGAGGATGAATATGTTTTCTTTGGATATTGTAAAAGAGTTTGAAAACGACGACGTTTTGTTTGATCACCGTATCATGCACCAGCCGCCCCCATCGTTGATCTGTTTGCATACGCATGATGTATTTGAGATTTTGTTTTTTATACGCGGTAACATTTCATATTATATCAACGGACGAATCTACCCGCTCAAGCCACACGATTTGATCATCACCCGCCCCGCACAACCGCATCAGATTATCCTCAATGAAAATACGGAATACGAACGTTATTTGCTTCAATTCAACGAACATATCCTCCCCCCTCCCCTGCTTGCTCGTCTGGCATCGGATAAAGACCTCATCAACATGAAAGACATCCCTCTGATCCATGAACTGTACCTGCGTATGGATACCTACTGCGATCGATTGGACGCCGAAATGCTCGGTCACCTCTTCCCCGCCTTGGTTCAAGAAGTGCTATGCAATTTTTTGATCACTGCGGAATCGACCGACGCTCCGGACAGCATGACCGTTCATCCCACACTTAACCGCGCGTTGGCTTATATTGACCGGAATCTTCGCTTCATCACATCAATCGATGCCATGTGCCGCGAATTGTATATTACCAAAAGTCATCTGCATCATTTGTTCATCGAACATCTGCAAACAACGCCCAAACGCTATATCACCGAAAAACGACTATTTCGGGCAAAACGTGAATTACATCAAGGAAAACCGCCTACGGTCGTATCGCAAGAATGCGGCTTTTCCGATTACACATCCTTTTACCGTAATTACAAGAACTACTTCGGTTATGCCCCATCCGAGGAACAATTGTCCTACCCCCGTCGAGAAATTTTGTCTTGACAATCCATCCGTACATAATCAAAGCGTCCCTGCCGTAGCAGGGACGCTTTGATTATGTTTTGGATATGCCGATCAACACCGATTCTTCTTTCTCGATTGATCCGATTCTCTTCAACTCATTTGTCGTCTCCGAGACGTTCAATTTGTCTTTAGCCGCCGACAGCATCAATTTGATTCGATTGAGTTGGTTGACCTCGCTGGCACCCGGGTCGTAATCAACCGCCGCGATATTGGCCTCCGGATAGTGCGCTTTCAATTGCTTGATCACGCCTTTGCCGACAACATGATTGGGCAAGCAGGCAAACGGCTGGATACAAACGACGTTCGGCGTCCCCGTCGTAACCAATTCAACCATTTCGCCGGCAAGGAACCACCCCTCGCCGTATTGATTGCCGATTGAGAGCAACGGTTTGGCCAATTCGGCTACCTGCTCAATGGGCATGGGCGCTTCAAAACGACGGCTTTGCTCCAACGCACGGATCGCCGGTCGTCGGAACGCCATCAGTACACGCAATGCCAAGCGCGTCAGTACAGCCGATTTTCGACTTGCGCCGAGATATTCGCGGCGGTACCCTTGATTGTAGAAAGAGTAGTTGAAAAAGTCCATCATATCCGGGACAACCGCTTCGGCTCCCTCGCGTTCCAAAAGATCAACGAGATGATTGTTGGCCAGCGGCATATATTTTACGAGAATTTCGCCTACAATGCCGACACGCGGCTTACGAACACTCTCGTTGAGCGGCAATTCGTCAAAGGCTCGGACGACACCGCGGCAAAGAGCCGAAAAACTATCGCCGTGCCGTGGATCAAGCAGCGAATCGATACAGCGTTGTTGCCAATATCGATGCAGTTCGTTGGCCGAACCGGGCACAGCCTCATAAGGCCGCACGCGGTAGAGACACCGCATGAATAAGTCTCCCAGCACCAACCCTTTAACGGCGTCGGATAATAGTGGCAAAGTCAGCCGAAAACCGGGATTCTTCTCCAACCCCACCGCGTTAAGTGAAATAACGGGAATATGCGACAGCCCCGCTTTGTCCAATGCTTTGCGAATAAAGGCAACGTAATTGCTTGCACGGCAACATCCCCCCGTCTGTGTCATCAAAATGGCCAAATGATCCGTGTCATATTGACCGGACAGGACAGCGTCCATAATCTGCCCCACCGTCAAAATAGAGGGATAACAGGCATCGTTATTGACATACTTGAGGCCGGTATCAATAGCGGAACGATTGGTATTTGCCAAGATTTCAACGCGCAGGCCGTGTTTTCTGAATATCGGCTCCAAAATATCAAAGTGGATTTCACTCATTTGGGGAGCCAGCAGTGTGTATCCCGCCTTATGCATCTCCTCGGTATAAACAGTTCGATGATATTCGATGGGCCGAGGTTGCGCTTTAATCTGCTGCTCACGGCGCATCTTCATGGCGGCAAGCAGACTGCGGATGCGTATACGCGCCGCTCCCAAATTGTTGACTTCGTCTATTTTAAGTACGGTATACAGTTTATTGCTGTTTTCCAATATTTCGCACACTTGATCGGTAGTCACGGCATCCAAACCGCAACCGAACGAAAACAATTGGATCAATTCAAGGTCGTCTCTCGTCCGCACATATGCGGCAGCCGAATACAACCGTGAATGGAACACCCACTGATCCAGCACGCGAATGGGACGTTGGCAATTATCCTCGGTCAGCGGCAGACTGTCCTCGGTCAACACGGCCAATCCATACGAAGCGATCATTTCGGGAATACCGTGATTGATCTCGGGGTCGATATGATAAGGACGCCCTGCCAGCACGATGCCGTTCTTGCCGTTATGTTCCATCCAATCAAGGACACGGGCGCCTTCGGCCCGAATATCGTTTTTAGCGCGCCGCTGTTCCTCCCAAGCCAAATGCACGGCCGCCTTGACCTCGGCGGCGGGGATGTCCCACACCTCACGGCAAAGGCGAACCATACGCTCGGCCGCCACTTTTTCGTCACTGAGTGAAATGAAAGGACGTATATAGCGCACATTCCCCTCGGTAACAGCCTCTACGTTGTTTTTGAGGTTTTCAGGGTAAGAGATCACCATAGGGCAGTTATAGCAATTTTGCGACTTTGGATTGTCCTTGTACTCGTAAAATACACAAGGATGGAAAATATCCCGAATGCCCTGATCGACCAACCATTGCACATGCCCGTGCGCCAATTTGGCCGGATAACACTCCGATTCGGACGGAATGGATTCCATCCCTCGCTCGTACAGTTTTTTATCCGCAAACGGCGATATCACGACCGAAAAACCGAGCGCACGGAACATGGTTGCCCAAAACGGGTAATTTTCATACATATTAAGCACACGAGGAATACCGATAACACCGCGCGGCGCCTTTTCCGCATCCAGCGGCGGATAATCAAACAAACGATGTCGCTTGTATTCCATCAGATTGGGAGCCATGTCGGCCGAAGTTCCCCCGCCGGCTCCTCGCTCACAACGGTTACCCGTAATATGGCGACGACCGCCGGGAAAACGATTCACGGTCAGCATACAATTGTTGGAACAACGACCGCAACGAACGGTCGTGGAGGTATATGTAAGAGCAAGCATCTCATCCGGCGAAAGCGTGGTCGTTACCTGCCCCGTATAACGTTCGCGCGCGATAAGAGCGGCGCCGAAAGCCCCCATCATGCCGGAAATATCGGGGCAAACAGCCGTCGTTCCGGCAATCATCTCAAACGCACGCAACACGGCACGGTTATAAAAGGTTCCGCCCTGCACCACGATGTGCTCGCCGAGTTCGCGTGCATCCGAGAGTTTGATCACCTTAAACAGGGCATTTTTAATCACCGAATAAGCCAGCCCTGCCGAAATGTCAGATACATCGGCCCCCTCCTTTTGCGCTTGTTTCACATTGGAATTCATAAAAACAGTACAACGTGTTCCGAGATCGACGGGATGCTTGGCGTACAATGCCTCCGTGGCAAAATCGGTTGCGGTATAACCAAGCGAGTTGGCAAAATTTTCTATAAATGAGCCGCATCCCGACGAGCAAGCCTCATTGAGCAAAACAGTATCTACAACACCGTTTTTCAACTTGATGCATTTCATGTCCTGCCCGCCGATATCCAGCACACAGTCAACTTGCGGATCGAAAAAAGCCGCGGCGGTGCAGTGCGCTACCGTTTCCACCTCTCCCTCATCCAAGCAAAAAGCGGATTTGAGCAACGCCTCGCCATAGCCCGTTGAGCACGAGCGCGCTATATGTGCATGGGCGGGCAATTGTTCTTTCATAGCGGCAATGGCGTTCATCGCGGTGCGAATAGGACTGCCTTGGTTATTTGCGTAAAATGAAAACAGCAATTGCCCCTCGCTGCCGATCAACGCAAGTTTGGTTGTGGTCGAGCCCGCATCAATGCCGAGAAAGCACTCGCCGCTATAGGTGGACAATTCCTGCTTTTTCACGACAGCACACGCGTGACGCGCACAAAATTCCTCATACTGCTTCTCGTCGGCAAACAACGGATCCAAGCGTTTGATCTCAAAGGAAATGGCCACGCCTTTCTCAAGCAACTCAATCAAGGTGGATATCTCCATGTCTCCCTGCCCGGTCTCTGCCAACAGGGCGCCGCCCATCGCGGCAAACAAATGTGAGTTTTCCGGATCTACAACATTTTCCGGCGTCAACTTGAGAGTGCGAATAAAGGCCTTTTTCAATTCGGGCAAAAAGTGTAGTGGGCCTCCGAGAAAAGCGACACAGCCTCGAATCGGTTTACCGCAGGCCAATCCCGAAATCGTTTGATTGACCACTGCTTGAAAAATCGAAGCGGCCAAATCGGCACGTGTCGCACCTTCGTTGATCAACGGCTGAATATCTGTTTTTGCAAATACACCGCAACGCGCCGCGATGGGGTAGATATCCTGATAATTGGCGGCCTCTTCGTCCAATCCCTTGGCATCGGTTTGCAAAAGCGCGGCCATTTGGTCAATAAACGAGCCTGTACCACCGGCACAAACGCCGTTCATGCGCTCATCTAACCCGCCTTTGAAATAGATGATCTTGGCATCCTCACCGCCAAGTTCAATGGCAACATCGGTCTGCGGGGCGACATGGCGCAATGCGGTCGCAACCGAAACAACTTCTTGTACGAACGGAATGTTCAACGCCTTTCCCAAATTGATCGACCCGGAACCGGTAATACGCACCGTCAAGGTTGCGTCTCCCGTTGCGGCTTTGGCGTCACGCAACAGCTCGGCAAGCGATGGCTGAACGCGGGCGCCGTGACGGCGATAGTCACCGTAAACCATATGATTCTGCTCATCCAAAAGAACAAGTTTTACCGTAGTGGAACCGACGTCGATCCCCGCTCTGAAATGCTTCAATGTTCTATCTCCTTTATCATTCATCCGTATGCTGATTCATTCGATCGGCAGTTTTTTCATTATTCGCGAAACATTGTCTTTAATTATATCAAATCCGCATAAAAAAGTCAAGCAAATGCAAAAAAAGCAACGCTTCGGTCACAATTTCGTCATCGAAAAAGGAGGTAAGACACGCTTACCTCCTCATAATGATCGGATCACCGACCCGTTTTCAAATATTTAAGTTCTTTCATGAAAGTATCTAAGTCGGTAAAATCACGGTAAACCGATGCAAAACGAACGTATGCCACGACATCACGCGTTTTAAGACGCTCCATCACCATCTCACCGATGTCCCGCGTCGGAATATCCTGACGCAGCGCATTTTGAATCTCCGCCTCAATCTCATCGGCGATCTCTTCCGCATCCACCGGACGCTTCTCCGTCGCTTTCATAATACCGGCCAGCAACTTGGCTCGATCGAACAATTCACGCGTGCCGTTCTTTTTGAGCACAAACACAGGAACGGATTCCACCATTTCAAAGGTAGTAAAGCGTTTTTGACAAGACAGGCACTCTCTGCGGCGACGAATGGTCGCACCATCTTGGGCAGAGCGTGAGTCCACCACTTTACTTTCAAGATATCCGCAACAAGGGCATTTCATAGGCGCTGATTCCTTTCTTTTCACAAGGGTTGGCTACTACCCCAACAGTATACCATATTTTGTGAAAAAATGGAAGAGGTTTTACAAAAATATTTGCTTACCAAATCAACTTTCTTGGTTGAACGCCTGCCAATGCATCATGCAATGTGTCGACGATCCGCTCAAAATCGGCCACCATAGAATGCGGTTTTCCCGCAGGATCGTCTTGCACCATGGGCACAAAGTAAACGCTTTTTCTGGATAACAGTGCCGCAATATTTTTGAGATTAGCCGAAAGAGCATCGTTGGATGCCAGCGCCAAAACGAGTGGGCGATCCGTGCGGAGATGCGCTTTGGCCGCCATAGAAACCGCCGTATCGGTAATGCCGCAGGAAAGTTTGGCCAGCGTATTACCCGTGCAAGGAGCAATCACCAATGCGTCCAACGGATGCTGCGGCCCCAGCGGTTCCGCTCCGACGATCGTGTGAATGATCTCCCGTTCACAGACACCCTTGACACGAGCAATGAGGGTTTCGGCTCGCCCGAAACGAGTATCGGTATTGTACACCGTTTCGCTCATAATCGGCTGAATATCATATCCCTCCCGTACCAATCGCTCCAGTTGTGCAACCGCTGCGGCATGAGTGCAAAACGACCCGCACATGGCATATCCGATCATGTTCTCATCACCTCTTTCAACGTTGTTGACAGCGCATCTGCAAGAATGTATCCCGCCGTGCGCGGTGCGCATTTACCCGGCAATCCCGAAGCGTAGATTGTGCGGCAGGATGTTGACGCCGACGGATTCCAGCCGCCCGGCGTCGAAGCCAACTCAATGAGCACAGTGTGGCTTGGTATCCGAGCCAAGTCTTCATCCGCGATCAAGCGGTACGGTATGGTATTGAATATCACATCGTATTCTCCCTCAATCAGGCGGCGCATCTCATTTTTATCCCCCAAATGTAACGCACAGCAGCATTCCCCTTCAATGCGTGCCAGATCGCGCGGCTTTCGTGCCGCTACGGTTACCTTTGAGCCGAGTGCGTGCAGTCGCGTTGCCAATGCAAAACCGACTCGGCCGAAGCCAAGTACCGCAGCACGCGCACCGTGCAGCGTAATGTCCAGCGCCTGCATCGCCAGAGCAATTCCCCCCTCGGCCGTCGGAACGGCATTGCGAATCTGAACTTCCTCCGACACGGCATAATCATTGATATTCACTGCATGCTCGGCTGCCAACGCAAACGCGGCCGGCGACACACGCCCGCCGAATACGGAAGAGCGTCCGCCGATACGCGCAAACAGTTCTGCCGCCATAGGCAAAGGCTGCTCCGCTCGCGGACAAGGAATTTGCAACTGCGCGTCAAAGGCCGGCATGGGCAATATGACCGCTCTCGCTTCATCCAAGGCCGCATCGAGTGATATAGCGAGTGTCACCCCCACAGTTTCCACGGATGTCCCAAGCGCATACGATCCCACTTCAAAGCCAAGGGCAACCAAACGCTCTGCCATCGCGCAACTGCGTTCGTCGCCGCCGAGAAAAACGATTCTGTCACTCTGTTGCATTTGTTTCCCTCCTTTGGTATTTGCTGTTTCACTTTTCACTGTTGTCATGGTATGCATAATCCGGCTGCGCGGTGCATGAGCACCCGCAAGATCGGCCATACTGATAAAAAATGCGCACAGCGCATGCAACAAAGGAGAGATATCATGAGTATTCGCATACCGCAAATTGCCTGTTGTACCGGGCGAGAGATTTTGGACTCACGCGGGAATCCCACCGTTCACGCCACCGTAACGCTCAATGACGGCAGCATTGGCGAAGCTGCCGTTCCCAGCGGCGCGTCCACGGGTATTTTCGAAGCACATGAACGCCGTGATCTTGATTCCCGCTACCACGGCAAAGGTGTGCTCCGTGCGGCGGAGGATATCAGCAGGCGCATCGGACCGGCACTAACCGGTTTGCGGGCCGACGACCAAATCCACATCGATGATGTGTTGCGGGAGTTGGACGGCACCCCAAACAAAAGCGCTCTGGGTGCTAATGCTTTGCTGGCCGTTTCGCTGGCAAGTGCCCGAGCCGCCGCACAGCATTATCATATGCCGCTCTGGCGTTATCTGGGCGGCACGCGCGCGATGCGGTTGCCCGTCCCCATGATGAATGTGTTGAACGGAGGCGCTCATGCCTCCAACAATGTCGAAATCCAAGAATTCATGATCGTTCCCACGGGCATCGACAATTTCGGTGAGGCGTTGCGCGCAGGCAGTGAAATATATCACACGCTCGGGCGCAATCTTCGCCGCGACGGGCTTGCCGCCACGGTGGGCGACGAAGGTGGTTTTGCTCCCGATTTGAAGTCGGACGAGCAGGCGCTTGATTATCTCTGTGCCGCCATTGTCGACGCAGGGTATTCCACCGATGAAGTCAAACTGGCATTGGACGCCGCCGCCTCGGAATGGATGCCGGAGCAACAAGACAAAACTCCGTCGGCCGCCTATATTCGCCCCAAACACAGGGATACTTTCACACCGGATCAACTCATCGCTTACTGGCAAGAACTGGTCGACCGTTACCCGCTGATCTCACTGGAAGATGGGCTTG
>CAZOHP010000056.1:0-12179 GCA_964579815.1 uncultured Lachnospiraceae bacterium
AGTGCGCGATCTGTTCAAGCAGGCAAAGGAAAAAGCACCTTGTATCGTGTTCATCGATGAGATTGACGCAATCGGCGGCAAGCGTGACGGTATGAGCAGAAACGACGAGCGTGAGCAAACGCTCAATCAACTTCTTACCGAAATGGACGGCTTTGAGGGAAATACGGGAGTCATTATTTTGGCGGCAACGAACCGTCCCGAAATGCTGGATCCCGCGCTGACACGTCCCGGCCGCTTTGACCGCCGCGTCCCCGTGGAACTTCCCGATCTCCAAGGGCGCGAGGAAATACTCAAAGTTCATGCAAAAAAGATCAAGATTGCCGCGAATGTGGATTTTACTCGCATTGCCCGTATGGCATCGGGAGCGTCGGGCGCCGAACTGGCCAATATTGTCAACGAAGCGGCTCTTCGTGCCGTGAGGCAGGGGAGAAAAGAAGCGTCGCAAGCCGATCTTGAAGAAAGCATCGAAACGGTCATTGCCGGGTACCAAAAGAAAAATGCAATTCTGACCGACAAAGAAAAAATGGTTGTTGCTTATCATGAGATCGGTCATGCATTGGTGGCGGCAAAACAAAGCAATTCCGCACCTGTACAAAAGATCACCATTGTACCTCGTACTTCGGGCGCGCTCGGTTATACGATGCAAGTGGACGAGGGTAACCATTATCTGATGACCAAGGAAGAAATCGAGAATAAAATCGCCACTTTCACCGGCGGTCGTGCGGCTGAAGAAATCGCCGTCGGCTCTATTACAACCGGTGCTTCCAACGATATTGAGCAGGCAACCAAACTTGCGCGTGCTATGATCACTCGATACGGAATGGCCGAGGATTTCGGAATGGTAGCACTCGAAACCGTTACCAATCAGTATCTCGGCGGAGACGCGACTCTCGTTTGTTCGGCCGAAACCCAAAGCAAGGTCGATGAAAAAGTTGTTGAGTTGGTAAAGTCTCAGTACGAAAAGGCAAAGCAAATTATTATCGAAAACAAGAGTAAACTTGACAAACTCGCGCAATATTTGTACATAAACGAGACTATTACGGGCGACGAGTTTATGGAAATTCTAAATCAAGAATGAAATCAAAAAAATAAAGGAGAGAATGGTCATGGGAAAAGTGAAAATCATTACCGATTCTTGCGCTGATTTGAACGAAGAGCAACTGAATCAATACAACATTGCCTACGCAAAAATGTCGACCGTATACGGAGGAATCGAAACTCCTGCGCTTCTGACGTGGACTCCGGAGGAAGCGCATGACCTGTATAACATCATGCGAGAAGGGAACCGGGTGACAACGGCTCAAGTTTCGGTTGAGGAATTCAAACAACTTTTTGAGTATTATTTGCGGCAGGATATGGATATTGTTTATATCGGCTGTTCGTCCAAGCAATCGGGTTCTGTCAATACCGGCTTTGTTACGGCAAAAAAGTTGATGGAACAGTATCCCGACAGACGGATTGCTTGCATTGATTCTCTCAATGCGAGTATGGGCGAGGGAATGCTCGCGATTGAAGCTGCCAAAATGGCAGAGGCAGGTGCCGGCGCCGATGAAATCGAAGCGCATATTCTTTCTGTCCGCAAAAAAGTAAATCAGTATGTCACGGTTCATTCGCTTGATGCGCTCAAACGTGCGGGCCGAGTCAAAGGACCTGCGGCTTTTTTCGGTAATCTCATGGGAGTGAAACCAATTATTATCGCAGATGTAAACGGAGATCAGGCGGCGTACAAAAAGGTCAAGGGCAGACAGAAGTCATTTGAAGAAATCGTGGAGTTGCTGAAAACTACGATTGTCGAGCCGGAAAAGCAGACGATATATCTTACTCATGCGGATTGCCTGAAAGAGGAAGTCGAGCGCCTTGTGGAATTGATCAGGGAAAAAATACCTTGCCAAGGAATAGAGGTCGGCTACATAGGTCCGATCATCGGAGCGTCCATAGGCCCCGATGCGGTTGGTATTTGGGGTTTTGGACAAGAGGTAACATACAAAATAGGAGACTGAACATGAAAACTTTGGACGGTATACTGTTTGCGAGAATGGTCAATTCGGGAGCGGCAAACTTAAAGGCACATACAAAAGAAATCAACGACTTGAATGTATTTCCGATTCCCGACGGCGATACGGGCGACAATATGCTCATGACAATGATGGGTGGTGTTTACCCGGACTACGACTGCGAAAAATTATGTGAAGTAGCGGAGCGTGTGTCAAACGGAATGCTGCTTTCGGCGCGTGGAAATTCCGGCGTGATACTGTCCCAGTTTTTTGAAGGGATTAAAAACGGTTTCTCGGGGCTTCACGCGGCGAACACCGCCGAGATCGGCGAGGCTTTCCGGCAGGGCGTAAAGCAAGCATACGGCGCCGTTATGGCTCCGTCCGAGGGAACGATCTTGACCGTTGTCAGAGAAGCGACCGAATACGCGTGCCAGCAGAATACACAAACGCATGATGCATTTTTAAATATGTTTATCGATGAAGCAAAGCGTTCTTTGGCGCGTACTCCCGACCTTCTTCCCGTATTGAAAAAAGCGGGAGTTGTCGATTCGGGAGCGGCAGGGCTTATTTATATTGTAGACGGTATGATGAAAGCCGTTGTCGGCGAAGATATCAGTGAACCGTCCGATGATGATGCACAATCAAAGTGGGAATTGAATCCGGATGCCTTTGACGAGAACAGCGTGCTAGAGTTCGGATATTGTACAGAACTTCTTGTTCGCTTGCAAAATGCCAAGACCGATATTTCCGTTTTCGATGTGAATGTAATCATCGACTACCTGAAAACAATCGGCGATTCTATCGTTACCGTTCGGAACGGCAGTATTGTCAAACTACACGTACATACGATGACACCGCAAAAGGTGCTTGATTTTTGTCAACGATACGGTGAATTTCTCAAAGTTAAAATAGAAAATATGTCCTTGCAGCATAACAATACCGTCATGTGCGAACAAGAGGAAAACAATTCTGCAAAGAATCGTAAGAAATTCGGCGTGGTTGCCGTGGCTTCGGGGGAGGGATTGAAGCAGACTTTCCGCGAGCGCGGAGCCGATGTGATTGTGGACGGAGGGCAGAGCATGAATCCGTCCGCCGAAGATTTTATCGTTGCGTTTGATGAAGTCAATGCCGATGTTATTTTTGTGTTTCCCAATAACGGGAATATTGTGCTTACGGCGCAGCAGGCCGCGCATCTCTACAAAAAATCCGATGTTCGTGTGATCGAAAGCACCACCATCGGTGCCGGATATGCGTCTCTTTCCATGCTTGACACGGGAGTAGGAGTTGCGGATCAAATTGTTGCCGATTTGACAGAAGCGATGCAGGGCGTGATTACGGCTGAAATATCTCATTGCATTCGCGATGCCAAAATGGATGATACCGAGGTCCATACGGGGGATTATATCGGATTTGTGGGAAAGAAATTGCTTGCGGCAACTCCAAACCGCTTGGTAACCGTATGCGAAACCATAGACAAGTTAAACTTTTCTCAATACGATATTTGCATTCTTATCGGTGGGAAAGATGTCACCGATGAGGAAGTGAGTCGCGTTGAGGCCTATGTTCGGGCAAGATACAGCGAAAAGGAAATCTACATCATTAACGGCGGTCAAGAGGTTTATGATTATATTATGATTATCGAATAAATCGGAGGAATTTGTATGAGGGTATTTCTGTTCATAGCGGCGGCTATCTGCGGATATATTGTTGCGGGGATGAATCCCGCAATCGCCATTTCAAAAGCGGTATATAAAAAGGATATTCGCGAATGCGGAAGCGGTAATCCCGGTTTTACCAATTTCAAAAGAACTTTCGGTAACAAATGGGCTTGGTGGGTACTTGTGCTGGATCTTACCAAAGCCGCACTTGTTGTGGGGCTTTTTGCATGGTTGATGTCGCGTTACGGCGTTGACTTCCAATTCGGCGCGGCATATACGGGAATGTTTTGCATGCTCGGTCACGCTTTTCCGATTCAATTCAAGTTTAAGGGCGGCAAGGGTTTTCTTGTTTGCCTGTCCACCATGTATGTCATTGATTGGCGTGTCGGATTGATTGCAACGGGCATTATGATCGTTTTACTTCTTACGACAAAATATATGTCGCTCTCCACCACACTGGCAATGCTTCTTTGCCCGATACTGTTGATGCTGTTCAATGCATCAATCTCCGTCATTTTCATGGCTTCCTTTTGCGCGGTGTTTATGACCGTCAGACACAAGGATAATTTTAAACGACTGATGAGGGGAACCGAGTCTAAATTTTCCGTTAAAGGGAAAAAATAAGGAAATTGTTTTGTGTTTTTCATGGCACGATACAATGACAGTCAAACTGTCAAGACATATCTCCCTGCAATAAAAATTTCAGAAATCTCTTGACAAACGGATGAAAACGGGATATAATGTACTTACAAAACCGCATAAAAACAGGGGTGCTGATCATTCGGCTGAGATGAGGCGTAGGCCTTGAACCCTTAACCTGATACGGATAATGCCGGCGTAGGGAGATTTTTAAGTGCAATGCTTGCCATGATGAGCATGATCGAAAAAATACTGCCGCACGGAGTTTTCGTGCGGCTTTGAATTTTTTCAGGAGGCATTTCATGATGCAAAAGTCACAACTCAAACAGCCTGATCGCGTCCGCAGACTGACCGAATCGGGCATGATGATCGCATTGGCGACCGTCATTTCATTTGTCTGCTCTTTGATTCCCGTTCCGCCGTTCCATTTTCCGTTTGGCGGAGGTATCACCGTTGCCGGCATGCTGCCCATTGTCCTCATTGCTTATCTGTATGGCACGCGTTGGGGACTGCTGACCGGTTTTGTTTACTCACTCATTCAAATGTTATTGGGGCATTCGACCATCACCGCGCTATTTCTTCCCATTGAGGATGGAGGAATGACCATAGGCGCGGCGTTGCTCATTTGCCTGATTGATTATGTTCTCGCGTATACAGTGTTGGGGTTCGGAGGACTGTTCCGCAATAAGATGTCATGTGCCAAAGCATTGGCGCTTGGGTGCATCGTGGCGCTTGCGGCAAGATACATTTGTCATATTGTTTCCGGTGCTATTTTTTACGGGGCATGGGCGGAGTGGTTCTTTACGCTGGAGGGCATTTATGAGTTGATCGGGAAAACCGTTCTGGATACATTCCACGGCAACTCGCTGGCGTTGCTCTATTCGATTGTCTATAACGGTTGCTATATGATCCCGGAAATGATTATTACGCCGTTGGTTGGCCTGCTCGTGGCGCGCATCCCCGCGTTCAAAGCAAGATAACGTCCGTTAATTTCAAAAGTAATCGATTTTGTTTCCGTTACACGCCGAATGGCTCGGTCTCCTCTCCTATGAGAGGAGACTTTTTTATCATTGACACATGGGGAAAAATGGTGTATAATATTATCAATCAGTAATTCGGTGCGAATGCTAAGGAGGAAAAGAATGCCGCGCTTTTTTGTCACTCAAGATCAGATTGCGGATGGCTGCGTGACGATTCACGGCGATGACGCTCATCATATCGCGCGGTCGCTTCGCATGGCTGTCGGTGAGCCGATTACCGTATGTGACGGTTTGCGGGAATACCATTGCGAAATCATATCGTTTGATGAGGATGTGCGCGTCTCGGCACGTGTGGTGTCAAGTACATCGCTTCGAAACGAACCGCCGTATTCCGTTACATTATATCAGGCCTTGCCCAAGGGCGATAAACTGGATATGATCATTCAAAAAGCGGTTGAGTGTGGTGCGGATGCTATCGTTCCGTTTGAGAGTGAGCGTTGTGTGGTTCGCATGCGACCCGAAGCCGAAACTCGCAAAACAGAACGCCGTGCCCGTATTGCGGTGGAAGCGGCCAAGCAATGTGGCCGTGGACGTCTGCCGGTTGTTTGCCCGACCATTGCCTTTGAAGAGATGCTGTGTCGCGCAGCAACCGCCGATATCGTTTTGTTCTGCTATGAGGGAGAGGAAACGATTCCATTAAAAAAAGTGCTTTGCCAAAAGCGAAATGACGGTACACTCGATCAAGAGCATCCTCAAATTGCCGTAATCATCGGCAGTGAGGGCGGATTTTCTCCTCGTGAGGCAGCCGCAGCCGGTGAAATGGGATTTTTCTCGGTTGGTTTGGGGGGGAGGATTCTTCGAACCGAAACGGCTTCCGGGTTTGTTTTGAGTTGCTTGGTGTACGAATTTGAACTTTAGTCAACTTGCCCATAGCTATTTGAGATAAAATCAATAAAAAAATCTTGAAAAAATTATAAAAAAAATCAAAAACCCTATTGAAAAATCACAAAAAATGGTGTAGAATATAGGATAGTATATACAAACGCATTCAAATCTTTTACATCGGGAGTGAAAAATTATGTCTAACAGATTGTTCCAAAGCGTTATTCACCAAATGAAAGACGCGGTGGATCGCGTCATCGGCGTCATTGATGAAAACGGTGTCATTATTTCCTGTTCCGAATTGATCAAGATTGGTGAAATCCGACAGGAAGTTCGCGACGAAATGGCCTATACCACCGACGCTGTGGTCAATAACGGTTATACTTATCGTCCGATCGTCGGCGGTGGCAAACTGGAGTATATTGTTTTTGTGGAAGGGGAAGACAAGGCCGCTGAAAAGACTTCTAAATTGTTGGCTATCTCGCTGGGTAATATCAAGAATCTGTATGACGAGAAGTATGACAAGGGTTCGTTCATCAAAAACATCATTTTGGATAATATTCTGCCCAGCGACATTTACATCAAGAGCAAAGAATTACATTTCAATACGGAAGAAATGCGCATCGTTTTCTTGATTAAGTTTTCCGGCAAAACGGATATGTTGCCCTTTGAGATGCTGCAAAATATGTTCCCGGACAAGTCCAAAGATTATGTGATCAGCGCCGGAGAGCGTGATATTGTCCTTGTAAAGGACATCAAACCGGGAACCGATCTCAAGGAGATTGAAAAGATTGCTACTAATATTGCCGATACGCTCAGCACCGAATTTTACACCAAGGTGTCAATCGGCATTTCCACCGTTGTCGATAATATCAAAGATTTGGCTCGTGCCTATAAAGAGGCACAGATCGCACTTGAGGTCGGCAAGGTATTTGAGACCGAGAAAAATATCATCAATTACGAAAACCTCGGAATCGGGCGCTTGATTTACCAGTTGCCGACGACTCTTTGCGAGATGTTTTTGCAGGAAGTATTCAAAAAGGGCAGTTTGGAATCTCTTGACCGCGAAACATTAATGACCATTCAATGTTTCTTTGAAAACAATTTGAACGTTTCCGAAACCTCGCGCAAATTGTTTGTCCATCGAAATACATTGGTCTATCGTCTGGAGAAGATTCGCAAATTGACAGGGCTTGATCTGCGTGAATTTGAGCATGCCATTACATTTAAGGTGGCTTTGATGGTTAAGAAATATTTGGACTCCAAGGTGACCAGATTTTAATATCTTGACATAATTAAATTATCGTGCCGGCGCAAATGGTCGTTTGCGCCGGTCACTTACCGCTACGTGCGGTATTTTGCCATACGGTTGACCGCTCGGTTTATGCGCCTTTGGAAACAACGGTCTTGTTATGAGGTGAATTTCATGGTCCAATACGTTTTTTATGTAGAAGGTGTGCGGGACGGGAATGATGAAGAATTGATTGTACGTCTTGCCCGCGCCGCTTTTGATGTTGAAGATATCTCAATCAGCGCATTAACTTCGGCACTGACAATTTGCTTGCCCGATCAAGTGGTCGTTGACGAGATGAGCGCTCGGCTTGCAAGCGATTTGGAAGAACATGGGTATATCCTGAAACTTCCTCCTAAGTGTACGAAAATATCAAACGAGATTCCCACGTCTCAAGCGAATGAGCCGCTTGCGGCGCCGCACCGTTCCCGTCGTGTTTCGCTCAGCGTCTTTGTGTCATCGATGTGTGCGCTTTTGATCCTTGCCGTTCTCGGCACTTACGCCGTGACAAGTGAGATATTCGACCGCCGCTTGATTGATATTCAAAAAGCAATTTGGGGTGATACGCAGGGAGACGACTCCGGTTCTTATTATTTTGACGATTCGGATTATTCGGAATTGGAGTTGCTTCGGTTTTTGTTTGACCGCTTTGCCATCGAAGATATCGACGATGAAGCGGTGATGACTGCACTTCTCAAAGCGTACGCGGCCAATACGGGAGATATCTATGCCGAGTATTATACGGCAGAAGAATATGAGGCGTTGAATGCCGATAACCAAGGCGAGATGGACGGAATCGGTGTCAGCGTGGTCAATGACAAAGTGGAGGTCAATGGCTTTACCTATAACGTCCTAACCGTTATCAGCGTGTTTGATCAGTCGCCCGCCCTGGATGCGGGACTTCGCGTCGGTGACTGCATTTATACCGTTGCGGATGACGACGGCGAGATGCGTACTGTGGATACTTTGGGGTATGATGCCGCTATCTCCTGCGTGCGCGGCGTTGCGGGGACACAGGCGGAATTTACTGTGTTGCGTTTCGATACGGATGATGAATATGAAATTATTGAGTTTTCCATTGCACGTGCGCCGATTACTTCGGAGTCTGTGCGCGGCCGCGTCCTCGAAAGTGATCCGACCGTCGGAATAGTAAAAATTTCACAATTTGACTTGACTACGCCAACACAATTTCAAGCGGTGATGGATTCCCTGATTGAAGTCGGTTGCACTAAGTTTATATTTGATGTTCGCTATAATCCGGGCGGAGCACTCACATCGATCGAAGCCGTACTCAGCACATTGCTTGAGGAAGGCGATCTGATGATATCGACTGTCTATAAAGATGGCAGTGAAAAATTTAACTATGTTCGTGTTGTGGATTATTCCGATGTAGATGGTTACGAGGGTTGTTCGGTGACCAAAGAGGATATCGGTAAATATCGGGGATATCAATATGTTGTTTTGACCAATGAATATACGGCCAGTGCGGCGGAGTTGTTTACTTCGAATCTGCGTGACTATGAACTTGCCACGCTGGTTGGTGTTACAACCTATGGCAAGGGTTGCATGCAAACGACATATGACCTATCATATTTTGGCGCAAAAGGCGCTGTGAAAATGACCACCGCGTGGTACGAGCCGCCCAGCGGCGAAAGTTACCATGATATCGGTATTGCGCCCGATATTGAAGTCGAGATGGATGAGGCGCTGTTGGAACAGTACGGCAATATTTATTTGATTCCCGATGAAGAGGATACGCAGATGAAAGCGGCCATTCAAGCATTGAATCGATAAAACAAGAATAAAATTTAAAGAATTTTGACACAAGAGGAGAAGAATCATGGCAAATCAGAAACAAATGCTCTACACGCCCGACGGTTATAAGGAACTGGTCGAAGAACTCAATTATCTCAAAACAGTTCGTCGCGAGGAAATCAAAAACGATATTGCCGTTGCGCGTTCGTTCGGTGACTTGTCCGAGAATGCCGAATATGATGAAGCGAGAAACGAGCAAGCAAGGACCGAAGCACGGATCAAAGAATTGGAGGATCTGATCGAAAACGCCGTTGTTGTGGATGAAACGGAAATCGACACTTCGGTTGTCAGTTTGGGATCGATTGTTCTTGTTCGCGACGAAGCAGACGGTGAGGAATTCGAATATTCGTTGGTCGGCTCGAATGAGGCCAACCCGTTGATCGGAAAAATTTCCGACCAGTCGCCGATCGGGAAGAGTTTGATGGGAACGAAAGAAGGATCTTTGGTTCATGTGGATGCCCCTGCGGGCACAATTACACTGAAAGTATTGAGTGTCAGCCGTTCCAAATAACAAAGAACGAGGGCGAGGTGTGTGCGTTTGGGCGCGCCCTCGTCCTTTTTACAAAGGAGAGGCAGTATTATGCAAGAAATGCAAAAACCTAAGGGTGAAGATATTCGGTTGGATGAGAGCAATCGTTTTCTACGTTGGCTTGACAATTATTGGTATCATTATAAATGGCATACGTTGATTGCCTGCTTTTTCGTTTTTCTGTTGATTGTTATGCTTGCACAATGTCACATGAATCGCAAGAATGACACCATTGTGACCTACTGCGGCACGTTTGGTTTTCTTGCCGCCGAAACCGAGAGCGTTCGCGATGTGTTCAATCGCGTAATGCCGGACGATTTTGACGGAAACGGTGAAAAGTATACCGAGTTCGTTCGCTATCAAGTTTTTTCCGAAGAGGAATTGATCGCCGATAAGGACGCAAACGATGGTAATGGAACCGTGAATCTCGCGTACAACACAGATCAATTGCGCCAATTCAATGAATTTATGAGGACGGGAGAGTGCTCCGTTTATTTAGTCAGCCCCTATATTTATGAGTACATTTCTTCTCGCGGATATTTGATGAAACTTTCCGATGTGTTCGACGGTGCATTGCCGACGGCGGCTTACGATGACTATGCGGTACGTTTGGGTGACACGGCTATTTATGCCGAGGAAGCGGCGTTGCAATTGTTGCCCCCCGACACACTGATCTGTTTAACCGTGCCGTATGCAATCGGAAGTAGTTCGGATCCTGTGTCGTATGCAAATTCAAAGGCAATGTTTGTCGCTATCGTCGGCGATTGATATACCCGATATAAAAGAGATATCATGATGAGATGATATTGCCGCGTAATAAAAAAGTGAAAAGCCTCAAAGCATTAGGTTTGCTTTGAGGCTTTCTGTCGTTACAGTTCCATTCTGTCGAAGCGCATATAAAATGACGGGAAAGCAATGGCAAGAACAAAAAATAGTCTTGCGATACAAGGCGGCATGGTTTGTGTCAATCGATTGTTGTCCGAATCAAAATACACTCGACAAAATGAACGATGTTTTGTGCCGGAGACATGATATGATATAGACACACGAACAACGTGTTTGGATAATAGTATGTAAAAAAGAAAGGGGAAAACAGAAATGACAGATCAAAAAATGAGAAAAAAGTTATTCGCATGCTTAACCGCCGGATTTGCTTGCGTGGCTGTAGTGGGTGTGTGCCTCACATCTTGCCGCATGAGCAACACGGAAGGGAAAAACTCGTTGCAGGATGATTCGTCATCAATCAAGGATGATGCGCTGAATAGCAAAATTGTTTACTATGAAGCGCAGATTCAAAATTTGACCGCTCAACTTGATACTGTGGAGCAACAACTCTATATCATGCGGGAAGATTACCTTGATCAGTTGGATCAATTGGAACAGCGCCTCAACAGCACGGAGAGAGAAATGCAGGGAAATGATTCCGATGAGATACCGATGGACGATTCCGCGAATACATCAACACAACCTTTGCCGTCCGATCCGTTCGACGATAATACCGATGTTCAACTGTGCGAGTATACTTATCGGCTGGAAAACAATTTTGCTATACTGACCTCATATCTCGGAAGTGATTCGGATGTCGTTGTCCCTGCCGCAGTGGACGGGCACTTGGTTATCGGGCTTGCAGATCGCACGTTTGCCAATTGTAACGTTCGCAGTGTGGTGCTACCCGATACCATCGAGAAACTTGGGTGGTTTACATTTTATGAATGTGAAAATTTGGAAAAAGTGGTGCTTCCCGGTAGACTTTCGGTGATTGGTTACGCATCATTTGACGGTTGTGCTCCATCACTTTGCCTATACGTGAAATCCGGATCATATGCCGAGCAATTCGCCAATAGTTTTGGTCTTCGCTGTGAAGAAACCACTTGACCGATAAAACTTCGATAAAAGCCCCCTATCCGAATTGGGATAGGGGGCTGATATTATATCGGTTTTGCCAAAGGCAATCAGATCATCCGATCAGTCTTTCAGTGCTGCCTGTGCAGCGGCCAAGCGGGCAATCGGAACGCGGAAAGGCGAGCAAGACACATAGTCCAGGCCGAGCGTGTGGCAGAACTCAACAGATGTGGGGTCACCACCGTGCTCACCGCAGATACCGATGTGCAACTTCGCATTGTTTGCGCGGCCGTCCTTGCAAGCCATGCCCATCAATTTACCGACACCGGTTTGGTCGAGTTTGGCGAAAGGATCGTTCTCAAAGATCTTGGCATCGTAGTAAGCGCCGAGGAATTTACCCGCGTCATCACGAGAGAAACCGTAGGTCATTTGCGTCAAGTCGTTGGTACCGAAGCAGAAGAAATCTGCGTTCTTAGCGATCTCGTCGGCAGTCAAGCATGCACGAGGAATTTCAATCATGGTACCGACTTCATACTTCAGATCAACACC
>CAZOHP010000057.1:0-12014 GCA_964579815.1 uncultured Lachnospiraceae bacterium
CACTCGTTTCCAGCATCCCGTTGCCGGCACCTACAAAAAATGGTGCAACGAGAACGGAAAGCAGTATTTCTCCGTCGCATCGGGTGGCGGTACCGGGCGCACATTGCACCCCGATAACATGGCAGCCGGTCCCGCTTCTTACGGCATGACCGACACCATGGGACGTATGCACGGTGATGCTCAATTTGCCGGCTCGTCCTCGGTCCCCGCTCACGTTGAGATGATGGGTCTGATCGGTGCGGGCAACAACCCCATGGTCGGTATGACCGTGGCTGTTGCCGTTGCTGTCGAAGAGGCCAGCAAGTAATACATAAAAGTCGACAGGAGGATATCTTGACAGATGTCCTCCTGTTTTCTTTCCAATCCGCAAAGACATTGATAACCGATAAAATGCTTTGTCAATACAAAATATTATTCATGCGCCGACAAATAATCAACCTTGACAAAAGCCGCAAACAGAGTTATAATAAGGCGCACGATACAGTCGGGCTACAAAACATAAGGAGTTATGGATATCATGGAAAAAGGAACGGTTTCAATCATATTTCCCAAACAAGCAGTCGCCGTCATCGGACACGAATTTAACATGTATTATACCAATGTCATTCCCTGCGTCAATTTGAGCAATTATGACGTTTGCTGCACCCTCTCGCCTAATCCCGATCGCAGATTCAACAAAGAAAACACCCTCGTGCTCAGCGATTGCTTCCGCATAACGCCGCCCGAAGGCAGCGAGGGAGAATACACGCTGTCGTTGTCGTTAAATGACAAAATCACCGGCCAACCCATCGTTTCCGGCTCGCTGACGTTGCGGGTTTTGGCCGACAAACTTGAGCATCCCAAAAAGGTGTTATTTCTCGGTGACAGTTTGACCAATGCGGGTATTTTTCCCGCCGAAATTCAATACAATCTCTCCGACGGCAAGTTAATCTCGCTCGGAACAAGAAAAAACAAGGTCAAATTGAACGACATCGACCTCGTGGTCTCACATGAGGGGCGTTCTTCATGGTCGGCCTTTGATTACACGGAAACGGTCAAAACCGATGAATATAAAGGTGCCGTAAATGCGTTTTATAATCCCGCCACAGATAAATTTGATTTTACATATTACATGAACGAACAAGGCTATGACGGCGTTGACGTTGTTTGTATCAACCTCGGCACCAACGGTGTCTGGGCCGCCAATAAAACCTGCACCGCAATCGACGAAATCATTGCCTCTATCCATGCATACAACAAGAGTATCAAAATCGTCGTTTCATTGATCGCTATTGGTTCCACGCAAGACGGCTTCGCACTTTCGACCGGTTTGGATTCGGCAAACTCATTCCGCAGAAATGCGGTTACGCTTATTCGAAAATACATCGAAAAGTACGACGGCACCACCGAAAATGTTTATGTTTCCGAAAACTATTTTTGCTTGGATGAGATCAACGACTACGATACTGCGCTCATCCCTTTCTCCGCACGCAATCCGGGAACCAGAGCGGTTCCGTCAAACAACGTTCATCCCAATTTGTACGGCTATCTGAAATTTGCCGATGTTTGCTACAACAACATTCTTCGATGCTTGGCCGAAGAATGAGCGCATTTCTCGCATTCGAATGAAAAAATTTTTCAAACATCTTGACAAGCGGATACAAAAGATTTATAATGAAATCAACGGATCGCGCAAAGGCGGTCACGATTTTGCACACACAAAGGAGATATGGACATGATTGAAAAATTGGGCGTACAGGCATTCAGTTTCCGCCAGTATTACAACGCCGAAGATGCAAGCGAAGCATCTATGACCGAGATATTCAAACAGATCAAGGCCATGGGCTATGACGAAGTTCAAAGCGCCGACTACGGCAAACTCAGTTATGAGCAATATGCCAATGCCGCCAAAGCCGCGGGACTTTCCATCATCGGTACTCACTTCAACTATTATGAAATTCGTGACAATACCGAGGCTACCATGAAATTGCACGAGGAATTGTTCGGCACAAAAATCATGGGCATCGGCGGCCTGCCGCTCGAATATCGTCAGTCGCCCGAAGCCGTGCAAAAATTTATCGATGAGGTCAATGCGATCGGGGAAAAGATCTCCAAGGACGGATTTAAATTTACTTATCACAATCACCATTTTGAATTTGTTCCCTTTGAAAACGGCAAAACCATGATGGACATGCTCTACGAGGGCCTGAATCCCGAAACCATCTCTTTCTGCCTTGACACGCATTGGGTTCAGCGCGGCGGCGGCTGTGTCGTTTCGTGGATCGAAAAACTCGCAGGCCGTCTTGACATTCTGCACTTGAAAGACATGGGCGTTTATAAAGGACCGAACGGTGCCTATGATATTCTGCCACAGATCGTTCCCGTCGGCGAGGGCAATTTGGACTGGAACGACATTCTCCATGCCGCTCAAAAAGCGGGTGTCAAATATTATTGCGTTGAATACGATGTGGCAACCGATCTGGAGCCGTTGGAAGCATTGCGCAAGAGTTCCGCTTACCTCCATACGCATTTCATGAAATAATTTTCGATAGACCAAGAGGGTATCGCCGCAAGCGATACCCTCTTTCCGTTTGTTTTCACCAACATCTCTTATTTCTTAGAATCGAACATCCGGCGACAAAAAGAAGCCGTAAATTGCTCTTTTGCTCCGAAATCCATGGCGGCCGTATATATTTTTTCCAAATTAAAATGTGCCTCAGCCACTTGATTCAGTTGCACACACGCCTCGTCCAGCAAGTATCCGCGTAATTTTCCCACGCGCCGCACTTCGTCTCTTACCGCCCTGAAACACGTTTTGTCGATCATACGGTGCATAGATACCATTCGAGCATGCGGCAGTTGTTCCGCAATACTTGCCGTTTCCTCCGCCGAGCAAACGACAAACGCGGTCTTGCTTGACGTAAGCAGCAATGCGTCGACACGATCCGGAAGCACGGGATGATAGGAAATCCGCATGTCCTGCCGCATCTCAATTGCCCGTTGCGCGATCATTCCCGTTAGCGCGTAGGCGCTGTCAAAATAATCTTCGATGATACAAAGGCGATCGCTCTCCCGAAAGTAACTGTTCAACCGCACGCGTCCGCGCATTCCGATTGAATCGTGCAAGCGAATTTGCACCTCGCCGTCCTGTCCTGCGGTATTCCCGCGACATAAACGCGCGACAACGCGTCCCAACTTCACCATGTCAAGGCAAGGCGTTACGATATCCTGCAGGACGTCCGATAATTCCCCCACGCCCGTCAGATGGTGATAAGTTGCGCGGTAACATGCCGTTTTCTTTCGGTTTAGTTCGGCAATCTCGCTCATACTGTCCGTAAGTTGTTCCGCATTCCAAAATTGACCAAGATCAACGATCTCCTCTCGCGCCCCGGGCAATCGCGGCTCAAACGCGTGCGGAGCCGTTGCATCAATGACCCCAAAACTGTTTTCATCGCCAAACAGCAACACGCCGTCAAGCGAATCCGCATCCGAAGAGCAATAATAGTATTCAACCCGATAGCCGCGCCTTTCCCCCTCCTGTGCCACCCGTCTCATCAAAGTGCTCTTCCCCGTTCCGGGGCCGCCTTTGATACAATACAAATGCTCTACACGATCACGAAAGCAATGCTCGTAGTACGAATGAAAGCCGTTGCGGCTGTTAGAGGCCGCAAAATAGGCATTCTCATTCGTTTCTTTCCATTTCATGATATCTCTCCCTTCTTCGCAGTTTTCTGCTCAAAGACAGAATATGGAAAATGCTCGCACAATGTGTGCGAAATTCGCCGAAAACGGCATCAAATTTCAACCTCGCACCGTCAGCACATAAAAAACGATCTCTATGTCATCATAAACACATAGAGATCGTTTTTTATTGAGATCACCTGAAAAAATTATCTCAACGGCCAACCGTAACAGTCACGGAACCCACCGGTTAATATCGCAATCAGATCGACGATTGTCCCGATTCCGAACCAACCGAGAGTAATCAGATACCAAATACCGCTTCCGACCTTGCCGACATACATTCTGTGCAGTCCTGCCAAGCCGAAAAAGCCCAAAATGCAAAGAATAAGAGCAACTATTTTGCTTTTTCTGGGGGGCATGCCAAATCCGCCGTTGATGTTAGCATTCACATTAGAGTTAATACTATCATTGCTATTGGTAATGTTGATCGTTGGTGTACTTGCTGCGGCCGATTGCTTGGCCTCATCCAGAACATTCCCCAAATCATCCTTGCAATACATTTTTCCCTTGACCTCTACGAGACAATCCTTGCAAAAAGGCTTACCGCAATAGGTGCACATGCCCTGCGCTTCGACTTCGGGGTGCTTGATACAATTCATTTTTTCTCGTCTCCTTTGTTGTTATTAGATTTTTCTACGTAGTCCTTTACCTTGAAAAAAGCGGTGCGCGCAACAAACAACACAGCAATCCCCATCACAACACAACTGATAAAAACGCATGCAAGTAAAACGGGGATCATGTTGGCTAAGTTGATATTTTCCCAATCAAACATCGCTTCGCTTTGTGTGCCGACCAAAAGCGTCACTCCAACCGTCAGCATCAAACACACCATCGCGAGGATGATCAAGAAAATAATCTGTGAAAATACGGATTGTTTTTTCAACGCGTTTCCCTCCTTTCCAATAATATTTTATCACATCGAATTGTAATTGTCAATAGTTTTTTGAGATTTTAGTTAACTTTTTAAGATTATAAATTCTGTCAATAATATGTCGCAGATGATAGAATAAAATGAAAGTGGGTGTTATTGTTTTGAATTATGAATTGTTGGGTCAACAAATAAGGAAGCAACGGAAAGCAAAAAAATACACATTGGAACAATTGGCCGAGAAATTAGATGTTTCCACAACGTTCATTGGCCAGATTGAGCGTGCCAAAGGAATTCCGTCACTTGAAACTCTGGTTAAGATCGCCAATGTATTGGAAATCTCGGTGGACAGTCTATTGTTCGGTGATTTGAATACAAAATCGGGCAATACACATTTTATTGAACAGTTATCTTGCTTAACCGAAGACTTTTCTCAGAGAGAAAAGGATCTTTTACTCAAACATATTGAGTTGATCCGTGCCTTTCGCTCGGCCGATTCGTCATCACAATCAAAAGAATAACGGCAATAATACAGTAAAAAAGGAGAGCAAACGCTCTCCTTTTTTGCTTTAATTTTTATGCACGATCGTCACATTCAGCGGTTCGATTCCCGTTTGTTCGTAAACAACGGTATTGATCTGCGCGATCTGCGCAGGCAGCAGTTCGCCGGCAGATTGCACGACAACGTTGATGCTGTTGCCGTTCATAACCGCAACACAATCCTCAAATCCCTTGGAAACCAACAGCGCCTCAATATTGGCTTCTTTCTCGATCTCCTGCGCAATGGCATTCATTTCGGCAAGCGCCTCATTTTTGACTGTCTCGGTGGCATCCTCACTGTCGATCACATTTTGAAGCACCTCCATCGACTCGTCACGGGCACGACGACGATTCACTTGAACTGTGGCAAAATAGTCCGTTACCGTTTCGCCCCCGTTCCCCTCATTTTTCACTCCCGCATTGCTTGCCATCCCGGATGAATTGCCGTAATCGGCATAACCGCCCACCGTCGAATCTTTTGAAAAGAAGATCCAATTGAGACCGACCGCTACACCAATCAGCAACACTGCACCGACAATAATCCAATTGCGCCGCCCCACGCGCTCCATCCATGTTGCAAATGAGTTTTGTTTGCGTTCCACGCACTCATCCCGCATCTCTACCACAGCATCCATACCGCTTCCGTTTCGTTTACCTATCATCGTTCTATCCTCCATATCTCCCGTAGGATTTTTTGATTTGTACACTGCATTGTATGGCAGTCATACCTTGTTTAGAACCGTTTTTACGGATTTGCCTCGGCAATGTAAATTTTGTTGCTTGCCACACCGAAGGCCGCCCCGAGCAGAGAGATCAATTCTTTTCTCGCGTTGGCATCACCGCCGCCGCGGCAAACAATACCGATACCGTTTACCGTAGGCGGTGTCCTGGTCAAGAGTACCGTCTGCTCCGACGAGCCGCTACCGATTGTCACATATTCCTGCCGATTTTCCAGCGTACCGTCTTTCTCCGATGTATCGCTGTCAGTTGCATAAGTGTAGCCGAAATCTCCCGCAAAAGTGACAATGGCGCGCACCTCACTCACACCACATACCCCCTCGCACAGTTTTTCGATTTTGCGTTCCGTGATTTCGGCATAGGAAATCAACGCATCCTCGTTGCTCAATGATACATCGGTGTTTTTTTCACTTTGTCGCATCAATCCTCCGCCGTTTCCGAGAAAAATGAGCGCCACCCCAACCGCAACCCCTGCAATCAATATCCATCCGCGTTTTCCCCCAAAAACGCTCTTATCTTTCGCATCTCCCATACGTCACCTCATCCTATTCTATATAAATGACACTTTCACAGCCGAATGTACTTTCCATATAATCTTGCATTTCATGCGTGTTAACCCAAATAGCCTTTCCCGTCAAAACCACTCGTATTTGCCGAATATTCCCCTCCGTATCAAGTTCAAGTTCTGCCCTGCAATCGGATGACGCCAGCGAAAATCGCTCTTCCAGCATTTCCGCCACCGTTTCGGCTGCCACGGCAAGATCAAGTCTTTGACTTTCTTCCTCCCATCGCTTTGCAAGTTCATCGTCCGCGTCTTCCCCTCTCGCCAACCACTCCTCGGACCATTGGCGCAAACGCTCGGGCAAGGAATCGCCGTCAGTGACCAAAGCAGTCACAGGAACCGCCAGAACACACAGCAAGCAAAGACCACTCATCAGTTTGATATGTCGTGCGATTCCGCCGCTCTCCCCTGCGGGCGAGAGTATCTCGACAGTGGCACAACAAAGGGCAAGCGCAAACAATCCCATCAAATATGCGCGCATATCGTACCTCCTCAACCATATGCCACGCCGCATTTGATCAGCAATACAAGGGCAAAAAAGAACGTCATCACACTGACAGAAATAACGGCCAAAAGATACCCTTGCAAACTTCCGATCTCGCCAAGCAAATGTCCCTCTTCCGAGCATCCGAACCATCCGGCTATATCCCCTGCCGCCGAAAATACCCAACGTGTCAGCAACAGCGATATGACCTGTGGCAACAGCAACCATAGCAGCAACGCAACGCCTCCCATACCAACTACGCCGCGTAACCATACAAGTGCGGTTGAGGCAGTGCGCAACATGTCGGCCACGCCGCCCCCCACCACGGGAATACCGGAACTGACCGCAAAACGAACGGTACGAAAACCCAAACTGTCGGCACGGGCGGTCAATGTTGTTTGTGCCGCAAGCGTACTACTCAAAATCAGCATAACAAGGCCGATTCCTGTGGTATACCATTTTTTCAGTTTGCCTGTCAATATCTGCATGCGCCCCGCCACGGTGGTTTCAAACGCGCCAAGCAGTGAAAAAGCCAAGCAAAGCGAAACCAGCGGAACGATACTCTGTTCCCCGATCCATTCAACCAAGGAAAAAGTCAATATAAGTGTACTTTGATTAACCACTGCCGTGCCGACATTGCCCCCCATGGCATACATAGCCCCCATTAAGGGTAAAAATCCACCGGTCAATGCACTTAAACTTTGATAAAACCCGACCACATCTTCCAACATGGTCAATGCTTGTGAAATGATAACGCCAAACAGACAAAGTCGACATAACAATTGCACACCGCAATTTAAATTCGGTGAACGAATCCCTACCGCAAAGCAATTCCACACAGCACGAATCAGAAGCACGCCGAGCAACTGCAAAAGCAGTCGCAAATATCGTTGCCAGTCATGCGAAAATTCGTCAAGAATCAGTCCAAACAGCGCGCGCGGTGACAGCAGCGTCTGCCACGCCGCAGCTGCTCCGTCGGGGTCGGTGGTAAACACCTCGTCGGGGAGAGACTCGCGCAATGTTTCCGGTATCGCATCCAGCATATCCGCGTATTCCGAGGGCAATTCAACCAACGCGGCCTCGGCACTTGCCGATAGCATAAAACAACATACGAGAAACAGCAAAATACCGCCGCTTAAGAAGAGCCGCCAAGCAACAGTTCTGCCGTGATAACCAAATCTTTGAGCATGGGAAGACACAACAGCAACAACTCGGCGCGTCCCGCCGTTTCGACACTGCTTGCCAGCGTCGTCTCGCCCGTTTGACGGCAAAGATCCGCACACAACTGCGTCAGCACGGCCACGCCAAGTCCCTTGAGCATGACCGATGACATTTCGTTCACTCCGTGCGCCGTACAAAGTTCGCCAAGCCAAGCGAGAACCGGTTGCCAGAGTAGCAATGTCGCACCGCCAAACAGCACAGTCGCCGCCCACTGCAACGGCAACACCTCGCCCTTGACACTTTTGAGTAAAACAAATGCTACGGCACACAGCAATGCCCCACCGCACAATTTCAGCCACATTTGCTTTCCTCATAGCCCAAACATGGTGGTGATCGTATCGAACAGTTCGCCGATTTTGCCGATCAAAAAGCCGAGCACAACTAAAATCCCCGCCAACGTGACCATGAGGGATTGCTCGTCTCGTCCCGTTTTTCCAAGCACTTGCGTCGTCACTGCGATGAGCAAACCGGTGCCTGCAATTTTGATAATCAAACCGATATCCATGCTCCGTTACCTTTCTCTTGCTACCACATCAGTATGATCAATGCCAGCGCCGAGCACAGCGACAACGTACCTCGCAATCGCACGCGTCCCGGCAACGCCGCACTAAACGTATCTTTTTCCTTTTCCAAAGCAACTACATACACATTCAAGCGTTCCAGTTGCTCTTGTCGCCAGATAGTGCCGATTTCATCCGAAAGTTCACGCAACAGTCGGCCGCACTCTTTCGGCAGTGTCGACGCGCCGGCACGGCAAAGTGTGACAAAATCAACTTCGGTCTGTCCCGTCGGTTTGATCGGCTCAATCATTTCACGCGGCGCCCGCGCCAGTATCTCGGCAAGCGGCATGGAATAGCAGGAAATCTGCCCGCGAATGTACGTGAGCAGGGCCACCCAACACACCAATTGCCGTTGCGTCAGTTGCATGCGGCGAACGCCGAACACGCAATACCCGACAGCAACGGAAAGCAACATCATGCAACCAATCCATTTCAACTGCATTCTCTCGCCGTTGCCTCCTTGTGCGATACGATATCATAAACCAACCCCGAGCCCCCGCTTTGCCGGCGAATGCCAATATAGGTACCGAAAACAGCCGCCGCGTGAAGTTCGCGCATACCGGGACGACAAAGCAATCCCTCCAGCGAGGCCGCGTGCGCGCTGGCCACCACGGGCACACCGCAATTGGCCGCCGCAATGACCGGCCCGGCTTCCTCCGCGCCGATCTCATCGCAAACAATCAGTTGCGCATTCATTGTGCGGGCGGCAATTTCGATTCCCACTCCTTTGGGATAGCCGGACAGCACGGACAAGCATAGACGTTCGCCGAAACAGCCGTCATCCAGTTCGCGGCGGGTATCCACCAGCGCAACCCGCAACATATGTTTCTCGCCCGCAAAACGAGCTGCCAAGGCACGAAGCAGCGTCGTTTTCCCCTGCCCGGGCGGCGCATAGATCAGCGCCCCGCGCGGAAAGCAAGCCGACACCTCATCCTCGATTTCGCCGCCGACCTCACGCAACGGGCGCGGGAAACGAATGCACAGCGTATCCACGGCACGAACACCCAGCAGACGCCCGTTTTCCTCAAGAATCGCTTGCCCGCATACACCGACTCGAATACCGTTTTTGAGCGCGATATACCCCTCCAAAAGCGTTTCGCGGTGCGCATATATAGACCCCTCGCACAGCCGCATCAAAAGCGCTTCCATTTCCTCCGCACTCAGCATCGCGTCCACTCTTCTGTTTTCGCCGCCCACCGTAACCGAGCAGCATCTTCCCGCGTGTAAGTGAAGTTCATCCCATCTTCCCGTCACACGCGACAACGGCGGCACAAGATGCGGCGGCAACCATGTCCGCAACACCTCCGGCATTCCGCCATCGGATGATGGATGTATCTGTTCCCGTTTGACCGTTTGCCTCATCTTGTTCCTCCCCGTCCGCCGATCTGTTTCCATCCGCTTCATTCTATGCGGGCGCGGACAAGTTTAGAACCGAATCCCAAAAGCGGCACTTCAGCCGCCGCAATAACAAAAAAAGCGTGCATAGCACGCTTTTTTTGCTTTGATTATCAAATATTATCTCGACGCGTCAACAAATTCATTGACCAACTTGATTTGCTCCTCTGTTTGGCTGCGAATACTCTCCCAAAGGCTGGAAATATTGGACGTATGCGTTGCGGTGTGGCGCAACAATTTACCGGGGAGGTTTCCTTCTTTATCCCAATACTGACCGGGATCGTATGTACGAGTCGAGAAGATGATTTCAAAACTTCTCTTAGCCTCATCGCTCTTTGCCATTCTGTTGAGCAACAGCGTGTCATACAGCACAGGAGTTACGGTGTAATAACCCTCATAACTCAAAGCCTCGAGAATGATGGCACACATCTCGGTATCGGCCGCCGCCGAGGGGATACCGACAACGCAGTCATGGTGAACCCAAACGAGCGAGTAATAGTCATCCTGCGTGGCATCGTATTTGGGCATGGGCAAAATACCGTATGCGGTTTCCATGTTGCGCAGGTTTGTGTACGAAGTTTTTGCCATACCCATGCTGAACAATTGCAGATCGCTCTCAAACAACCCACCCTCGGGCTCGTTTTCCAAAGCGCCGTCACAATATGAGTTATGAAACCACTCGGCATACATGACATCATCGAAAATCGTCTGCATGATGTCGATAGACTCTTTATCGCCGAAATCATGAACGACATAGCCGTCATCATCAATGTAGGCCAACTTGCGTCCGGAAGCGGCATACAAATAGTAGATCGGGTCATCACCGCAGATCATACCCCAGCAATCGCGCCCGGAATTAAGCAGATCGTCGCCGTCCAAGGAGGTTGCCACGATATCGCAAGCAGAAATCATATCTTCCAGCGTCCAAAGGCCGGCTTCCACAAGATCATAGAAATTGTTCAAACCATGGTTTTCAGCCAACTTGGTGTTGAAATATACCGTTGCCGTTGCACCCTTATCGCGCAGCAACATCTCAGTCGAGCAAACATACAAACTGTTGCCCAGCGTGTAGGAAGTGACGGCGTCCTCTACCCACCAAGGCTGATCGGTGTGCAAAATCTCGCCCTCGTATTCGTTCATATCCAAATACAAGCCCGCTTCGATCAAGGGCCAGACGTTGATACTTCTCATGGTTGCCAACTGAAATTCGTTGGAATATGTTTGAGCATCCTGGGTCATGCGTTGCGTATATTCGCTACCGACCGAGGCATACTCGGACGTAATCTTCACGCCGTACTTTTCTTCAACATAAGCATTACGCGCGAAAACGGCATTGCTCATCAAATCGCCGGCCTCATCGCTGACGCCGCCCTCTGCCCACGGAAGCCAGCCACTACTTCCGACTTCTGTAACACCGTTAGCAGTCCATTCCAAGATATGGAATTGCTTACTGCCGCCGTAATAAACATCGGGCAGTTCCAGCGCGATGCGCTCGGTTTTGTCGTCATCTTTTGAATCGTCATCACCGGTTGACGGTGTGCTCGGGTTGTCTTTGCCCGGTTCATTGGGCTTCGACGGCTCGTCGTTGTTGCAGGCAACCAGCGCCAGCAACGACAGTACCATGACCAATGCCATGATAAGGGAAACCAGTTTTTTCATAAAAACCTCCTTAAAAATACACAATACTACGGTTCATATCGGGATATTACCGTGCATAATGTTCAATTTTATTTTATCACACAATACTAAAATTGTCAATAGTTTTTTGGTATTTATATTGATTAAAATTCCTTGCTCAAAAAGCGAAAAAAAGTCTTGACAAACCGAGCGACATGTGATATAATAAACGAGGTTTGATAGCAAACGAGTATGCTGGTGTGGCTCAATGGCAGAGCAGCTGATTTGTAATCAGCAGGTTGTTGG
>CAZOHP010000058.1:0-11747 GCA_964579815.1 uncultured Lachnospiraceae bacterium
CCGACAAGTACATTCAGGCATACTTCCAGTACGACTCCAAGAAGACCGGCGGTATTACCATTTCGCATTTGCGTTTCGGTGATAAGCCCATCAAGTCTCCTTATTACATCAACAAGGCCGACTTTGTCGCTTGCCATAACCAATCGTATCTGTTCAAGTATGACATGGTCAATGATGTTAAACCCGGCGGTACGTTCCTGCTTGACTGCGCATGGTCCGTCGACGAACTTGATGCTCACCTGCCCTCCAAGGTCAAGAAGTACATCGCGAAAAACAACATCAAATTCTACATTATCGATGCCACTACCCTTGCCACCAAGAAGATCGGCAACGCTAAGGTTAAGAACACCATTTTGCAGTCCGCGTTCTTCGCTCTGGCTAACATTTTGCCCAAGGATGAGGCAATCGACTACATGAAGAAAGCCGCTTACAAGTCCTACATTAAGAAAGGACAAGCCATTGTCGACCTCAACTATGCAGCCATCGACGCCGGCGCCGATGCTTATGTTGCCGTCGACGTTCCCGCCACATGGGCTGACTGTGCCGATGATGCTCCTGCTGCCGCTTTCCAAAGCGACCGTAAGGACCTTGAAGCATTTGTCAACAATATTGTAGCACCCGTCAACGCCATGGCCGGTGACAATCTGCCTGTTTCCGCTTTCAAGAACATGGCGGACGGTACGTTCCCGCAAGGCTCAACCGTTTCGGAAAAGCGCGGCGTTGCTGTTTACGTTCCCAAGTGGAATCCCGAACATTGCATTCAGTGCAATCAATGTGCGTTCGTATGTCCTCACGCGGCTATCCGTCCTTTCGCGATGAACGAGGAAGAGGCCGCCAACGCTCCCGCTGCCACCAAGTTCGCAGCGAAGCCCGTCATGAAGACCAACTACAAATTCACCATGGCGATCTCCCCTGCCGACTGTATGGGTTGCACCCTTTGCGTGAAGGCTTGCCCTGTGACCGCAAAGGCAGAGAAAGACGGCACCGACAAGAAAGCCATCGAGATGGTTCTCGCCGCTACGCAGGCAGACCAGCAGGCTCCTTGGGATTATGCGGTTGCCCACGTCAATGAAAAAGAAGAATTGATCGCAGGCACTGTCAAGGGTTCACAGTTCAAGCAACCGTTGCTTGAGTTCTCCGGTTCTTGCGCAGGCTGTGCCGAGACCTCTTACGCCAGACTCATCACTCAATTGTTCGGCGAAAGAATGTACATTTCCAATGCGACCGGCTGTTCCTCCATTTGGGGCGGCTCCGCTCCCGCAACGCCTTATACGGTCAACCGTATGAGCGGCAAGGGACCCGCTTGGGGTAACTCGCTGTTCGAAGATAATGCCGAGCACGGTTTGGGTATTGCACTGGGTCAAAAGACCATCCGCGAAAAACTCAAGAGCAAGGTTGAGAAGTTGGTCTCCATTTGGGCCACCGACGATATCAAGGCCGCCGCTGCCGAATGGCTGGCAACCTATGACGACGGTAAAGCAAACGGTGCCGCTACCGACCGCCTCGTTGCCGCTCTCCGTGATGGCATTTTGAGTGCCGAAGAGGGCGTGGCATTCCTGTCCTCCGACGCCGGCAAGGCTGCATTTGGCGATAAGGCCGCCGACATGCTTGCACACATGCAAGAACTCAAAGCCGCAGGCAAGAATTGCGATTGCGAAGCTTGCACGCTGGCTTCCGAGATTTTGGCCGAAAAGGATTATCTTTCCAAGAAGTCCGTTTGGATCTTCGGTGGCGACGGCTGGGCTTACGACATCGGCTTCGGTGGTTTGGATCACGTACTGGCTTCCGGTGAGGATGTCAACGTCATGGTCTTCGATACCGAGGTCTACTCCAACACGGGCGGACAGGCTTCCAAAGCCTCGAACCTCGGCCAAGTTGCACAATTCGCAGCTGCCGGTAAGACCATCGGCAAGAAGAATCTCGCCGAGATTGCCATGTCCTACGGTTACGTTTACGTGGCACAGATCGCCATGGGTGCGGATATGAACCAAACGCTCAAGGCCATGCAAGAGGCCGAAGCATATCACGGTCCTTCGCTCATCATCGGTTATGCCCCCTGCGAAATGCACGGCATTGCCAAGGGTGGCATGCAGAATTGCCAACTTGAGATGAAGAAGGCTGTCGAGGCAGGTTATTGGAACATGTTCCGTTACAACCCCGCCGCCAAGGCCGAGGGCAAAAACCCCTTGACCATCGACTCCAAAGAGCCTACGGCTGACTACATTGAGTTCATCAAGAACGAAACCCGTTATGCACGTTTGGCTCAGTCTTTCCCTGAGAAAGCGGAAGTTCTGTTTGCTAAGGCTGCCGAAAACGCCAAAGCCAAGTATGACAGACTCCAGAGAATGGCGAAGTTGTACGAATAATTTCGATATCACAAAAAGCGAGAGTCCCGCATCCGACGGATGCGGGACTCATTTCTCGTATAATAAAACCACGCGTTTAACATGTAGTTTTACTATACAAAAAAGGCAATATCCCCCCACCCGATCACGGGGGGAGAGATATTGCCTTTTTGATTACCGACAAATGCAACAGTATGCTTTTTTGTCAAAATCTTAAAACAGAATTTCAAAAGATATTTTTCGGTTTGCGAAGCAGGTCGCATTAACATACGAGGAATCACCGACAAGTTCGGTTTCAAAGTTTACCGCCTCACCGTTAATGAGAAGTTTTTCGCATTTCTTCCCTTTCGGAAGAAGAATGTGTGCTGTAATCGTTTTGGCAGACGAATATACGTCATAGCGCATTCCCTCATCGGTCAAGATATAGCGCACGTCAACCATTGCGCCGGAAACCTCATATCCCGTCAAATAGCGAAGTTCGGTATAATAGGTAACCGGAAATTTGGGAGAAAAGTATATTTCATCGTAATTCACTCCCACATCGCTAATGCCGGCCAATCCTTCATCGACGGCACTGATCAGCGAAGCGGCTCCCCACGCACTCGGCCCGCACTCGGGTTGCGGGGTGGAATCAGTATCGTAAAGGAAATACGTGGTTCCGTCACGCTCCACCAGTTTGATAAACCGCTGTATAATATCCCAACCGTATTCCTCATATCCATGGTTAAATGCCGCTTTTGCAAGTTCGCCCGCGGTGAACGGAGAAATCGCGCCGTTGACATATCTGCCTTGTTCGTAATTCCAGAATTTTTCGTAAGGCGGATCAATGGTAAACCACTCCGCAAAGCAATCGGTGTGCTCGCGTCTTGCCATATATTCCTCAATGATCGCGCGCGATTGCTCAAGATCGGTCACCCCACGGTTGATATCGTAAGCATTGGAAAGCGAGAGGCGCTCATTTTCAAGCGCATCTATTCCACGGTGATTCAAATGCAACTGGTGAATGAAATATTTGCCGTTCCAAAGATATTTGAAAATATTTTCTTTCAGCGTATCTGCGCGACTTTCCCATTCCTGCGCTTTTTTCTCATTCCCGAGTCTGCGATTGAGCCAAGCAAGTTGGTTCATGGCTTGATATACGCCGGAATTATCGCCGTGCATAATAGACATCGGCGAGTCCGATTCGATTCTTCGGCTTACATTGTCATCGGTAAAGTCCCATGTGTCGATGGTAAACCGTCTTTTGATCAAACCGTGCTCTCTGTCAAACCGCTTTTCGTCAGACAACATATATTGAATGCCTTTTTCAAGACGGGGAAGAACTTTCTTCAGCCATTCATCGTCACCGGTTGTTTTATACAGATAAACAGCTCCCTCCACCACCAAATATTCAACATCGGCTTCCAGTTCTACACGGGCGAGGCAGAGATTATCTTCCGGATACATGACGTAGCAATCCTCGTTCACAAAACTCCAGCACTTGTCATCCATCTGCTTGATCAGTTCGTAAAACTGGCCATCTTCCCGCTGCGTTTCGATAATAAAATTCAAAAAGGATTGAAGTTCATATTCCCAATGCCGCGACGCCTTCATAATATGAACGTGATCGCGAATCCAGTTGGGATTGGTCTTCAGTACCTTTCCGTCGATAAAAATAAGTCTTCTGTTGGCAAAAATGTTGCTTCGCATCGTATGGAGAAAAAGTCCGAGTTTGGGGTCGGTGGTGGTGAGAACAGAGGGAAAGCCGAGTTCGTAGTTGTTGTACGTACCGTTTTTTACTCCGTTTGTCTCCCAACAGGGCAATTTGTGCTGAAATTCAATCATTTTCAATCTCCTTTTGTTTATAAAATCATTTTTTATAAAATTCCGATAATGCAAATACCGCCGATGCCGAAAACTATTCCGATCAGTTGCATCTTGCTCAGTTTTTCATGAAATAACGACACGCCGAGAAGAGTGCTCAAAACAACGGTACCGCCGTTGAAGCACGGAAAAAATACAGCGCCGATCATCTCACCTGAAAGATAGATGTTCAACCGATTATAAACACAACTGAGTACCCCCGCGATCAACGCGGTGATCAAAAACGTTTTGGCATGCTCTCGGAGCAATGGTGGGAGTTTTTTTCGAAAGTCACCGTTTATCAAACAAATGATCACGTAAGACAAGAGCATCACGACAGAAGCAACGATCATCATATCTCCCGCATGCCCCGAACTGCTTTTGGAAAACGCTTTGAATATCAAGCCGACCGCCGCACTGAAAATCAAAAAGAACAGAGCGTAGATCAACCATTTCTTTTTGGAGCGGAAATTTGACGATTCGCTTCTATATGTAGTCAAAAATATACCGAACATCAAAACGGCAAGTCCGATGATATCCGCCGAGGATACCGACTCATGCCACAAAAACGGGCAAGCGAATACCGATATGATCAGCGAACAGTTTCCGATCAAAGTTGTGAGCGAAACAGCCCCCTCGTTCATCGCTTTTGCCTTGAACAAAATAAACAGCGCCTGCGTCATGCCATAGATCGTTCCCCACAGCAAAATATTGCCGTCCGGATGAAAGCGGAAACCGTTTGCAATCAGCAAACAGACACACCACACAGCGGAGCACATCAGATTCAGCAAAAAAACCGAGCCGTTTTCCTTGAAATCAACCTTGTGAAGAATCATGCTGTATAAAGAAGCCGCCACAACAGAAAGCACAAGCAAAAAACCGAGCAATACAAAAATCCCCCCGCACATGATGATGTATGGTGTTATTTTATCATATTTTGCATGATTTGTCTATGCTCGCATTGGCTGAATCATGTGATTTTTAATCATGATATTGACAATACAGCAAAAATACGGTATAATTCATGTGATATTTCGTTATCCGAGAATCGAAAGGTGGGTATGCTTTGAACATTGTCGAATATAAATTTCATGCGCTCTGCCATGAAAATGATAAAAATTATATATTTCAATTCGTCAAGGACAGAGAATTGACCGGAAATTATCATTCGCACGATTTTTATGAGTTCGTCTGCTTTTTACGCGGCACCGGAACGCAAATTGTCAATGATGAATATATTTTGATGGAAGAAAAAACGGTAATCCTATTGCGTCCCGGCGACCGGCATTGTTTTGCGGAGCAATCCGATGACATCGAAGTCATTTCACTGTCTGTCCGGCGTGAGGAGTTTGAACGTTTGTCAAATGTGTATGAGATGTCTTTCGAACAATGTCCGGTCACTTTTGTGTTTCCTCGCATTTTCCAACTGTATGATATTTACAATGAAAACAGATCAATGTCCGACACGGATTGTAAACTTTTTTTATCCACCCTATTGCACGGGTATGCTCATACACGAAGCGAATTGAGTGCCGTTAACATTCCGCAGGCGCTTTTGTTAGCTGTCGATGAAATGAAAAAAACAGAAAATCTGAAAAAAGGCATTTCGGCATTCGTTACGCTGTCAAATTACAGTCATAGCCATCTTGCGAGACTGGTGAAAAAACATTTTCATATGGGGCTCAAGCAATATATCAACGAATTGAGGCTGCTCCGCGCGTATGATGATATCATTTGGACAAATGAATCGGCCGAAGAAATTTCGATGGCCCTCGGCTTTTCAAGTTATAGTCATTTTTATAAAATTTTCACGAAAAGGTTTTCCGTATCTCCATCATCCTTGAGAAAAGGCAGTAAAAACAAAAGCATTGATACTGCTGCACCATGAACGAAATCGACTCCAATATTTTCAAAGCAAAAACCGTTGTCCCGTGTGGAACTCACCGAAGTTGTGTTCCGTAAGGGACAACGGTTTTATAAAATTTTGCTTTACGAAACTAAATCACCCATTTGCCCCAACATGTTTTCAATAAAAATTCCGTAGCCGACGGTAGGATTATTGATCAGTACATGAGTCACCGCGCCCACCAATTTCCCGTCCTGCAAAATGGGACTGCCGGACATACCCTGCACGATACCTCCCGTTTCTTCCAGCAAAGCTTCATCGGTAATTTTAACGGTAAAGCATTTTGATCCCGTCGCATCGTGATCAATGGCGGAAATGTTGATTTCGTATTCGCGGCGTTCATTGGAAGATAATGTGCACAACACACTCGCCGCGCCCTCGTGAATCTCATCCCGCGTGGCAATACGGCATGTGGTCTGCGGCACGCAGGCGGGGATCTGCCGATACAACCCATACACGCCGCATGAAGTATTGCCCAACAGTGTCCCGTCCTTACCCGTGCCGAAATAACCGCGCAATTCGCCCGGTGTACCCGCCGTACCGCGATTGACGCCGCTGATCGTGACATGAACCACATTACCACGATGCAACGGCATCAATTCTCCCGTGTCAACATCACAGATACCATGTCCAAGTCCGGCAAATGCACCCGTACCCGGCACAAAATAAGTCACCGTACCTATGCCGGCCCCGCTGTCACGAACATAAAGTCCCGTTTTATACTGCCCTGATTCGTCGCTCACGGGCGTCAACTGCACTTCCTCACTCTTTCCGCCTCGCGTAAAACGCACGGTCAATGCCGCACCTCCCGACGCCTCAATTTTGGCCGTCAGATCGTCGGCCGAGGCGATCTCTTCATTATTGATATGAGTCAAAATATCGCGAAGTTTCAATCCGGCTTCACGAGCAGGATTGTAATTGCCCGCTCCGGTTTGTATGTCGCAAAATCCGACGATCAGCACACCATCGGTTGTAAATTTCACCCCGAAAGGGATGCCGCCCGGGATGAGTTCAAGCGCCGAAGCGTCTATTTTGCTTTTTGCAATTCCGTGTGCGGTTGCGCTCGTACCGATGCTCAGCGCGCCACACAACAGAATGCAAAGGAGCAAGCAGCACACAGCGCCGCGATAAAAATGTTTCATTTGATTCCTTCCTTTGCCTGTTTTTCGGAGAAATTGGATTTCGGTCGCAAATCGCACGTCGCGTTTTGCTTTATCTAATTTGCGCCGACAAACGGCATTTCATGTGTTACAATTATTTTTGCATAAGGCTTTTTTTGGCGCGCATTTCTGCTCATTCGAACATAGCATGGGCAAAAAATTTGAAAATCAAACAAACGATTGACAATTCATCATCGATATGATAGAATAGTATCGAAAAGGAGGCATCAAGGATCACCGTGAACATTTCAACCGATATACACCCCGCACGTCCAGTCCGAGCACTGATCTTCGATTTGGACGGTACGCTTGCCGATACCATCGGCGCCATTCGCGATGGCATCAACCTCACCATGAAAGAATACGGCTATCCTGCCAAAACATACGAAGATGTCCGCCGCGCCATCGGCAACGGCGCACGTCTGCTTGTTCAACGTTGCATGCCCGAGTCTGCCGCATCAAACGAAACAACAGTCAGCACTGTGCTTGCATCCTACGACCTCGCATATTCACACACCTATCTGCACACCCGCGAGTGCTATGCGGGTATCATCGAAACAATCCGGGCGCTCCGTGACCGCGGCTATCACTTGGCTGTACTCTCCAACAAGCAAGATGTCTATACCAAAGGCCTGGTCCGTCAGTTGTTTCCGAACGGTGAATTTGAAATTGTGATGGGACAGACCGATTTACCGACCAAGCCGAATCCCACCTCTCCACAACTCATCGCGCATCAATTGTGCGTCAAACCGGACGAATGCGCCATGATCGGCGACAGCGATGTGGACATTGTTACCGCCCAAAATGCCGGCATGATGAGCATTGGCTGTGCCTGGGGATATCGCGGTCGTCATATTCTCTCGTCGTGTGGGGCAAATGTCATCATTGATGCACCGGAAGAATTATTGCATATTTTTCACACGAAGGATTGACACCGCGAACATAAAAAAATAGCACGGGACATCTTTTTCCAAAAGACGTCCCGTGCCGATTTTTATTTGCCGTTCTGCATGGCGCGACGAATGCGCATCATTTCTTTCATGCGCAATTCCGTATTAAGAATTTTTTTGCGCAGACGGATATTTTTGGGCGTAACTTCAATGAGTTCATCATCTTTGATAAACTCAATGGCTTCTTCCAACGAGAAAATAACGGGCGGAGTCAGCAACAATTTTTCATCGGCCCCCGCCGAACGAATGGCCGTGAGTTGCTTCGTTTTGCAAGGATTGACGGCAATATCATCGTTTTTGGGATTTTCGCCCACGATCATTCCTTCATACACTTGCGTCTGAGGTCCGATAAACATACGACCGCGATCTTGCGTGTTGTAAAGCCCATAGCGCGTGGTTTCGCCCGCCTCGGATGCTACAAGGCATCCGGTAAGACGCATGGCAACTTCGCCGCGGAAAGGCTGATAACTGTCGAAAATCGTATTCATGACGCCTTCGCCGTGCGTAGCCGTTAAAAATTCGGAACGATAGCCAAACAAGCATCGAGACGGAATAATATACTCAATGCGGGTACGGCTGCCCATGGGGTTCATTTCGATCAGATCACCCTTGCGCTGGCTCAACTTCTCAACCACTGCACCGACATATTCCATCGGCACATCAATGGTCACCCGCTCCATCGGTTCACACTTGACGCCATCAATCTCGCGGTAAAGCACACGAGGATTGGAACAAGTCAATTCAAAGCCCTCACGGCGCATAGTTTCAATCAAAATAGACAGATGCATTTCGCCACGGCCCGCCACGCGGAACTCATCGGTCGAATCACCGTCGTTCACGCGCAAAGATACGTCTTTCAGCAACTCACGATACAGGCGCTCACGCAATTGACGCGAAGTGACGAATTTACCCTCTTTGCCTGCCAAAGGGCTGTCGTTTACCGAGAAAGTCATTTCCATGGTCGGCTCGCTGACCTTAACAAATTCCAGCGGCTCGGGACGCGTAGTTGAGGTGATCGTATCGCCGATGGTGATATTGTCGGCACCGGAAAAACAAACGATATCGCCCACTTGCGCGCTCTCAACCGCACTCCTGCCCAAGCCATCGATTTGGTAAAGCGAGACGATCTTGGTGCGGCGCGGTTTTTCATTCGGTGCATGGTAGTTGCAAATCATCGCATCTTGACCGACCTTGAGCGAGCCGCGTTCAATACGACCGATACCGATACGACCGACGTAATCGTTATAGTCAATAGAGGAAACGAGCAGTTGGAGGTCATCGTCGGGATCGCCCTCGGGGGCGGGAATATAATTCAAAATAGTATCAAACAGCGGCGTCAGATCTACCCCTGCCTCATCCGGACTTCTCGAAGCTGTGCCGGCACGTCCGGAGCAGTAGAGCATGGGGCTGTCAAGTTGGTCGTCGTTGGCATTGAGATCAATCAGCAATTCCAATATCTCATCTTCGACTTCGCCCAATCGTGCATCGGGCTTATCGATCTTGTTGATGCAAACAATCACGCGATGGTTCAGTTCCAACGCGCGTTGAAGCACAAAGCGCGTCTGAGGCATCGGCCCCTCGGCAGCATCGACCAAAAGAATGACGCCGTTGACCATCTTGAGAATACGCTCAACTTCGCCACCGAAATCGGCGTGACCGGGGGTATCGACAATATTGATTTTGACATCCTTATAGAGAACGGACGTATTTTTCGCCAAAATAGTAATGCCGCGCTCGCGTTCCAGCGCGTTAGAATCCATAACGCGCTCCGTGGTGGCTTGATTTTCGCGATAAACTCCGCCCTGTTTGAGCAGACCATCGACCAGCGTAGTCTTACCGTGGTCAACGTGGGCAATAATGGCAATATTACGAAGATCTTGTCTTGTCAATGCTATGTCCTCTTTTCTGTTTCATTGATTTTCGCTTAACAGTTAATTATACCATAACTTTTTTTATTTATAAAGACAAAAATAAAACAATTTTGTGCGTTTTTTTATATTATTTTTGTCATTTTTAACGAAATCGGCAGCCTGCGCAAACGACCAAAAGTCCCGCTTCCAACCGGAGCTCGGAAGCAGGACTTTTGGTTATCGCGATATCGGATCAATCGCAAACGTAAGGCAGCAGAGCGACTTGACGAGCGCGCTTGATGGCGGTGTTCAACTCTCTCTGGTGTTTAGCACAGGTGCCGGAAATACGTCTGGGCGTGATCTTGCCGCGCTCGCTGATAAATTTTCTCAACTTAGCGGTATCCTTGTAATCGATAAAATCGACCTTGTCTGCGCAGAAAAGGCAAACTTTCTTTCTTCTTCTCGTCACGGGACGAGGAGCGCGGGCTACGGGAGCCGCCGCATTTTCAACTTTATTATCCATGGTCAACATCAATCCTCCTTATAATTTTTAGAACGGAAATCTGCTCAAAAAGGCAGATCGTCATCCGACTTTAACTCCTCGAACTTGGGCGCGTCTGCACCGGAAGCGGAAGAGGAGAAAGACGGAGCAGTATAAGCGTCCGGCGTATAACTTTGTCCGACGCCGCCCTCGTTTTTGCTGTCCACAAACATTGCGTCATCGACAACGACATCGGTAGCATAGCGTTTCTGACCTTGAGCGTCCTGCCATGTGCGTGTCTGGATGGAACCGGTCACACAGATTGCGGAACCCTTACGGAAATAACGCGCAATAAACTCCGCAGTCTGACGCCATGCAACGACGCTGATAAAATCCGCCTGCGGGGCAGATTGTGCGTCTTGAGAGCGATAGCGGCGATTGACAGCCAACGTGAACGAAACGACGGAAACATTGTTCTGCGTCTGTTTCAACTCAGGGTCGGCACAAAGACGACCGCACAGAATGACTTTATTCAAATTCAGACTCGACATACTACAAGCGCCTCCTTCAATAAGGTTTGCAGATGCTTATTCTGCGTCAGTCACGACATTCTCTTCGGCGACAACTTCGGACTCGGCAGCCACTTCGGCAGCAGCCTCGGCGGCAGCAGCGGCTGCGGCGGCTGCGGCAGCCTTCTTAGCCGCATACTCGGACGCATCATACTCCAACTTCAAGACAAGGCAACGCATTACGGCCTCATCGATGTTGGCAAGACGCTGCAACTCTGCGGGAAAAGCGGCCTCGGACTTGAACGTATAGAGCACATAATAGCCCTCGTTCTCGTCGTTAATGGGGTAAGCCAAGCGACGTCTGCCCCATTCCGCAACTTCAACGATTTCCGCATTGGTAGCAACAGTATCCGTAAATTTGGCTACGGTTGCTTTCGCGGCATCATCGCCGTTTGCGGCATTGATGATGAACATACACTCGTAAGAACTGATAATCTTTTCCATATCGTTTACACCTCCCTATGGACTTTCGACCGTGCGGTTTGGATTTTACACGGTAAGGAGACGGGCGCTCCGGCACCCGTATCAAAAATAGATTATAGCAGATAATTTATATTTTGTCAAGGGCTTTTCGAATTTTTTCAATCACAAAAAATTCGCGCCCAAGCAACAGCCTCCTTCGACCGTTACACATCCAAAAAAAC
>CAZOHP010000059.1:0-11659 GCA_964579815.1 uncultured Lachnospiraceae bacterium
GGCCCGCTGATCATGATGAAGTTCGTGGTGGCGACGGCAAAGCCTTTCGGCGTTCCCGTAACCGTTTCCATGAACCCCATTATGATCGACGGTACGGGAATGTGCGGCGGTTGTCGACTGACTCTGAACGTTGACGGCAAAAAAGTAACGAAATTTGCCTGCGTGGACGGTCCCGATTTCAACGGCTATGAGATTGATTTCGATGAGGCGATGTCGAGAGGCAGGATGTACGGCGCGTTTGAACGTCACGCTTATGAATCCGCTTGTAATCTTTACAAGAAAGAGGTGCAATGAAATGGCAAAGGCAAACATGACTTTGACAAGAAACGCAATGCCGACGCAGGATGCGAAAGTTCGTGCGCACAATTTCGATGAGGTCGCTCTCGGATATAGCGAAGAAGTCGCAATGGATGAAGCGATGAGATGCTTGAATTGCAAAAATATGCCCTGCGTGGACGGCTGTCCCGTGAAGATTCATATTCCCGAGTTTATCGCCAAGATCAAAGAGGGCGATTTCGAGGGCGCGTATCAGGTCATTACGCAATCATCCTCGCTTCCCGCAGTTTGCGGCAGAGTTTGCCCGCAGGAAACGCAGTGCGAATCCAAGTGCGTTCGCGGCGTCAAAGGGGAGAGCGTGGGCATCGGCCGCCTGGAACGTTTTGTGGCCGATTGGCACAATACATTTTGCAAAGAAGATCCTGTCAAGCCGCAAAGTAACGGTCACAAGGTGGCGATTATCGGTTCCGGCCCTTCCGGGTTGACTTGCGCCGGCGATTTGGCAAAGAAAGGCTATGAAGTAACTGTTTTTGAAGCGCTTCACACGGCAGGCGGTGTACTTGTTTACGGTATTCCGGAGTTCCGACTTCCCAAAAAAATTGTGGCAAAAGAAGTTGAGATGCTCGAAAAACTCGGTGTGCGGATTGAAACCAATGTGGTGATCGGCAAAACATTGACGGTTGATGAACTCTTTGAACGAGGCTACGAGGCGGTGTTTGTCGGTTCCGGTGCGGGACTTCCCAATTTTATGGGGATCCCCGGCGAAGCGCTCAACGGCGTTTACTCGGCCAATGAGTTCCTTACGAGAAGCAATTTGATGAAGTCCTATCTGGAGCATCCCGAAACGCCTATCATGAAAGGCGGTAAGGTGGCCGTCGTCGGCGGCGGAAACGTTGCGATGGATGCGGCGAGAACCGCACTTCGGCTCGGCGCCGAAAAGGTATATATCGTTTATCGCCGTTCGATGGATGAACTGCCCGCAAGACGCGAAGAGGTGGAGCATGCGGCGGAAGAGGGAATTGAATTCCGTCTGCTTTGCAATCCCATCGAAATTCTCGGCTACCATAATCCGAATGATCCGAGAGACCCCAAAAACGGTTTTGTTACGGGCATGACTTGCGTCAAAATGGAACTCGGCGAGCCGGATGAACGCGGTAGAAGACGCCCGGTGGCGGTTGAGGGCAGTGAATTTACCATTGACGTGGATACCGTGATCATGTCGATCGGAACTTCGCCCAACCCGTTGATCAAATCAACGACCGAAGGCTTGGAAGTCAATCGTTGGGGCGGTATCGTGGTGGATGAGAATGGACTGACATCTCGAACCGCGGTATACGCGGGCGGCGATGCCGTGACCGGTGCGGCAACGGTGATCTCGGCTATGGGTGCCGGCAAAACGGCGGCCAAAGCAATCGATGAAGCACTTTCCGAATAAAATGATTGATGAGCGGGTTGCCGAATCAAGCAACCCGCTTTTTTGATATTTTCGACAATAACTATTGATTTTTATTGCGTTATCGGCTATAATAATATTATACATAATTTTACAATGGAAAGGTATGTCAATTCCACGAAAAGGAGGGAGCGGTATGGCAAAATCGGGAAGAATATCCGGCCTTGCCACGGGAATTAAGGCGTGGTTCGGTCATCTTCATTTGCGCCGCAACATCGGAATCGATCTCGGTACGGTCAATGTGCTCGTTTATGTAGAGGGCAAGGGCGTGGTGCTTTGCGAGCCGAGTGTGGTTGCGGTGGACGTCACGACGGATCAAATCGTTGCCGTCGGCAGCGGTGCGCAGGCCTTGATCGGCCGTGCTCCGGCCAACATCGAGACCATTCGCCCGTTGCGTGAGGGCGTGATCAGTCAATATGATGTGACGCTGAAAATGCTGCAATATTGCATCCGTACCGCTTGCGGAAATCTGCTTTTGCCCCCCCGCGTGATGGTGTGTGTTCCCTCGGGCGTTACCGAGGTCGAGGAACGTGCCGTGGTTGACGCGGCCAAGGAGGCAGGCGCCGGAAAAGTCTATTTGATGGAAGAACCCGTTGCGGCGGCGCTTGGCGCGGGAGTGGATATTTCGGCGCCCGTCGGTCGCATGATCATTGATATCGGCGGAGGTACGACCGATATTGCGGTCATTTCGTTGGGCGGTGTGGTGGTGTCCGAATCGGTTCGCGTGGCGGGAGACAAGTTGGACGAGGCTATCATGCGCTATGTTCGTCGTCAATACGGTGTGCTCATCGGCGCGCAAACGGCCGAACTGATCAAACAACGCATCGGCGCGCTGTATACGCACAAGCAGGTGCGTAGCGTGGAAGTGCGCGGGCGCAGTTCCCAAACGGGACTGCCGCAAGTGATCACGCTGTCCTCCAAAGAAATGTTGGAGGCGATGGCCGAACCTGTCAGTGCGATACTGGACGCGGTTTGCTCGGTGATCGAACGCACGCCGCCGGAATTGTTGGGAGACATTCTCAAGCACGGCATTATGATGACGGGCGGCGGCAGTAAAATCTACGGTTTTGATCGCCTCATTCATAAAGTCACGGGAGTGCCCGTGCGTTTGGCGGATGATCCGCTGACCTGCGTCGCGCGCGGCACGGGAATTGCTCTGCGCAATTACAAGGACTTGCCCGAGGGCAGTATCAATCTCGCTCGTTTGCGTCGCGACAGATTGTAAGCGATGTACGGCGAACATCAAGAAAGGAATATTTATCTATGGATCAATCGATCATCGGCGGCGTTGAACTTTCCCGCGTGATTACTTATTTTGAGCAGATCAGCGCCATTCCCCGCGGCTCGGGCAATGAGGCGGGCGTGGCGGATTATCTTGTCGATTTTGCAAAGGCGCACGCACTGTTTTGTGTGCGCGACGCCAATCACAACGTATTGATTAAATCGCCAGCAACGGTAGGGCGTGAAAAGGAAGCGCCGTTGCTGTTTCAAGGGCATACCGACATGGTGTGCGAGAAGAACGGCGATGTTACACATGATTTTGAGCGTGACCCCATCAAATTGATCCAAAACGGAAACGAATTGACGGCCGACGGGACAACACTGGGGGCCGATGACGGCATTGCGGTTGCCATGATGTTGGCGTTGCTCGACGGAAACCTCGACAGCCATCCTGCGCTGGAATGTCTGTTTACAACCGAAGAAGAGACGGGCATGGGCGGCGCGATTGCTTTTGATTATTCGCAACTTGCGGCAAGACATATGATCAATCTTGACAGCGAGGAAGAGCATGTTGTGACGGTGGGCTGCGCGGGCGGCATTCGAAGCGATTTGGATATTCCCATCGCTTACGGAAGCGTCGGTGCGCGTGAACTTTGCCGTGTCGGTTTGACCGGACTCGGCGGTGGGCACAGCGGCGCCGATATCCATACGGGACGCCGAAACGCCAATCTGTTGCTCGGACAACTGCTCGCCGCGCTTGATGATGTGCGATTGGTCAGTATTGAGGGCGGCTCCAAGGACAATGCCATCCCGCGCGAGGCTACAGCGATTGTTGCTGTGCCGAGTGTGGCTGCGGCAAGCATGAAACTGCTCGCGCTCGGCGATGAGATCGCGGGTGAATTGGTTGAGGAAGATGAAAATTGCCGCATTCGTTGCGAACGACTGACGGAAGAGGAAACGGTTGGATTACCGCAAGTCATGAATGAGGCAACGACGGCTCGTGTGCTCGGTGTATTGGCGAATGCCCCCTGCGGGGTGCTGGCCATGAGCCGTGAAATTGACGGGTTGGTCGAGTATTCCCGCAATCTCGGCATCTTGCGTACGGCGGGCGGTGCGGTGCGTATGACTTTTACCTCGCGTGCCGCACGTGAGAGTAGGCTGAACGCGACGGTGTCGTCGCTGAATGCGTTGGCGGCCGCAGTCGGCGGTACGGTGACGCACCACAGTCGCTATCCCGGCTGGCAATATGCTTCCGTTTCGGCTGTACGGGAAGCCTATGCGGCGGCTTATCGCGCCGAGTGTGGCCGAGAAATGCAAATGCTTGCCATTCATGCCGGTTTGGAATGCGGCTACATGAAACAACAAATCCCGGATATGGATATCATTTCGGTTGGCCCCAATATGAAAGATATACATTCGCCGGGCGAAACGTTGTATTTGGATTCGGTTGAGCGCGTATGGCGGACAATCATGCGCTTGATCGCCGATTGGCATATGAAAAATAACGCTGAAGAGGGATGACAAATGGATAAAAACCGGTATAGTAATAAAAAAAAGCAAGAAAAAGCCAATGCCAAGGAGAATTGCAATCGTCGCGGCAATGTGCACCGCCCGAATCAGAGCGGTAAGATCAAATATGAGCACGACCGTCCGCAGATGGCGGGAGAGAGCCATCATGAGGATGAGGGATGCGGCATTGTGATCGGTCGCAATGCGGTGCGTGAATTGTTGCAAGGTGATCGCACAATCGACAAATTGCTCGTGCAGCGCGGCGAACGCGAGGGTTCTATTGTTATGCTGGTGGCACAGGCAGTCGAAAAACGCATTCCGGTGGTTGAAGTCGATCGCGCCAAATTGGATGCGATTGCCGGTTTTGCTCCGCATCAAGGTGTGGTTGCTATGGCGGCCGAAAAGGAGTACGTTGAGGTGGAAGATATTTTGGCATTGGCCGAGAGTCGCGGCGAGCCGCCGCTCATCGCCATTGCGGACGGTATCACCGACCCGTATAATTTAGGTGCCTTAATCCGCTGTGCCGAGGGGTTGGGAGCGCATGGGCTGATTTTGCCCAAGCACCGCGCCGTCGGGCTGACGCCGCTGGTTTCCAAAGCCAGCGCGGGCGCCATTGAGCATTTGCCCGTGGCAAAGGTGACCAATCTTGCGCAGACGGTTGAAAAACTGCAAAAACTGGGTGTTTGGGTATATGCCGCCGAGGCGGGCGGTGTGTCCTATGACAAAACGAATTTCCGAGGGCCTTGCGCGTTGATCTTCGGCAGTGAGGGCAACGGCGTTTCCGCTTTGCTGAAACAAAAATGCGATGCCGTCATTTCTATTCCCATGCGCGGACAGGTCAATTCGCTCAATGTGTCTACCGCGGCGGCGATTTTGCTTGCCGAGGCGGCGCGCCAGCACGCGGCCGCCAAAGAAGAATAAATTCAATTGGGCATCGATTCGTAATTCAAAAGAAAGGGGACAGTGCATATGAACCCAAAAAATCGCGATTCCGTGGACGAGTTGCTTCGTCGATTGCAGGCCTCGCTTGAAGATGATGCGGATGCGGACGGAACTCCCGAGGATGTATTTGCCGACCGATCGGTCTCGGTCAAAAAAGAAGAAACAGATGACGAAATAGCCGCGTTTGATACCTATATGGCACAATTGCTCGGTGAGGTCACATCCGAGGAGGATGTGCGGCCTTCTCGGCAAACGAAAAAACAAGAGAAAACTGCGGAAGACGATGTTGTCGCGCCGGCATATGCCCCCGATGAGGAAGCGGAACTTGCGGATGAAGAAGACGCCGAGGAAGCATCCGAGAATGATGCATATGACTCGGATTCCGACGATGAACATGAGCGTGCTGCGGAAGAAGAGACGGAAGTCAGCATTTCCGACGATGCGATTTCTGCGCCGGATGCCCGTGTGGAACTGCCGGACGAAGAAGAAAACGATGAAGTTTCAACGAGTGAAAAGGCACCGGTCGAGGCGTTCTCTTCGGAAGAACCGGAGCAATTGGCGATAGAGGAGCCTTTGTCGGCAAAACGCGAGGAAATGCCCGAATGGAATGACGAAAAGCGGGCGGATGTGCGGAAAGCCGAAGATATTCCATTTGAAGAGCCGACGGAGGTCAGTTCGGATCGCCCCGCCTATGAATTTTCCGATGAACCGGATGAGCCGGAAGAATCGGAAGAACAGGATGTTTATGATTCCGTTTCGGAAAGTGCGGCCGATGAAGGCGATCGGTCCAAGCAGCCGATGTCGTTCGAGGATGCGGACAGAGAAGATCAAACAATGGCCCCGGTCGTGTTGCATGAGGGAGACGTTTTGCTGGATGCGGAAGATGAGATGCCTCCTGCCGATCAATCGGTCGATGCGGCATCCGAAAAAAGTACGACGGAGCAAAATGCGCCGTCGGACGCCGCACATCGCCCGCCCGAGCAACAACCGCAGAGTGACGCGCCGCGTCCCAAGCAGTCGCCGCTGGATGCAATGGCTGCCAAAGCGCAGGGGAATGTTTCGGCAATCGGCGGTACAGTTGCTTTCGCAAAGAGTCAAAAAAACGAGCGCACGCTGACGGATGATGATGTCGAGTTGTTGCTTGACCTCGGATATGACTCCAATCTGACACAAAAAGTGGGCAGCCGTCGTGTGGAGACGGTGCGCTATCGTCGCCAAGACGACGAACGCGCGCGCCGTGCATTGCGCCATGTTTACGGTTGTAGCGGCGAGGAATACAGTGCACATACGCAGGACAAGCAGATCACCGCGACCTATCATGCTCACGTCAAGGGGGCGATGCTATGCGTGGTGCTGAGCGCCTGCTTGGCGGTTGCGCTGTTGATCTCGGATATGTTTCCGCTTCTGCGCGATCAGGTTCCCGAAACCGTTGCCGCCGTGACGGTCTCAAGGGGATATTATTTAATCGGACTGTTGCTGCTGCTGTTGAGTGCTTTGGTGGTTCGGACGCAACTTTGGCGCGGGTGGACCTCGTTGATTCAATTCACCCCTATTCCGGCTTCAATACCGGCCCTGCTGTTTGTGATAACCGCGTTATATGATGTTTTGGCGTTGTTTGGCTTGACGCAAGACGTGTTTTTGAATTTCCCGACGGGAATCGCATTGCTGTTGTTGGCTGTGTCAGAGTGGATGAGAGCGCAACGCGAGAGCATGACATTTGAAGTTGTCAGCGCACGGTCGCGTAAGATCGTGATGGAGCCGCTTTCGCCGCGCAAAAAGAAAGTCGTGCGCGGCGGACATATCGTGAAGATCGTCAATGACGAGGGCGGACGCTGCGCATGGCGCGTTCGGCCGACCGATCAACTTGCCGGCTATTTCCGCCGTAATGCCGAAGAGATGCCGCGCTGCCGCGCATTATCTGTTGTGTTGGCCATATCTTTGACGGCTTCTCTGCTGATCGGCGTGTTGGCGCTGATCGTTACGGGTGAACTTTCGGCGGCAATCACCGCGTATTTGCTGACCGTGCAAATGTCATTGCCGGCGGCCGCCTTGATCTCTTATTCTTATCCTTTGTTGCATGCCGCGCGCATATTGACGCCTGTCGGTTGCGCTATTATCGGTCAGGGCGCGGTGGATGAATATGCGGGGGAGAAGACGCTGCTGTTTGACGATACGGAAATGTTTCGCTCCAAAAGTTCGACGGAGATCACCATTAAGGGAAGCGGAGACACGAAAAAATATATTCGATATGCCAAGCGATTGTTTGCCACACTGGGTGGTACATTGCGCGGTATTTCGACTTCCGATCTCACCGGCGAAACATACGAGGAGCGTGTGGAGATATTGAAGATCTACGAGCAGGGGGTAGAAGCCCGTATTGACGGCAAGGTGATGGTCATGGCCGGAACTTCGGCGCACATGGTGCGTCATGGTATTCGCGTGCCGGGGGAGAACGCAGAATTGCTCGTTCGGCGAAATGTGGAAAGTTGCATCCTGTACTTGGCCTTTGACGGTAAATTGCGCTTGGGCTACGAAGTGGATTATCGCATTTCGGGACGCTTTGAGCAAATGGCGGCCGAATTGGCTCGCTTGGGTACGGATGTTGCCATAGAAACATGCGATCCCAGCATCCACGAGAATTTTTTGACGCGTAGTCGCAAGGTGGGAGCAACTCCGATTTCGGTGGTCAAGCCGGTGCGCTTTGAGCGTCGCGGGGATTCGCTGTTGTGCGATAGCGGTGTTGTTGCCACTCGTTCGGCGCGCGATATTGCCATGACGGTTGAAACATGCGACCATCTGATGGAAAACGATCGACAATTGCAGCGTTTCCATTGTTTGGCGGCACTGGCGGGCGGTGTGTTGGCGCTGGCGCTGACACTTTTCGGCCTTTTGAATGCGAGTACGACACTGGTGGTTGCCGGTATGCAGTTGGTCTGGTGCGCGCCGGTGGTGATGCTTTCGCGCAAAAATTTGATCAATGAACAACGATCGGAGAGTGAACATGTCATTTGAAACTGAAACAAAAAAAGAGACGGTCAGCAGTACACTGCTCAAGTCGATTTCCAAACCCGGTCGATATTCGGGCGGAGAATACGGACAGACTATCAAGGACAGGACTGCCGTGAAGGCACGGTTTGCCTTTGCTTTTCCCGACAGTTATGAGATCGGTATGTCTAACCTCGGTATGCGAATCCTTTACGGCGTCTTGAATCGCGAGGAGGACATTTGGTGTGAACGGGTGTTTACTCCATGGGAAGATATGCAACAACAAATGGTCAAACACGGGCTGCCGCTGTGTGCTTTGGAAAGCGGCGATCCGTTGTATGCATTTGATTTTGTCGGCTTTACCTTGCAGTACGAGATGTGCTATACCAATGTGCTGAATATGCTCGATCTCGCCCGTATTCCGTTGCGTGCGACACAGCGGGGGGAGGATGACCCGCTGGTCATCGGCGGTGGTCCCTGCTCTTATAATCCGGAGCCGCTCGCCGAATTTTTCGACCTGTTTAACATTGGCGAGGGCGAGGACATGCTGCCGGAGATTGTCCGCTTGTACGTGAAAATGAAGGACGAGGGGCGCTACACTCGCGCCGACTTTCTGCATGAGGCGGCGGCAACCATTCCCGGCGTTTACGTCCCGTCACTCTATCGCGTGACCTATCATGCCGACGGGACCGTGGAAGCTTATACGCCTCTTTACGATGATATCCCCACCACGGTGCAAAAGCGCATTGTCAAAGATTTGGACAAGGCTTATTTCCCCGATTCCGTTGTCATGCCGTATGTTGAGACGGTACAAGATCGAATCATGGTTGAGGTCGGTCGCGGTTGTATCCGCGGTTGCCGTTTCTGTCAGGCGGGCATGGTCTATCGTCCCGTTCGCGAGAAAACGCCCGATCTCATCAACTGCCAGGCACGTGCGCTTTTTGACAGCACGGGCTATGAAGAGATGTCGCTGTCATCTCTGTCTATCAGCGATTATACCCGAGTGGACGAATTGACCGACATGCTTTTGTCGTGGACAAACGATCATATGGTCAGTTTGTCGCTACCGTCGTTGCGTGCCGATTCGTTTACCAAGGATTTGATGGATAAGGTCAGTTCGATTCGCAATTCGACGATCACTTTTGCGCCCGAAGCCGGATCGCAACGCTTGCGAGATGTGATCAATAAGAATTTGTACGAAGAAGATTTGATGCGTGCGGTCGGAGTGGCATTCGATGCGGGAAAAAATCAAGTTAAATTGTATTTTATGCAGGGACATCCCACCGAAACGGACGAAGATTTGGCCGAAATTCCCGCGTTGGCGCACCGTGTGGTCAATGCATATTACCAAAATCCCAATCGCGCAAAGGGTGCAAGACCGCCGCAGGTGACCATCAGCGTTTCTCCTTTCATTCCCAAGCCCTTTACTCCTTTTCAATGGGAGCCGCAGGACAGTTTGGAAGAAATGAAACGCAAGCAGGCCTATGTCGGTTCTTGCGTGACGGATCGCAGAGTCAAATACAATCATCATGACGCCGAGACCTGCCGTATTGAGGCGGTGCTTGCACGCGGCGATCGGCGCTTGGCCGATGCATTGGAGTTGGCTTGTCGAGAGGGCTTCAAATTTGACGCGTGGAGCGAGTATTTCGATTATCAAAAGTGGATGTCGGTATTTGAACGCACGAACGTTGACCCGGCATTTTATGCCAATCGCGCTTGGGGACTTGATGAGGTGTTGCCGTGGGATATCATTGACTGCGGCGTGACAAAATCGTTTCTCAAGCGTGAGCGTGAGCGCGCTTATGCGGGAAATACGACGCCTAATTGTCGCCAAAATTGCAGCGGTTGCGGCGCTCATCGGTTAGGAGGTGAACGCTCATGTTGCCCGAAAGCAAAATGAAACGTGCGGGAAAGCAAATGTACGCTCCGTTGACCGAACCGCGCATGGTGCGTGTCAAATATCGTAAGATCGGCAATTTGCAATACATTTCTCATCTGGATTTACAACGCACGATCAGCCGTGTGCTGGTGCGCGCGGGGATTCCCACGTGGTATACGCAAGGATTTAATCCGCATGCCAAGGTCGTTTTCGGTTTGCCGCTGAGCGTCGGAGCGGAGAGTTTGTGCGAATATCTGGACCTGCGCATCGACAGGGACATGTCGTGCGAGGAGATCAAGTGTCGCCTCAATGAGGTGCTGACCGATGAATTGAGCGTGCTGGATGTTTATATTCCCGCCGCAAAATCGGCTTTTTCCGATATCGTTTGGGCGACTTATGACATTCGCATCCGCACGACGGGCATGACTCCGGCACTTGCCGCCGAGATGCAAACATATTTGACAACATCGCCGCTGATGATGGATAAAAAATCAAAATCCGGGGTTCGTCAAGTGGATATCACAACGCTCATTCGTTCATTGACCGCTACGGTTGTCGATAGGGAGTTGCGCTTGGCTGCGGTTCTGTGCGTGGCCGGGTCGAATTATCTCAATCCCGAATATCTCATTCGCGCGTTGCGTGAAAAATTCGGTATTTTGCCCGAGGATGATATTGTATCGACCTATTCCGTTCTTCGCACCGAGGTCTGTCTTGCGGACGGAGTAACGGAATTCCGGTGACGGAACGCCGCGTTTCCGCTTTTGCATAAAAATAATTTTACCGCCGAGCGAAACCCGTAGGGGCAACGCTCGGCGGTATCAATCTATCGGGGAGGCAGTTGATATCCGTTGGCGGTTGGCGGTGGCCGAACATGACATCGAATTTCGGTGAAAATTGCAATATTTTCCCGGTGTGGTACCTGTGACAATGCGAAATTGGCGAATGAAATGATAAATGCTTTGGTAGCCGCAGGTGTCGCTGATTTCCGTCAACGACAGTGTACCGAGAGAGAGCAGATGGGAAGCCTTGGAAATGCGCGCGCGAATGAGGTCGTTCTTCGGAGCGACGTTGAACTGCTCTTTATAGACGACGGCAAAGCGAGAACGGCTCAGACCGACGATGCTTGCCATGTCAACGGTGGTGCCGTAACGGTCGGGATGACAATAGATATCCAAACGCAACTTCATCAACGCGTCCGTATGAGGCGACTGCACGGGCTCGTGAAGTCGACGGCGCAGTTGAATCATCAGTTCGGTAGCATGCGCGGAAAGAAGATCTTCATATTGCTCGCGGCGATAGATCAGTTCTAATTCGCACGCTTGAATGTGCGTGGTGATAAAGCCGGTATCCGAGGGCAGAAAAAACGTGTTAAGCGGCAGACCGATCGCTTCAAA
>CAZOHP010000060.1:0-11609 GCA_964579815.1 uncultured Lachnospiraceae bacterium
TCGAACCGGTACGATACTCACGTATCACGGGATTTTAAGTCCCGGGCGTCTGCCAATTCCGCCATTCCGGCATAATCACACCCGTGCTACCCACCCGATGACCGTCTGCCGCATCATGCACGCAAGCCTCATCGGTTCGCCTAATTATTATACCGCAAAGAGATCTGTTTGTCAACCCCTTTTTCGTATAAAAAGAAAATATTTTTTTGACAATGCTCGACAGGCGTCCCGTGGCGCGACATTTTCACGCCACGGGCTTTGATCATTTACTTGTTTGACGTATTCGACAACTCATCCGTCGATCCGCCGAGCGGCACCGGGGCGTTCTCCGCCAAACCGACAACACCGTCCACAGGCAGCGAAAACGCAATTCCCTGTCCCGGCGTTTTCAACCCGACGGCACGATAAAGAGCATGCAGAATATCGTCTTTGATTTCGGCAGGCACCAAGATCATCACCATTTCCTTATCGGGCTGAATGGTAATCTGAAAGAACTTTTCCGCTTCCTGACTGGCCGTGCCTCGGGCATGAACTACCGTACCGCCACGCGCCCCCAACTCTTTGGCGGCATCCATCACCGCATCGCTAAAGCCGGCGTTGACGATACACACAATGCATTCATGTTGAAATCCCATATCATTGCCCCTCCTTAATCGACATTCGATTATCACTCAAAAAACGGTAGATAGCGACACCGACAACGCTTGTCATCGGAATGGTATAAGCGATGCCCTTCCCGCCGCGCACCGTATGAAATTTTTCATCCAACAATGCCAGCGTTTCTTTTGCTCGTTCCTCACGCAAAACGCTGAAAATAACGGATTTTTCCGAATCGGAAAGACCGAGCAAATGCAACATTTCGGTATTCGCCGTGCCGTTGCCGAGCATGGCCATTTGAAAATTGATATCCATGGACTGCAAAAGATCCATGTAAAATTCCGCCTTACTGCGTCCGACGATGGTAACGAGCATCTTCAACTTTTGCGGCGCCTCGTTGACGCGTGATTGCTTGCCGCGCAGGCGTATGTTTTTTGACGGAACAGGCTTGGAAGTTGACTGCTTTGGCATAGGTTTCTCCTCCTTTGAGCAAATTCACATAAAGCGGATGATCTGCTCATCCTCGGCATCCAAAATACGACGCATGGCAACACGCTCTCGCACCTTGCGAGCAACAATGGCTCGAAAGCCCAGCAACTGAATGGTGATCAACGGCGTCATCGCAACCATAGCCACCACCCCGAAAGCCGAACTGAGCACACCGTCCACACCTTGAAGCACGGTGCATGCCCCGATGGCAAACGGCAAAATGAAACTGGATGTCAACGGTCCGCTGGCAACGCCGCCCGAATCAAATGCGATCGCGGTGTAAATGCGCGGCACAAAAAAGGACAGCCCGAGTGAAATAAAATATCCGGGAATGAGATAGTACAAAATACTGAAATCCAACAGCACGCGCAATAACGATAGCGCAATAGAAACACCGACGCCGAGTGACAGCGCGATCATCATGGATTTTTTGCTGACCGTTCCGTCGGTAACGCTCTCCACCTGCTTGTTAAGCACATGCACGGCGGGCTCGGCAAGCACGACCACAAGGCCAAGCAAAAACGCGAATCCGACAAGCAACGCCGGTGACAGTTCGGCGATCATGGTACCCAGTCGATATCCGATCGGCATAAAGCCGACCGTAACAGCCGACAAAAAGATGACAAGGCCCAAAAAAGTATACAGGATGCCGACGGCGATCTGACGCAACCGCTTTCGTGGCAAGTGCAAAAAAGCCATTTGCAGGACCAAAAAGAACACCACGATCAATCCCAGCGCCAGCGCAACCTCTTTCACGATTCCGAGGACCGTCGGCAAAAATTCAGCCCCCAAATGTGCGTCGACCGAATAATCCGGAAGAGCATATGTCATGTCGCCGCGGATGGTAAGTCCCAACGCCATCACGGCGAGAATGGGACCGATTGAGCACATCGCGACCAAACCGAAACTGTTTTCGCCGACATCGCGCCCTCCCAGCGTAGACGCAATACCGACGCCCAACGCCATAATAAACGGCACGGTGATCGGCCCCGTCGTTACGCCGCCCGAATCGTAAGCCAGCGGCAGGAAATTTTCGTTTCCGCCGATCACAACCAACGAAGCCAATGCGAAAAGCAACATGTAGAAGAACATCAGCAACGAGGAAAGATTGATATGGAATACCATTTTCAAAACGGCGATCACCAAAAACAATCCGACGCCGACACCCACACAAATGATGAGAACCGTACCGTCAATGACGTCGGCCACTTGAGTGGCAAGCACGGACAGATCCGGCTCGGCGACCGTAATCAACACCCCCATGATGAAGCAGACCGAGAGCAGTAAGAGCAAATTGCGAGATCGCGCAAGGCCGGCTCCCACATGTTCCCCGATAGGCGTCATTGCCAAATCGGCGCCCAAATTGAACAACCCGATCCCAAGGACCAGGAAGAACGAACAAATGAGAAACACCGTCAACTCATAATTGCTCAGCGAGATCAAGGGAGTCATATGTAAAATAACAACGATCAGCGTCACAGGTAAAACGGATATGAACGCCTCTTTACATTTGGAAAGTAGAACTTTCAGCATATGCTCCTCCTTTTCGGCCAAACTCACGATACAAATTATTTGTTTTCAAATTCATCAAGCACACTGAACTGCCAATGGGGTGCACCGTCCACGACCTCATAACCGGTATGAGTCGGTTGGACATAATGAATACCGTTGTTGATGATCTTCAAAACATATTCGTTGTAGAACGAGCGGCACGCCTCATGCCCGGGCTGAAAATAAAAGATTTTTCCGGCCGCGCGCTTGAACACCACGCCGCTGCGCAGGATAAAGCCGTCTTCAAACCAACTGGTAAAGACCGTCTCGTCCGGCTCGGCAATATAGAAAGGCTCGGCATACAATTCTTCCGACTCCAAGCAGAAATGATCCGGAATGCCGGCTGCGATCGGATGGGTGGGGTTAAGATTCCAAACGATCTCCTTTTGATCACGCCCCCACGAGAGGTTGCCCGTGGTGCCTACAACAGAACGGAACACCTTGGAATGATGACCGGAGTGCAAAACAACCAGCCCCATTTTCCCCAAATATACTCTTTTGCGAATACGCTCGACCAGTGCGTCGTTGACCTCGCCGTGTGCCATATGTCCCCACCAGATCAACACATCCGTATTGTTCAGCACCTCATCGGGCAATCCCTGATCGGGGTCATCCAGTGCGGCCAGCGTAACCTCAAGATCCTCTTGCTTGCCGAGGTAATCACCGATGGCGGCATGCAGGCCGTTCGGATATATTTTTCTAATGCTCTCCTCGGTCTTTTCGTGTCTGAATTCATTCCAAATCGTTACATGTAACTTGCTCATCATTATCATCCTCCGTTGTTCAAATATGTTTGAAAGTGCAATGAACTGATTATATTATAGCGGTTTGATTAAAACTTGTCAATATCAAATCGAAAGTTTATTGTGTCATTTTTGTTACTTTTCTATCAATACGAAATCACCGAAAAAGATACCTCTTTTCTTTCAAAAAGCCTTTACAACCGAGTATTTTTATGCTATAATGAAGATGCATAATGGGTGAGTTTGGACATGCTCGCATATCGGCATATCCGCTCCCCCGCAAAAGTTCAACAGTAAGGAGATTATTCATGCTATGAAAATGACCTTTCGTCATTACGGCCCCGGTGACCCCGTGACGCTTGAGCAAATTTCACAGATTCCCGTCATCCGCTCCATCGTTTCCGCTGTGTACGATGTGCCCGCAGGTGGTATCTGGAGCCGTGAAAGCATCCAAGCGGTCAAGGATTCCGCCGCCGCTCACAACCTCGCTTTTGAAGTTGTGGAAAGCGTTCCCGTTCCGGAAGAGATCAAATTGGGCGCGCCCGCCGCTGCCGAATTGATCGACCACTATTGCGAAAACATTCGCCGTTTGGGACAAGCGGGTGTCAAGTGCATCTGCTACAACTTCATGCCCGTGTTCGACTGGTTGCGCAGTGAGATGGAGCATCAGGCGCCCGACGGCTCCAATTCGCTCGCCTACGACGAGCAAACCGTACTCTCCATGAATCCCTTAACGGGAGAGTTGTCATTGCCGGGGTGGGACGAAAGTTACACCAAAGATCAACTTCGCGGGCTTTTGGCACGCTATGAGAGTGTCGGCGAGGAACAATTGTGGAAGAATCTGCAAACATTCCTCGAGGCCGTCGTTCCCGTCGCACACGAGGCCGGGATCAATCTGGCCATCCACCCCGATGATCCGCCGTGGGGCATTTTCGGCCTGCCGCGCATCATCACCTGCGAGAAGAATCTTGACCGTTTCCTCAAATTAGTCGACATGCCAGAAAACGGCTTAACGTTCTGCACCGGTTCTTTGGGCGCGGATCCTGCCAATGATCTTGTCAAAATGGCCGAAAAATATGCCAACCGCATCCACTTTGCCCACGTCCGCAACATTCTGCACACGGGCGAACGCAAATTCCATGAGGTCGCGCACCCCACCGAATGCGGTTCGCTTGACATCTACGGTATCGTCAAAGCGTTGCACAAGGGCGGTTTTGACGGTTACATGCGTCCCGACCACGGTCGTATGATTTGGGGCGAAAAGGGTCGCTACGGCTACGGGCTTTATGACCGCGCGCTGGGTGCAATGTATTTATCCGGACTTTGGGAAGCCATTGACAAAGACGGGCAATAACATCAACACCGCAAAAATTTAAGAAAGGACAACAATATTTATGAACAAAGTATGTGTAGTCACAGGTGCGGGGGGTGTCCTCTGCTCCGCATTCGCAAAGGATATGGCCAAAGCGGGCTATGCCGTGGCACTGTTGGATATCAATGAGAGCGCCGCGCAAAAGTATGCCGATGAGATCATCGCCGACGGCGGTATCGCCAAAGCCTACAAGGCCAACGTGCTCGACCGTGAAGTCGTTGAAGCCGTGCACGCCGCAGTCGTTGCCGATCTCGGCAAATGCACCGTACTCATCAACGGTGCGGGTGGGAACAACCCCCGAGCAACCACCACGCACGAATATTACGAGGAGGGTGACATCGATCGCGATGACATCACCACATTCTTTAACTTGGACAAGGCGGGTTTTGACTTTGTCTTTGATTTGAACATCAAGGGCGTGCTGTTGCCCACGCAGGTATTCGCGCAGGATATGATCGGACATGAGGGCTGTTCCATCATCAACATCTCCTCAATGAACGCATTCACGCCGCTGACCAAAATTCCCGCATACAGTGCGGCAAAGGCCGGCATTTCCAACTTCACTCAGTGGCTGGCCGTGCACTTTGCCAAAGCGGGCATTCGCGTCAATGCCATTGCCCCCGGGTTCTTCGCCACCAATCAAAACCGTGCTCTGCTCTTCAACGAGGACGGAACTCCCACCGCGCGCACCGGCAAGATCTTGGCCGCAACGCCCATGGGACGCTTCGGTGAAGCAGAGGAACTGCTCGGCGCACTCCGTTTCTTCACGGATCCGGCTCAGTCCGCTTTCGTGACGGGTGTCGTTCTCCCCGTAGACGGCGGTTTCTCCGCTTATTCGGGTGTTTGATTTCGATTTGATTTGAAGGAGGTACATACTCATCATGAACAATAAATTTCAACTTTGCGCATTCGCCGATGAAGCCGACGGCAAACTGGCCGGTCAGATCGACGCAATGAAAGCCAACGCGATTCCATATCTTGAGGTTCGCGGTGTGGACGGCAAAAATGTCGGTGATTTGAACGCCGCAGAGGCCACTTCGTTGCGTGACCGTCTGGCCGCCGAGGGGCTGTCCGTTTGGTCGCTGGGTTCCCCCTCCGGCAAGACCAACATCACAGCCGACTTCACCCCCGAACTTGAGCGTTTCAAAAGATTGCTTGAGACAGCCGACATCACGGGAGCCAAGTGCATCCGTCTGTTCAGTTTCTTCGGTACCGAGGGCAAGGACGAATATTTTGACGAAGTCTGCGCCCGTCTGAATCGGTTTATCGAGTTGGCCAAAGGACACGACGTCATCCTTTGCCACGAAAACGAAAAGGGCATCTATGGCGACACGGCCGATCGTTGCGTCCGCATTCTCAAAGCGCTGCCCGAATTGAAAGCGGTTTACGATCCCGCCAACTTCTTGCAATGCGGAGAGGAAACGATCGCCGCTTGGGAAGCCATCGAGCCCTATCTCTATTACATGCACATCAAGGACTGCGCCAAAGACGGCATGGTCGTTCCTCCCGGACAGGGCGTGGGCAAGTTGTCCGAATTGCTTTCCCGCTATGCAAAACTCGGCGGCGGCGTACTGACGCTGGAGCCGCACTTGACCGAATTTGTCGGTCTGAAAGCGCTTGAAAACGAGGATGCCAAGAGTTTGGTCGGCGGTCATCATTTTGCCAACGGCCGCGAAGCGTTTGATTTTGCAACCAACTCGCTCAAGAGCATTCTTGCCACCATCTGATCGGGAAAGGATAGGTCAATGGATTATGCAGATCGGAGCACAGTTGTTCACCTTGCGCGATTATTGCAAGACTCTTGATGAGTTGGACGAAACTCTGAAAAAAGTTGCCGACATGGGAATCACCGCCGTTCAACTTTCGGGCGTTTGTGCCTACGAACCGGAGTGGATGGCCGAGCGGTTGCACTCTTACGGGTTAACCGCTCCCATCACGCATTTTGCATATCAGCGCATCAAGGATAACCCCGAGGAAACGCTGAAGTTTCATCAAACAATGGGTACCCCCTACATCGGTCTCGGCATCATGCCCGAAGAGTACATGAAGCCTTACACCGAGCAAAAATTGAACGATTTCTTCGCCAGCATTCGTCCCGCCGTGGAATGTTTTTCCGAAAACGGTTGCAAATTCATGTATCACAATCACGGATTCGAATTTGCCGTCCTAAATGGCAAGAGCGTACTGAACATCATTGCCGACGCGTTTCCTGCCGATCAACTCGGCATCACGCTGGATGTGTATTGGGTACGCTACGCAGGCGAATGCCCCGTCAAATGGTTGCATGCCCTAAGCGGTCGCACCGATTGCGTCCATTTCAAAGATATGTCGCACGATGCGAGCGGCAACATCATTATGGTCCCCAACGGCGAGGGCATCATGGATTATGACGCAATTCTTAAGGCCTGCGAGGACACCGGCGTGAAATACGGTTTTATCGAGCAGGATAATTGCAACGGCGAGGATCCGTTTGAGTGCATGAAACGATCCTACGCATATTTCCGCGCGCAAGGTCTCCATTGAAAGCATACGGCTTTCTAATCAATATCATTTTTTAATTTGAAAGGAAACAATGTTATGAAAAAAGTCAGACTCGGCATCATCGGTGTGGGTAATATGGGTTCCGCACACTTGAACAACATCATGGCCCGCAAATGCCCCGAAATCGAAGTCACGGCCGTGGCGGATATCGACACCGCACGCTTGGACAACGCTCGCGCAATCGTTGAGAAAGCACGTGTTGAGCATCCCGAAATTCCCGAGATCGCAACTTTTACCGATGCCATGGAGTTGATCTCCTCCGGGCAAGTCGATGCGATCATCGTCGCCGTTCCTCACTATGATCACCCCCGCTACTGCATCGCAGGTCTGCAGGCAGGTCTGCATGTCATGAGCGAAAAACCCGCCGGCGTTTACGCCGAGCAGGTCCGTGAACTGATCGCCGAGGCAGATCGGCACCCCGGTCAATATTACGCGCTGATGTTCAACCAAAGAACCAATCCCCTTTATGCCAAAATGCGTCAATTGGTGCAAAGCGGCGAGTTGGGCCAAATCCGCCGCACCAACTGGATCATCACCAACTGGTACCGCCCGCAAGCATACTACAACTCGGGCGCATGGCGCGCAACATGGTCCGGCGAAGGCGGTGGTGTGCTGTTGAATCAGTGCCCCCACAACCTTGACCTGTGGCAGTGGATTTGCGGTATGCCCTGCAAGGTCTCGGCAAACCTGCACTACGGCAAGTGGCACGACATCGAAGTGGAAGACGATGCAACCGTTTACGTGGAATATCCCAACGGCGCCACTGGCACGTTCGTTACATCAACCGGCGACGCTCCCGGCACCAACCGCTTTGAGATCGTGTTGGACGGCGGCACGCTGATCTGCGACGGCAATTCGCTCGTGCTCAAAAAGTTGGATGTTGCCGAGCCGGAATTTTCCAGAACCAACACCGTGCCGTTCAACTCTCCCAAATGCGAAACCATCACCGTCGATTGCTCGGGTTGCGGCGATAACTCCCAGCACGTCGGCATTCTCAACGCATTTGCCGCTGCTATTCTGCGCGGAGAGCCCCTGCTGGCCGACGGCCGCGAGGGCATCAACGGCTTGACCATCTCCAATGCCATGCACCTGTCCTCTTGGCTGGGCAAGCCGATCGAATTGCCCATGGACGATGCCCTGTTCAAGCAGGAACTGATGAAGCGGGTCAAAACTTCTCGCCGCAAGGCAAATGTCAACACCGTGCTGGCAGATACCTCCACCTCTTACAACATTTGATTTCACAACGCAACAAAAAAGGAAGCCTTGCGGCTTCCTTTTTTGTTTGTTGCCCGTAACGGCAGATTGAACATCAAAAAACTTCCTCGCTAAGTGGAACTATCGGGAGCGCTATTGGGCTGGTGGTAATAATATCCCGCGCATCAAATGTCACAACGGCCATGGCAGCGCGTTCATATAATTTTTTCTCCATCACTCATAAACCTCCCGATTTCAATTTAATGCCGAATTGGCAGTTACATAAGCCTTTGCCGACACGCCGTAGTTGTACACCGTCTTGAGCAGTTCGGCTATTCTATCCGACGATTCGTTATACGACTTATAATTATTTGCCACATAGTAATTGACCGAATACGTGACCGTGTAACTATCCGCGCCGCTGAACTTTGCGGTATAGCTCGTGCCGAAATTCGCCGCCGTTACGGCGTAATCGAAGTAATAATATCCGTCGCTGTGCAACTTGATGTCATCGGAGTCAATCGTCTGATTGCCCACGGTGATAGTCGGCAGGTCAGTCGTTCCCTCGCTCATTGTGAAGCAGTAGCGAATCTTCATCGTGTTGTCGAGCACCAACGTCACGCCGTGCCATTTGTACGCAACGTTCTCGGGTTTCGGGTTTGGCAGGATTGTCGTATTCGAAACGGCATCGGGGCACTTAAATTCGGTGAACGTCAACGCCTTTGTCGCATCGACGGTATTCTCACCCACAGGACCTATAGCCGTGGCCAAATTGCTTTCGTCGTAGTCGCCGCAATAGTTCTGCGCGGCCGCGCCGTAAGCCAAAATGTCGGAGAGCAGCGTCACAAGTTCTTTGTCGGTTTGATTCTTCATGATCATTCTGCGGCAGTAATCTTGGATGCTGTACTCAAACTGTTTGGACGTATAGGTGGTGGCATCCATACACGTTCCCGTGTAGGACAGTGCCAGCGTTTCCGTCAGTTGCTGCGGCAAAAGTTCCACGCACAGATACGATCCGTCATCCTGCTTTTCGAATTTCACATTTTCCCCGCTCGCCCAAGTCAAGTTAACTTCCACATCGCCCTTGGCCGTGGCGGGCAATTTCAGTTTGAACTGCAAACCAAAGTTTTCGGTCAACAGCAATTGCGCGCTCTTCACGCTGTGAAGCAGATCGGTCTCTTCGGTGCTGACGTTACCGGTCCATGTCATGGTGACGGGGTAGTCGGAGCCGTAGCAGACGCGGCCGCCGTAGCCATTATCACTCAAGTCCTCATCGTTGATTTTGATATAGACATAGCCATACGTTGTTTCCGCATTTTCCAAATCTGCGGAGTCGATCTGCTTTGTAACGGTAATCTTTTCAGCAATACCCTTCTGTCCGTTCTCCGCCGTATATTTCGCCAGCGCAGTGCCCCATTCGGTCGGAATCGTATCATCGGAATATGCCACGTAAATGCCATACTCGCCGCCGACGGTTGCGGTCCATTCAAACTTCGTGGCACCCACAGGCAGTTTGTAGCGGTAAATGAAATATCCATCGTCGCTGCATCGTCCAAACCATTCGCCGTCACCCTTGAAAGTCAGGTTAACCGTATCAACACGGGTACCACTTATTTGGTTGGACAGACGGGCGGCATCCCCACTCACCAAATACTTCTTCTCCGCGTCGGTGTCGGACTTGATCGTATAATATTCATTCGTTGTGTTTTTCGTCACTTCGGTCACCGTAAAACTTTCGGTGATGGTGTAAGTTTCGGTGCCCATTTTTTTCGTGCTGAACAATTCATCCTCGGTGGAGACGTATGTCGTCAGCGTGATGGGGTAATTTTTGCCGATAGTGATTTTAGGCCCCCAGCCATCGGATTGATCTGTGTAGTCTGATTCTTTGATTACTTTCTCGCGCCACCACGAGTAATCGACAAACAGCAACTGGAGATAGCCGCCGTTAGCGTACACTTCATCGGTAGTCTCGGCACCTATCGACATCAATGTGCCGGGAAGTTGATTGCCACCATTATTATCTTGATAATTGTACACCGCTGTATATTTGTTAAAATCGACAACTGTAATGCTACCATCTTGTTCTTTCTTTATGGGCTGAGGCGTCTTCTCGTCGGCGGTATAACAATAGTAAATGCCCGCCTCGTTGCCGATACCCGCCGTAAATTCCCATTGAGATATGCCTGCAGGCAACTTGTAGCGCAATGTGAAGTATCCGTTATCCACATACCACACACTATTGCCGGAACCGTGAGTGCCGAGCAAAACAAGATTATCCGGATCGCTGGCGTCAACAGCACCCGTAGCAAAAGAATTCCAGAATTGACCGTTCCTGTAATCCCCCCAAGGCAACACTGTGTCCACATCACCGGCGAACTGATAACCGGTCACCGTTCCGGCACTGTCCGTAATTGCCTCAAGCGGCCCGGTCACCACCGTTTTCGTCTCGCCATAAGGATATCCCATCCCCACGGCAGAGCGGGCGTTCAGCGTCACCGTGCCGTGTAATTGTCCGCCCCAGCCGGCGCCGGTTTCGGTCGTCTTACCGTTCGTATCATATGCAACCGGCATGGAATCGCCGATTCTCACGTACAGCGCGACCGAATTTGTCATGCCGGCCGTTTTGGCGGCGGTCGCCGCCTCGGCAATGGCAGCCGTCAAATCAAACGTCCGTCCGTCCGCGGTTAATAGGCCATATTGCTGCTTATCTGCCGTAAAATTCACATTAGCCCCGATGTCCATATGTCGGAACGCCGTGACCCAGTTTTTGTTATCCAGCGAAACCTCCACCAGCAACTGCGCGGCGTTGGTCATGGTCAAAAGCACCTCAGAGGAGAGGTCAATGTTGGTCAGCGGGAAACGCATGGTACCCTTGGCGGCTCCGTCGCAGTAATAGTACCCGCCCTCATGGAGTTTCACGCCCGTGCCGCCCAACCAATAGGTAGCCTCATCCTCGCCTTTTACCGTCCAATCCAGCGTCACATATTCGCCGGTGACCGCTGTTTCGCGCTGCGGATAAATCAGCGAGAGACGGCAAAATTCGTTATAGCAGATGCATCCGCCGTTGCCGTCATCCGTTTTCGAATCGGAAATCTTAATGTACAGCGTGTTGGAGGGAGTTG
>CAZOHP010000061.1:0-2580 GCA_964579815.1 uncultured Lachnospiraceae bacterium
TAATTCTTGATAATGACAGCATTATTATAACCTACAATTTTACCGATACTTATGTAAAATATAGAGTTACGCAAGATATGATAGACAATATAAAAAGGCAGTCCGTCAAAAAGACTGCCTATAATAAGAAAACGTGTTCGTACAAGCTCGCTTCGCTTCCGCCGGTGTTGCCCCTTGAGGATGTTGAGAAGTCAATGCTTTCAAGGGGATTTATTTATTGCTCATTCGTGGCTGGAGGATTTTGTTTTTTCCTCGCTGATCACGCCGTATTTTCGATGATCGGCCCGACAATTTTTTCTTGCCGGGCATCGTTTTTTGCTTGACAACGGTACGCGGGTATGATAAAATATTATCGGCGAAAAGCCATAACAGATCAATATACGCCACGCCGTGGCAGAAAGAAGATAAATATGCGAAAAACAAAAATCATTTGTACCATCGGTCCGTCTTGTTCGGACGAGGAAACGCTTCGTCAGATGTGCCAAGGAGGCATGAATGTGGCTCGCCTCAATTTCTCGCACGGGACACACGAGGAACATTTGGAGAAGATTCAACTGCTTAAAAAACTTCGCGCCGAACTCGGTGTTCCGCTGGCCATTATGCTGGACACAAAAGGCCCCGAATACCGCATCCGTCGTTTCAAGGACGGAAAAATCACGTTGCGCGAGGGCGACACGTTCACTTTTACGGTGAGAGATGTACTGGGCGATGAGAGTTGTGTTTCGGTTAACTACGAAGGGCTGGCGCGTGATATGGCCGTGGGAGATCGCATCCTGCTCAATAACGGCTTGCTCATTTTTGAGGTCATTTCGCTGAGCGATACCGATATCGTTTGCCGCGTACTTGCGGGTGGTGAATTGTCCGATCGCAAGAGCATGAGTTTTCCCGGCAAAGTTCTCAAACAGGTCTATCTGAGCGAGCAGGACAAAAGCGATATTGCTTTCGGTATTGAGCAAGGCGTGGACTTTATTGCGTGCTCGTTTGTATCCTGCCGTCAAGATTTGATGGACGTTCGCAATTTTTTGCGCGAACACAACGGTGACGGGATCGGACTGATCGCCAAAATCGAAAATCAGTCGGGAATCGATAATATCGATGATATCTGCACAGAGTGTGACGGAATCATGATCGGCCGCGGTGATATGGGCGTGGAAATTCCGTTTGAAGAACTGCCGGCCATTCAAAAGAGACTGATCACCAAATGTCGCCTGCTCGGTAAGCGGGTCATTACGGCAACCGAAATGCTGGAATCAATGATCTACAATCCTCGCCCGACACGCGCCGAGACCTCGGATGTAGCCAACGCGGTCTATGACGGCACCAGCGCCATTATGCTTTCGGGAGAAACGGCTGCGGGCAAATACCCTGTGCAGGCATTGCGCACGATGGCGCGCATTGCCGAACACACCGAGATGAATATTCACTACAAAGATCGGTTTCATAAGGCGGAGTTCCAAATGCGCAACACCGTGGACGCCATCTCGCATGCTATTTGCGGGCTTTCGATGGATGTGGACGCCAAGGCCATTGCCGTATGCACATTGTCCGGCATCACGGCGCGCATGGTCTCTCGTTTCCGTTCCCCTGTTGATATTCTCGGGTTGACAACCGATGAGCGAACATTTCATCAACTTGCGCTGTCGTGGGGCGTTACGCCCATGCTTTGTGAGCGCTATGAATCAACCGATGTGATGTTTTATAATGCAAAGAACATGGCGGCGTCCGTATTTGGTTTGCAATGCGGAGATAAGATCATCGTTACGGGGGGAATGACCAATGGTCGTTCCGGTAATACAAACATTATGAAAGTGGAAACGATTTGAATGAGTCGAAGGCATCGAGACGTGCCTGATTATTTGTTGTCGGCGCGTCAGAGCATGTAAAATAAAAAATACGGTGTAATTTGTCGAAGCGAGTTACACCGTATTTTTTATCACCCTGTTGCGAGGTTATAAATGTGCGCCGGTCGTTGTTACTACCGCCACGAGAGTGCCGCTTTCATCGGTGATATCGATTTGATAAAAGCAGTTGCGTTTTCCGTCGCGCAAAACACGACTCTCGCCAATCAATGTAGGTCCATGCGGAACGGTTAGATAGGAGATCGTTGAGTTGACTGTAACCGTGGGGGTAGGAGCATCAAAATTGGTGGCAACGGCAAAGACAAAATCGGCAAGAGTAAAAAACACGCCGCCCATGATATGTCCCACCGCGTTTTGATGAACGCCGTTTGTGATCAATTTGCATTTTGCATAGTGCTTGCCCACCGCCACAATTTCAATGCCCGTGGCTTGGGTAGCATAGCGATCGGCGGAAAAAAATTCTTTTGCTCGTTCCAAATCTGTCATACCGGACTCCTTGTGATTCAAATATCGTTTTGTATGGTTGGTATCGTGATAATTCAAATATAAACTCCGACTTGTGTCCCTCACCCACCAATGTAACCCCCGGGTCGGGCGGTGGAAACAACGTCATAAGCCGGATTTTATCCGTTTTGTCGATTTTTGTCGATCAGTTCTTTCCACACTTTCACTACGTCAACGATCAATTTGAAATTTTTTTCGTTGTCTAAATAAAACGCAG
>CAZOHP010000061.1:2680-11284 GCA_964579815.1 uncultured Lachnospiraceae bacterium
TTCACTACGTCAACGATCAATTTGAAATTTTTTTCGTTGTCTAAATAAAACGCAGTTAACTTTTTCTTCAAACAAAATTTGACAAAGCGCGAGTTTCAACAACGCATCGGTTTTCGCTTTTTTTATTTTCCAAGTATTCCTTAAAAATATCTTTTTCCATATGTGCATTTTCTCCGTCGCATCATAAATTTTAAAGCACTTCAATGAATTTGGCTCATTTTTTTGTAAGACACACGACGCACTCTACGTGCCCCGTTCTCGGGAACATATCAACGGGGGTGACTTCGCCGATTTGATATCTGTTTTCGCGAAATCCGGCACAGTCTCTTGCCAGTGTATCGGCATCACAGGAAATGTAGACCACGCGACGGATGCCACGGGCGGCGATTGCATCGATCAGTTCGGCTGTTGAACCGCGGCGCGGCGGATCAAGAATGACCACGTCGGGGACAGTGGTGCCGAGACAGGAAAGCAGTGTGTCGGGATCACCTGCATCGGCACATAGAAAAGTCGCGTGATCAATGCCGTTGATCTCGGCATTCTGTCCGGCACATTCCACGGCGGCGGGGACAATTTCAATGCCGATGAGCGATTTTACATGACTTGCCATGCTCATGCCGATGGTGCCGATGCCGCAATACAGGTCCAGTACAGTCTCGTTGCCCTGCAGATCGGCTTTTTGCATGCCGATGCCGTACAGCAACTCGGCACCGTCGTGGTTGACTTGGTAAAAAGCATCGGGGGCAATGCGGAAACGCAAGTTGCAAAGTCTGTCTTCAATATAAGGGGTACCAAACAGCGTCGTGAAACTGTTGCCCAGCACAACATTGGTGTTTTTGGTATGATGCGAGAGCATGACGGAACGAATGGCAGGGAAAGCGAGCGTCAAACGTTGGCAAAGTTCGTTGGCAAACGGGAATTTACTGCCGTTGATCACAAGGCATACCATGATCTCGCCGCTTGCGGCACCGTGACGAAGATATATGTGACGTAACAGCCCTTTGCCGTTTTGCTCATCGTAAGTCGTGATGCTTTTTTCGTCGCAAAAAGTGCAGATTGTTTGGACAATATCCGAAAAGACGGGCGGTTGCAAAAGGCAGCCGGCAGCAGGCAAGATGGTGTGTGACTTGCTGGCATAGAACCCCGCAATGGTTTTGCCGTTGCGCTTCCCGACGGGATATTGTGCTTTGTTGCGATAACCGCGATACACGCCGGTGGAACAGACAGGGGCTACTTGGACGTCGGCAAGTCCCGCTTTCAAAAAAGCATTCTTGACGTATTTTTGCTTCAGATGCAATTCGTGTTCATAAGTGATGTGACGGTAAATACAACCGCCGCAATTTTCGCTCGCGCCGCAGTCCGGCGCACCGTCGGGCAGACGATAAGGCGACGGAGAAAGGACTTTTTCCAATTTGGCCACAAGAAAATCGGATGCGACCTTGATGATGACAGCCTGTACGCGCTCACCCGTCAGTGCTCCGCGCACGAACACGACGCGGCCGTCGGGCAAATGTCCGACTCCTGCGCCGAGGTTGCTGATTTCGGTGATGTCCAATTCCACCGACTGATTTTTACAAAGATTTGCCGTAAATCGATCAGACATAAAATTCCTCACCGGTTTCAAGGCACAGACAGCCTAATTGTCCACCGAAACAGGCGCCGCAATCAATGGCAATGACATGTTTGCCGCGCTCGATTTTGCCGCTCTTTGTTGCAATATGACCGACGACCAAAGTCTTGTCGGGATAATAGGTGCCGTCGAGATCGGCGGGGGTGGAAATGAAATCCTCGGGCAGATAGTCGTCAAGATCCGCATCGGGGTCGAAGTCCGCAATGCCGGCATGCACGAGCAAATAGGTCTTATTTTTGACGGTGACCTCTTCGTATAGCGCGAGATCCGAGAGATAGTCGATCACGCCCTCTCGCATTTCTTCATCCAAGGCGCGAAAGCCGTCCAGCGTAACCTTGCCGCCGTGAGTTGCCCAATCGGTCATCTCGGCGATATAGTCCGGGTCGGGATCGGCACCGCTTGTGAGCATGCGGTCAAAGCCTTGCAGCATGCGGATGGCAGTGTAGTCATGTTCGCCGACAATGGGATAAACATTGTAGCGCATGCTCAGATCGGCGATCAATTCCATGGGAGTGTCGCCGTAATCGACGATATCCCCGAGAACGTATAAAATATCGGTGTCTTTGAAATTGATTTCGGCGAGCAATTTTTTGTATTTTTCATAACAACCGTGCAGATTGGAAACGACATATGTCATGATTTTTTCTCCTTTTGTCCGGTAATTGTTTTGGTTGTGTTGCTGTCGAATGTCGCAATGTGTGCTTCCGGCATGAGAGTGCCGATCATTTCGGTGAGCACGGCGCAGACGGGCGCTTCGGTGTAATAATGTCCTGCGATAATGAGCGATAAACCCATTTCGGGCGCATCGACCTGCCAATGATGGGGTGCTTCGCCCGTTACATAGGCGTCTGCTTCGGTAGCAAAGGCCGCCGTGACATCGTCGCCTCCCGAACCGCCGAGCACGGCCACGCGTACAATCGGCTTGCCGGCATCTGCCAGCGTTACGGTGGGAGCGCATAGTCGTTCGGCCACCGTGGCGGCGAATGCTTCGGCACTCATGGGCTCGGTCAACGTGCCTACGCGTCCGATCTTCTCGTTGCCAAACGGCGAGATCTCTTTGAGCGACAGTAACTTGGCCAGTACGTCATTGACACCGCCGGCGAGCGCGTCCAAGCGTGTGTGAAAGGAAAATGCGGCAATGCCGGCACGGCACAGTTTGACGGCGCGGCGAGCAACGGGATCGTCCGTTGTCAGGTGCTTGATTCCGTGAAACAGCAGCGGGTGGTGTGAGACGATGAGATCGTAGTTCCCGGCGATGGCATGATCGACCACCTGCTCGGTGATATCCAGCGCAATGAGCACGCGGCATGCCGGGCGGTCCGGTTCGGGCATACACATGACGCCGTCGTTGTCCCATTCACAAGACAATGAGGAGGGGATGCGTTCGGCTAAAACGGTATAAAGTTGCGATACGGTCATGATGTGGATTCCTCCGATTCGTCGGAAAGAAATGCGGCCAACTCGGCCAAAAGCAAGTCTTCCTTTGTGGTATCGGGATTTTCTCCCTTTAATTTTTCCGCACGATTGGCTTTGAAAATTTTTTGCTGACGCCGTGCCGATTCTATGCACAGCGTGTTTCGGCGCGCTATGTTGAGTTCCCCAAGCAAAAGAGAGAGCGGTGTGTGTGTACGAACACGACCGTCGTATTCGGCGCAAATGATCTGATAGATGCGGTCGGTCTTGACGAGTTGTTCCTCCCGGATGACAAAACCGTGTTCATCCAGATAACGGCGTAGGTGCTCTGCGCGAGTCATGGGTTGGAGAATGAGCCGTGTGAACGAATTTTTGATCCACGGTGCTTCATCGATGATGTGGGTGATCATCTCTCCTCCCATGCCGAGAATGCATATATCCGTGGGGGAAAAGCGCTCTGTACCGTGCAGGCCGTCGGTGAGCAACACGGCGGCACGGTCATTTTCAATACCGCAGGCGCTCAGATGCGCTGCTGCCACCTCGGCAGGACCGCGATGAATGTCGGTCGCGACGACGAAATCACAACGTTTTCGGCAAAGCAGAGAAATGGGCAAATAGGCATGATCTGTGCCGACATCGGCAACGACGCCGCCTCGTACAAATGCAACCGCCGCTTCCAGTCTTGCGTCCAACGGTGCGGGGGAGGACAACGGTGTTTGTTGCGACACGGGCAGCGGAATGGAAATGCAGCGTTGTGTCATATTGATATCCTTGTGTTGAGAATAGAAATAGAGTAAAGAATAGTAAAAATTGCCACAAAGGGGATGGATTTCGATTGAAAACCATCCCCTTGCTCGATAGGTTAGGCGGCGTCAGTTTTTCTTTGCCAGATGAGCATTGATTTTCTTGACTAACTCGTCCGCGTTCGTGCCGTGAACCACGCACGCCTGTTCAATGGATTCGCCGCGCGATGCGGGGCAACCCAGGCAATGCATGCCGATCTCAAAGAAAAAAGCGGCCGTATCGGGAGCGGCGTCAAGCACATCGCCGATAATGGAATCTTTCGTTACTTGCATTTTGTTTTTGCTCCTTCCTCAAAGCATATGCTTTGAAATCTTACATCCTTATTATATAACCAAATTGTCCCCGTGTCAAGCGAAAAGACACAATTTTTTTCAAAGCCTTTCGATATTGCCCCGGAGTGATCGCATCAAACCGATCGGTCAAGCGGTTGACGAAGTTTGCCCGTCATATTACTCTGCCCGAGTCGATAAAAACTCGGGCAGAGTATCTTTAATACAGTTTGTATCTCAATCGCAGATTGTCCGCAATCATGGCGATAAATTCGGAGTTGGTCGGCTTGCCGCGATTGTTTTGCACCGTGTAGCCGAAATAGGAATTGAGCGTATCCACATCCCCTCTGTCCCATGCGACTTCAATGGCATGGCGGATGGCGCGCTCCACGCGGCTGGTTGTGGTGGCATATTTTTTAGCAACCGAGGGGTAAAGCACCTTGGTCACCGAGTTGATAATATCGCTGTCTCGCACTGTCATCAAAATGGCCGTGCGCAGATATTGATATCCTTTGATATGTGCCGGTACGCCGATTTGATGGATGATCTTGGTTACCTGTGTTTCGATGTCGGGCGTTTTGTCTTCGGATGCTTCCTCGTTTTGGAGCGTAGGTGCGGAGCGGGGAATGTCCATGCGCGATGTGACAATCTCTTCAATGTGCTCGCACAGGCTGCCGATGTGAACGGGCTTGAGCAAGCAAAGACTGGCTCCGGCGTTGGTGGCTTGGATAAACATGCCTTCGCTCGGTACCGACGAAACAACGATAAAGGCAGGCGGCTTGTCCGGCGAAAAATCGAGGTTGTTTGTTGAGCGCAATACACCGATGCCGTCCATTTTGGACAGCCATACATCGATCAGCACAATATCGGGATGCGAGCGTGACAGTTTTTGGAGCGCATCCTCCCCGTTGGATGCTTCTTCAATGTGGCGGTAGCCCGCGCGCATCAGTCCCTCGCGCAGTGTGGCGCGCTGTGATTGACTTTCATCCGCAATCAAAATTCGTGTCGTATATTCCATGACAGTTCCTCCGTTTGTGTTTTTTGATTTTTTATTTGACGATATTATTTTACCATAAATGGTAAAAAATGGCAATACAATTTGACAAAAAATAGTTGCCAAAAATTCGGCGATAAATATGGCAATAATTACCAAAATAACGAATTACAAAGGGGAAAAGCGGGAAAGGGCGAGAGGGATCTGTCGAGGCGTGTCCTGTTTTGTCGAAAAGAAAAACGAAGGGAGAATGTCGCGGTTTTTCACGAAAATAAGCCGTTCATAGATGGACAACCATCCGTGAACGGCTTGTTTTATTTTGTGTCAGCGGTACCCGAAGCAGTTTGTGCGATCGCTTCATAGTTCCAAACGCATATGTATCAGTTCTTGATAGCCGCTTGCGCGTGAATGAAAACCTCTCGGGTTGCGGCCGCATTCCTCAAAGCCGAGTTTGCGATACAGTGCCGCAGCGTTCCGGTTTTCCGCCACCACATCCAACTCAAGTTGGGTGTATCCCGCCTCTTTCGCGCAGGCAATGCAGGCTTCCGTTAACGCGCGCCCGAGTCCCAATCCCCAGTATGCTTTTGCGATGGCGATTCCGAATTCTGCGCGGTGACGAACCTTGTACTTTGTTCCGATTGCCTCAATGCCCGCCGTTCCGACAATGCCCCCGTCCGCAATGGCAATGATCTCGATTTCGTTCGCACTTTCTGCTTTTTTGGCGAGAAAATCGCTTTCCTGTTCGGCATCCGTGTCGGTTTCATCCGGATAGGAAAGCAGATAATCCGTCTCGCCGTGGGTGAGTTGAAAAAACTCAAACGCCGCCTGTCCGTCCGCCTTTACGCCGTTTCGTAAAAGGACTGTTTTTCCGTTTTTTAAGGTGATTTCTCGGTTGTATTTCATGTGTCATCTCCCGCGGTTGAACCAATTTTTCTTTGTCATTATATTGGTATGACCGACTCGTACTTCATTCATCAGCGGAACGGGAACTTCTTTACAGGTGTGATGATAAACAAACCCGAGTTTTTCCTGAACACGCTTTGATTTGCTGTTTCCGTCATAATAACCGCACCAAACGGTCGTCATTTTCAATTCATCAAATGCGCGGTGCAAAATGGCCTCTGCCGCTTCGGGGGTATAGCCTCTGCCCCAAAACGGTCTGCCGAGCCAATATCCGAGTTCACATTCATCATCGTTGTCCGTCATATCCGTGTGCCCGTTCAGTCTGAGTTCAATACAACCGATCGCAATGTTATGCTCCTTTTCGCATATCGCATAGCATTCGGCACCGTTTAATACATTTTGAATGATAGCAAGACTTTCTTGCACCGATTGGTGCGGTTTCCAACCGGCAATCGGGCCGACCGCGGGGTCTTTGGCATATAGGTACAGGCTCTCCGCGTCTGATTCACGCCACGGACGAAGAATCAACCTTGCGGTTTCTATTTTCAATTTTTGTCACCTCGCGCCGTATCTTGCTTTTCTTGGCAGTGCTTGCAGGGGGTGGTGAAAAAATCCGTCAGATCCATGCAAAGCCGGCCGCTGTTATCGGCGCGAAAACCGATGGCGGCCAGCAACGCCTCACCGGGAACGGTTGCATCACCGTCAAAATACGCTTGATGAACACCGCACAGATCGATGAAGTTCAGTGCGGCGCGGCCCATCACAAACAGTGCTTCTTTGTCGGGCGCCTCTTTGTTCAACGGTGCCAAATCGTAAATGATGCCGCCCTCGGGCTGTAACTTGAATTGGCAAACGCCGACAAAACTGTCCTCGACTGTGGCTTGATAGGCCAGAAGATCGATGTCAAATTCGACGCCGCAACGTTCGCACAGCATTTGTTGTTCTGTTTTGTTTGAAATCGGGAACACTTTAAGCATCGGTTTTCGTTCCTTTCGTTTGCTTGGCGGCGGGCTTCCCGGCCGCCTTTGAAAAATCGGTCGACGGTTTTGCGGATGATTTGGCGGGGTGTGCCGCATTCGCTTTTGTCGTGGCCCGCTTTCGCGTTTTTTCCGTTTTGGCATGGCGCATCGGCCTTTCCGAAGCGGACGCGCGCTTGGCCGTTGCTCCGGAGATAGATGGTTCGCCCACCTTGAGCGCCGCATTGCGCAACGCTTCGACTTCGGTCGGCCCGAGATAACGGAACTTGCCTTGCGTCAAGTGTCCCAGTGTGATCGGTCCTATGGCGACGCGTTCCAATGAGAGCACATGCAGATCGAGCGCGGCGCACATTTTGCGTATCTGACGGTTACGCCCTTCGCCGAGCGTGATTTCCAGCACGCTTTTATGTTCGTAGGCGGCCAAGCATTCCACCTTGATCGGGCGTGTGCGGTAACCGTCGATGGTCATGGGCGCGGATAATGCATGCACGGTGGCGGGGGAAATCTCACCACCGACCGTAACATGGTAGACTTTGGGGACATGATGACGGGGATGCGTGAGCAAATTGGCCAACTCGCCGTCATTGGTGAGCAATAACAGTCCCGTGGAATTCATATCTAGCCGCCCGATTGGATAGAGGCGAACATTGAGTTCGGATAACAGATCGGTGACGCAAGGACGTCCCTCGTCGTCCGATGTGGTAGTAACAAAGCCGGCCGGCTTATTCAGCAATACGGTCGTGCGTTCATGCTTTTTCGGGGGGAGAATTTCTCTGCCGTCCCAATGCACGATATCGGTTGCCGGATCGATCTTTTGACCGAGCGTGGCAATTTCTCCGTTTACCGTTACATGTCCTGCGGCAATCTCCGTCTCGGCGGCGCGGCGGGAGAGCACGCCGCAATCGGTGAAATATTTTTGCAATCTGATGTTTTCCACAGCGTTGTTTTCCTTATTGTATGTTTTAGAAGTTTCGACCTTGTAGGCGAAGTTTGATCTTACGGAACAGCGTTTGGCGAGGCTGGGATAAGCGCTTGACGGCATAAGCGGTGCAAAGCGGAATTTCTGCCAGCGTTTCAAGTTGCCCGTCGTTGTTTGTATCGCAGCGAAAGATCAATCGACCGACGGTTTCATCGGCATTGACGGCGGCATAGAGAAAGCGCGGGAGTTCCACGGTACAGCACATGGCTTTGCGTGTCCGCGGTAACGTGACCGCAGCTGCGTGAGCATTACAGACCATGACATATTCTTCGTTTCCTCCCGTGACGGGCACCGCGCACTCAAAACTTCCGGTGTCACACAGCCTTACGCGCTCAAAGGCGGCAAACCCCGCGTCGAGCATGCAAGTGTGATCGTTCCAGTCATCGGGAGCATTGAGCGTGACGGCAATGAGCGTCAGTCCGTCGCGTTCTGCCGCGCTGACCAAGCATCGGCCGCTTTTCTTGGTAAAGCCTGTTTTGACGCCGATGGCACCATCATAATAGCGGAGCATTTTGTTGTGGTTGAGCAACAAACGAACTCCTTCGGTGCCGTTGAGCGGAATGGTGATCTTGCGTGTGGCAAAGATTTTTTTCAGCGTCGGATGAGCGAGAGCCGCGCGAGCAATGAGGGCTAAG
>CAZOHP010000062.1:0-10970 GCA_964579815.1 uncultured Lachnospiraceae bacterium
AGGTTGCGGGAGTGCCGGAATAGTTGAACATTCCGTCGATTCTGCCTTCGAGAGTGGGAAGGATTACGCCGCTGAAGAGGGCGTAGAGTCCCGCGAGAATAACTGCGCCGACTACGACGCCGATGATGATCTTTACACCGGTGTCGATGTAACCCTCTGCCTTTGCGTTATCAAGAGCACACTTTGACTTGATTGCAAGGGAATTTGCCTTGCTCTGAATGTTTTTGAAAAGCTTTTTCATAAAAGTTTACCTCGTATCTTTCTTTGCTTTTTATTTAGCGTGCTTGTTAAAGGAGAATGATGCCGCCACCGCCATCATTTCCGCTTCCACCGGGAGAGCCGAACATATCTTGAATTCGCTCTGCAAGTCCCGGCAGGACGATGTTATTGAACAAATAATAGAGACCGCCGAGCAGTAATGCTCCGACAACAACGGCAATTATCATTTTTACCGCCACGTCAATGTAGCCGTCTCCGCGTTTGTTATCTAAAACATCGATTGCTTTTTTGAATAACCGTTTCACGTTTTACCTCCTGTTCGTAAGACTTGTAAGAGCATCATTGCCGAATCATATATATCACCACCTCCTTGAAAATCAGTTGAATGTATCATCACTCAAAAATAGAGTCAGATTGCTTGTGTAGTCCTCAGCCAGCCTTTTTTGTTCCTTCGAAAGACAGAATACGTGATCTGCAAAGTATTCCTCACCATTGTAAGTAATGGTATAAACTGCCCACGTTTCCGTGATCTCGGTTTCTATGACATATTCCTCACCGGTTTCTTCATCCACGTAAACGGTTTCAACAGTTCTTGTTCTGCTCTCCAACACCTTCGTATAGGAATAGAGCTTGTCTTTGTTATCACGCAGGACGCGCTCCATATCCGGAATGGACACCGATTGATAGTCGGTATTTTTGGACGCGGAGTATTGAGATACAAACGATGCAGTGCTATAATTCGTTGTGCTATCGTATGGGTTAATAATCTCCTTATGAGTAGCGCTTGAGTTTCCAAAGTCCAAATCTATTTGAGTGAGCATATCTGCCATCGCTTCGGACATGATCGTTCCGATAGATGAGGATATATCACTTAAATTGGTCGTAATTACCGTACTGTCATTGAGAATAGGGACGTCAGGGTTATTTGGTGAAAATGCGTCCTTAAAACCGCCCCAAATGACAGACGGTAACATACAAATGATGATAACGGGGATTAACAATACTGCGGTTGCCGCTATGGTGATCTTGAGGATCAACCCTCTGTTTTCCCACGCAAATGCGGCAATCGCACCGTATAAGCCACCCGCAGATGCGCCCTTTGCAGCTGCGGCTATGGCTTTTCCTGTTTTAACAGCCCCTCTTACTGCACTTGCCGCTTGAGCACCTTTTTGTAGAGGCTCAGAAGCGGGATTGTTGTTTTCTGCCATCAGACCCTATCCTTTCTTCGAGGAGAATCGGGCAGTTTCTTTACAATGTTTTCGTGATAACCGATTGCACCGTTTTGAGCTTTGTACGGGGTTCTTTCTACGGTATCCTGCGCGTATTGCTTATACCAGCTTGTTCCATCGGCAGCCGTTATCGTTGTATGCTCGCCGGAAGGAGCCATATATTGCTCGGTATTATACATACCCACATCAATACCGCCGGGGTTGTCGGCAGATGTTTCGGTCGCCATAATTCTGCCACCGCCGATTTCTACGTTAGAGTAGGAAGGAACGTCCTCGGCATCCTCACCGAGAGCTGTGTATCCAAGGTAGGACATTAAAGCCTCGCTTGAACCTGCTCCCGAGATCGTTCCCATTGAGGATATATTTCCTGTTGCTACTCGACCGATAACGCTATTTGCAAAACCGCCGCCTTTGCTGACGGAAGAAGTAAAAGTTTTTCCGCCAAGGCCGCCACTACCGTTGCCCGTAGCCTTCTTAACGGCATTGTTAGAGAAGTTACGGCTGACAACACCTGCAAGACCGCCTTCCATAAAGCCACCGCCACCACCACCGGAGGACGCGCCTTTTCCTCCTGTGCCACCGGCTCTGCCTGCAAACTGTTTTGCCATAACAGCGCCTCTTGTGGCAATGAGACCTTCTGCCATCATTGAGCCGCCCGTGTGTCCTACATTGATACCGAGCCCTGCGAGAAAACTATCTATCTTCTGGCTTACCTTTAAGAAAGCAATAGCACAGAGGAACCAAACAAAGATATTTCCCGTAACGGCATCTTTGCCTTGAGCGTTAACTGCCGCTTCGACCTCTGCCTCGGTCAAAGCAAAAGCCGGCACACTGCAAATGGAGACCATAATCAGCGTGACGGCTATCACAAATAGTATTTTATTTCTTTTTTTCATACTGCCTCCTTTACAGCGATAAGGGATTGGAGAGGAAGGTACCTACCATTGATGTAAAGAGTCTTAAGCACCAAGCATTCATCAAAAGAAGGAATATCTGACCGCCGAACATTCGGCACCAACTCTTGAAAATGTTGCTTGTTGTTTGAGATGCGCCCATTGAGAAGGCAACGGGAGCAGTAAAGACCAATACACCAAGCAGAACATATCTTTCAGCCGCTTCAAATAGAAGCTTGATATAGTTCCACGCAAGGATAAGCACAAGTATGAGGGCTATGATGGACACGGCGCCGCTTGCACAAACACCCAAAATGGTAAGGAATACTGAATTAAAGTTTGCAAAATTCAGCGGAGGCAACTCAGAATTCAATATCCAATGATAGGGGGTTCCGCCGATATCAAGAACTATGTTCACAATATCCCGTGCATAATAGGCAAGGAGAATGAAGAGAATAGAGCGAATACTAAGCTTCACCGGGTCTTCTGCTTCAATGCCTATACCCAATCCAAAGTTTTTGAACAACTGCCAAACCCAATTCAAAAGGATCAGTCCGATTGCAAGAGCAACAAACACTTTATACATGGTGTCGGCAGCAGGAAAGTATCGCAAAAAGGTATCCATATTACAGCCAAGCGCGCCCAAAACCGATGAACTGATTAGATCCAGTCCGTGCATAACCTGTTCGGCTACCCATTCAACAATACCGTCTAATATACCGATATCATCACATCCTTTCTGATTTTAGAAAACGGCTATCCATTCCACTTACCGTCCGAGAAGAAGGGTGTGACATATGCCATAATGAAGCCAAGGCTGTTCAGAATTGCCCAAGTAATGATGATACGCTTGAGCCACGCTCTTGACTCATCTACTGTTTTTCCGCTTTTTGAAAAGTTCATTAAAAGCAGAGCCACAGCAGCGGTTACAACCGCAGCAATCGTTGAAATAAGAAGGACTTGATTATATACGTCCTTCATAATTTCAGTAGCTTTTTCCCAAATAGTCGGTGTTGCCGCAAATGCGGGTACGCTCATCGCTACCAGCATAATAGCACACAGAAAGCCCATATAAAGGAATCTGCCCCATTCAATATGAAGCCTTGGCTTTTTGGGAGTCTGTGGTGTGATTTCCTTTTTCAAATAAATACCTCCTTGTTTGAATTTCTTGATTTTGAGCAACAAAAAAACACCATCGGACAAAATGGTGTTTACGTCGCCAGGTGGCGCTTGATATAGTTTTGAGCATACTAATTATACCACATCCGCTTTTACGTTGCAATAGCAAAACTGTGACAATACAGTGCGATTCTTTGCCAATTTCGTGCGACGTCATTTTTTCGGAAAAAACTGCTCCAAAATTGTCAAGCTATCCTTGGAAGTGTAGCCCCAAAGGACCGAGGAAAGAGCGTCAATGGCTTCCTTACGTTTGCGATAGTATGTCCGATAGCTGATCTCGGGAACATGCGGTTGAAGGAGTTCGACGATTGCCTCTGCCGTCTTACTCTGTTGGGGGGAGAGGAAACTGTAAAACAGGATCCAATAGTAATCCTCGCCGTTTTTGTGCTTTTCACGAAGAAGATTGACAGAAGCATCTACGAGCTTCAACATCTTGTGGCTTCGCTCAATGCACTTTGCCTGTTCTTCGATGCCTGTGTCATTGAAATCCACGCCGGCAATGTATATGGATTCCAAAAAATCCTCAATGCTGCTTCCATATTCCACTTGAAACTGTCTGCGAACTCTTTGGACAGACAATTCAAGGCTCCATACAACATCACGATATTTACGAAGCAATGTCCAGGTGTCATGGTACAACGGGTTTTCGGATACGTCAAGTTCTTTTTTCGTTTTCATTTTTTCTTCTCCTTTTAGTTGGTAGGTGTAAGTACAAGTTCAAATTGCGCTATTTCTTTCTGCTCACCGCAGAATAATTTCAGACTATATCTCAACCGTCTCTTATGTGTATCAGATCTCTCCGTTAATACTGTTCCTTGACAATCGGATAACTCTAATAACTTATATCGGAAATTCGGACAGTCAAAGCACGAAAATCCTTGTGACACAAGGATTTTCTCGACTTTCTGCATAATAATTTCCTTGCGCGATTCTGAAACGATAGATGTATCGTTTGCAACGCTTTCGGGCAAATTGATAGTTATGTGTAATGCCATTGCAATCTCCTCCTTATCGAGCATAACATCGGATATTTGAAACATCGTGGAAAGGTAGTTGCGTAAAGAAATTACCGTTCCGTGAGTGCCGGGGAACGAATTGACGGAAATCAATTCAAGCGCCTCAAACTTTTTAAGATAACGACCGATGGTTGCTTTTGAGATGTTGTATCTCTGAGCAAGCTCCGCATAGCTTATGAGAGGACTTCCGCTTCCATTTCTTATATATACAACGGGAGCCACGTCCGAGCCCTGTACTTGCTCATCGTTATATACGGTGTTCAACCATAGGTCTAAAGGAATATCCATTTCGGACGGCCGCCTCGTTCCTATAATTTCGTTTGCTATGCAGATAGGGAGAAAGAAGAATCCCGTATCCTTTTGGCAAGGAGCATTATATTCAAGCACACGGTTGTGTTTGTGCCATCCTACAATTTTATATTTAATAAGCCTACCGTTTCCAATAAGCTCGTAGGTGATAAGATGGCGCTCTTGTAAATCATTTAATACGGAAATGGCTTGTCTCCCAAATCGGAAGTGAAACCACTCGGTCAACTCTTTTAACTCACATAACCATTCGCCGGGGTAGACCGTGTAGTTAATGCCGCAGATCCGTTTATACGATGTTCGGAAATTAGCATAGCTTGATAACACGGTGTAGTAGAAAAGACCTGAGCCGCCGTTTGTACGGATGTTGCGATTTGCTATTAGGGACTGAACGAACTGCCTATAAATCCGGCAGCGCGGATAGTCCACAATTTGCTTTATTTCTAATTGGTATTCTGACATTGTATTTCCTCCAAATAAAAAAGGTGCAGAACCTCAAAAAATGAAGTTCTGCACCACAGAAATTTTTTGTAAAGTAGTTGAATTTTTTGAAAAAGTATGCTATAATCAAATGTAAAGTTCCAAATATTTGAAAGGCACTCTACATATATACTCGTTCAAAAAAGTATTTTGCAGGTATTCTGCCAGCAACGGTGATTTTTCCTTTCTTGTCTAACTCGTCGTTCAGCGTTTTCATAATTCGATACGCTGTTGAACGAGAAACTTGCATCAGTTCACAAATGTCTGATGCGTTCAAGAATTTTTTTGACATAATATCTTGCGAATTTTTTGTGTCCACGTCGCCCTCCTTTCCGGTATTTTCATCATTTGAGATATGAAAAATACCTGATTTTGAAGTACACAAAAAGTACACAGCAGTTTTTCATTTAACAAAAACCGCGTTAGATATGAAGAATTTCTGATGTAATCCAAACCAAAACGACCGCCTACTATTTGAAGAACGAGTCTTAAAATCGAGTGGGAATAACGACGATTGATAATGCCCGGCTGAAAGTGCTCGGAACCGATGAGATTTCGAGCACTTTTTGAATGGATATTTGCCGAATTTGCCGGTCGACGGACAAGGATGCGTCCGGGGGGCACAACGAAAAAAAGAGGAGATGGCGATGATGGGAGAAATATTGCTGACGGTATTGATTACCTTTTTTGCCGGTATGGGAGCAGGGCTCGGTACCGGATTTGCCGGTATGAGTGCTGCGGCGGTGATCAGCCCGATGCTGATCACATTTTTGGATATTGAACCTTACACGGCGGTCGGAATTGCTTTGGCATCGGATGTGCTGGCGAGTGCGGCATCGGCCTATACCTACCACAAAAACAAAAACCTTGACATCAAAAACGGGCTGATCATGATGGTCAGCGTGTTGATTTTCACGGCGGTCGGAAGTTATGTGGCAAGTCTTGTTCCGTCGGCGACCATGGGCGGTTTTTCCGTGTTTATGACATTTCTGCTGGGGATTAAATTTATCGTGCGCCCCGTGATGACGACAAAAGAAAACATGGAGCAAGTCTCGGCCCGAAAACGTGCGTTTCAATCTGTGGTCTGCGGTGTTCTCATCGGATTTATCTGCGGCTTTGTCGGAGCGGGCGGCGGCATGATGATGCTTTTGATTTTGACCGGCGTGATGGGGTATGAATTAAAAACGGCGGTGGGAACCAGCGTGTTTATCATGACGTTCACGGCGCTGACGGGTGCATTGTCCCATTTTGCCATCGGCGGCATACCGGACATTTTGACTTTGGTGCTGTGTGTATTGTTTACGCTTCTGTGGGCTCGCATTGCCGCTGTATACGCCAACAAGGCACAGCCGAAGACTCTGAATCGCGCGACGGGTATTGTGCTTGTGGTGTTGGGCGTCGTTATTATGGGGTTCCGATTGCTCACTTAAGATACTCGCTTGGAGACGGTCGCGTTATTTTGTTACATAAACGGAGATTCTTTTATGCAAGCGATTCTTAACTTTTTTACCGGTACGCTGAACACGGTGGCTTGGATGTATATTTTGTTGCCCTGCGTTGCGGTCGGCGGATTGCTTTTCACTGTCCGCAACCGCGCCATGCAGTTTACGCGGTTGGGCCATGTATTCAAAAACACCATTGGCAATATTTTTCAAAAGAGAACTGTGGCCGAGGGCTCGGTCTCGCCCTTTCAGGCGATGACCACCGCGCTTGCCTCCACGGTCGGAACCGGTAACATTATCGGTACATGTCAAGCCATTACGATGGGCGGCTACGGTGCTGTCTTTTGGCTTTGGATCTCCGCGCTTCTCGGTATGATCATTAAATATTCCGAGGTTGTGCTTTCCATCCGTTATCGTAAGCGGAACGAAGAGGGCGATTGGGTTGGCGGTCCGATGTACTATATTGTAAACGGTATGGGGAAGAAGTGGAAATGGCTGGCCGCTTTATTTGCGATTTTTGCCGTTCTTGCCTCTTTCGGTATCGGCAATCTCTCGCAGGCCAACAGCATCGTCGGCTCTGTCAATCATGCGATCACGGCTTTTATTCCCGCCATGTCCGAACATGCGGGGACGGTTAATTTGGTTATGGGCGTCATTTTGGCGATATTAACGGCGGTTGTGCTGTTTGGCGGTATCAAGCGCATCGGTCGGGTGACGGAGAAGTTGATCCCCTTGATGAGCATGCTTTACATTCTTTTCACCCTTATTGTCATTATAGCGCATATAGAGGGTATCGGCAGAGCTTTTCAATTGATCTTTACGGCCGCTTTTACTCCTCGGGCGCTTTTCGGGGCCGCCGGCGGTATTGCCGCGAAAGAGGCGATGGTTTGGGGATTGCGCCGCAGTGCTTTTTCCAACGAAGCGGGGTTGGGCTCCGCTGCAATGGCACACGCCGCTGCGGATACCGACGGGCCGGTTCGGCAAGGGTTATATGGCATTTTCGAAGTTTTCGTCGATACGCTCGTGATATGCACGCTGACGGGACTGACCGTGATGATCAGCGGAGTGGAGATTCCGTTCGGCACCAAGCCGGGATCCGAACTGATTACGAGCGCTTTCGCCACGGTGTTCGGTGACCGTATTGCCGCGTTGTTTGTTGCCGTTGCGTTGATATTCTTTGCTTACTCCACGATCTTGGGTTGGTCGCTTTACGGCACGCGCTGTATTGAATATCTTTTCGGTATGAAAGCAAAGAAATGCTACCAATTGCTCTTTGTGGCGATGATTGTTGTGGGCGCGACCACTTCGCTGGATGTTGTATGGGATATCGCGGACACGTTCAACGGATTGATGGCGATTCCCAACTTTATTGCGCTGTTTGCCCTGTCCGGCGTGGTGGCAAAATTGACAAGGCAATACTTTGCGGACAAGCCTCTGCTCGGGAAACCGAAAGGTTGAATTCGGATGATTTTAACAGATTGACAAACATGCGTCGTGCCGAAAGGAACGGCGCATTTTTGCATATGTTTCAAAAAATCTCGCGCGCTGAAACAATTTTTTTACATTCAAACAAGAAAAAAATGAGTTTTCCCACTTGCAATCGACAAATGATTGTGATATAATAAACCGTAAGGCGGATGGTACCTTACACGGGGCGAACTCCCGGGGCGCTATGGCCGAGTGTGGGAGTTTGGCTCGTCCACACGTTTTTTATTTTACTGCTACAAAGCAAGAGGTATGAGCAAATGAGCACAAACGAACGCAGAGTTGGTACAGTATCCCGCGGCATCCGTTGCCCTATTTTCCGCGAGGGGGACGATTTGGCCGCCATCGTGACCGAGAGCGTGCTGAAAGCCGCCGAGAGCGAGGGCTTTGAGTTGCATGACCGCGACGTGATCTCGATCACCGAGTCGATCGTCGCACGCGTACAGGGCAATTATGCAAGCGTAGACGACATCGCCGCCGATGTTAAGGCCAAGTTGGGTGGCGGCACGGTCGGTGTCATTTTTCCCATTCTGTCGCGCAACCGTTTTGCGATCTGCCTGCGCGGCATCGCGAAAGGGTGCAAAAAAGTTGTTTTGATGCTGTCCTACCCCTCCGATGAGGTGGGCAACGAGTTGGTGTCGCTTGACAAGATCGATGCGGCAGGTATCAATCCGTACAGCGATGTTCTGTCTCTTGAAAAATACCGCGAGTTGTTCGGTGAGAACAAGCATGAATTTACAGGCGTTGACTATGTGGCCTACTACGGAGATCTGATCCGTGAGAGCGGTGCCGAGGTTGAAATTGTGTTTGCTAACCAAGCAAAGACCATTTTGAACTACACCGACTGCGTGATCAATTGTGATATTCACACACGCAAGCGGACCAAACGAATTTTGCTGGAGGCGGGTGCCAAGGTTGTTTGCGGGTTGGATGATATTTTGAATGCGCCCGTGAACGGAAGCGGTTGCAACGAAAAATACGGTCTGCTCGGTTCGAATAAGTCGACCGAGGATAAGATCAAATTGTTCCCGCGCGAGTGCCGCGATCTTGTGCTCGATATTCAAAAACGCATTCTTGATCAAACGGGCAAGCATGTAGAGGTTATGGTCTACGGTGACGGCGCGTTTAAGGATCCGCAAGGCAAAATTTGGGAGTTGGCCGATCCCGTTGTTTCTCCTGCGTATACCGATGGATTGATCGGTACGCCCAATGAACTCAAATTGAAATATTTAGCTGACAATGATTTCAAAGATTTGTCGGGAGAAGCGCTGAAAAAAGCGATTTCGGACAGTATCAGGGCAAAGGACGGTTCCAGTCTGGTGGGCAATATGGCCTCGCAGGGAACGACTCCGAGACAGTTGACCGATTTGATCGGTTCGCTGTGCGACTTGACTTCCGGCTCGGGCGACAAGGGAACGCCTGTGGTGCTGGTACAGGGTTATTTCGATAATTATACGAACTGAAAAAAGACCGCGCACCGACCGATATTCGGTCGGTGCGCGGTCTCTTATTGAAACAACATTTCGGAAAGAATGGTATTACTGACGGCAAAGCCCGCTTCGGTGAAAGCGGTATACGCGGGGGTGTCGATCAATAGGCCCATGTGGGAAAAGAGAGCGATCGTTTTGCCGTACAATGCATCGAAACTCACGCCGAACCGAGTGGCAAAGGCTGCTTTGTCCACACCCTCGATCAAGCGCATACGCAACATGGTGTATTCGTCACGGGCGGTGTCGGGCTTCAAGTGCTCCTCCTGTTCGGTAATGTCTTCGCCGAGCAGATAGGCCTCCGGTGTCGGGCGATTTTGCAGTCGGATGTCACCGATGAGAGAATGTGCCGCGACGCCGACGCCGAGATAATCGTCCATGTGCCAATAATGCAGATTGTGGCGCGAGGAAAAGCCGGGACGGGCAAAATTGCTGATTTCATAGCGGTGATAGCCCGCATCGTTCAACATGCGGAGGGTATCGCTTGTCATGTCGCACACAGTGTCCTCATCGGGGAGTTGCAGTGTATCGCGGGCGTCCCAAAAGGGGGTATGTTCCTCCACGATCAGGCTATATACCGACAGATGTTCGGGTGCAAGCGAGAGCGCGGCACGCAATGTATGAGCGAAACTTTCGCGCGTTTGCGCTGGGATGCCGTACATCAGATCGAGCGACAGATTCTCAAATCCCGCCGACCGAGCCGCCTGTACCGTCCGCACCGTATCGGCAAAGTTATGGATGCGGCCGAGGGCATGCAATTCGCTGTCGACGGCGCTTTGTGCTCCGATGCTCAGCCGATTGATTCCCATGCGGCGCATGAGAGTCAATTTGTTCGCATCGGTCGTGGCCGGATTGCATTCGGTTGTGATCTCGGCGTTCGGCGCGATGCGATAATGTGTGTGAATGGTATCCAGCAAGTGCGAAAAATGGGCGGGGGAGAGCAATGTCGGCGTTCCCCCGCCGAAATATACGGTATCGATCTCTCGGTTGTGCAACAAATGCGCGCGATCACGCAACTCGCGGCACAGTCGATCGACATAGGCGGATATCGTATCCTCGCCGTATCCCGCATACGAACAAAAATCGCAGTACAGGCACTTACGGCGGCAAAACGGGATGTGCAGGTAAAGTCCTGCCGTCGCGTTATTTTTCTTCATCGTCAAGTTTGAGCACGGCCATAAAGGCTTCGGGGGAGATTTGGACGCTACCCAATTGACGCATCTTTTTCTTGCCC
>CAZOHP010000063.1:0-10930 GCA_964579815.1 uncultured Lachnospiraceae bacterium
GGTATCGTACTTGAGCAGATGAGCGAGCATCTTGGGGCTGGTCAAATCGTTGATAGCGACAACCTCGTAACCCTCGGCGCCGAACATTTGACGGAAAGCCAAACGACCGATACGACCGAAACCGTTGATAGCAACTTTTACAGACATGGTAAAATCCTCCGTTTTTATATATATTTTTTGCTAACAAAGACGTGTTGAACGGGAGGAAAAACTTCCCATTCCCATATATTATAATACAAAACGCCGGTTTATGCAATGTTTTTGCGAAAAAATTATCAATTTTGTTGATTTGACAAAATTGGAAAACGGGAACTCGGATAAAATCGGTCATTTTCTCCAATTAGTTGCCGAACACATAAGCGAGCATGGGAAACAGTTCCGCAAAACGCCGCGGTTCGTGCACCATGCGCCACAGCCATTCCAAATGAGAACGTTGAAATTGTGCGGGAGCACGCCGTGCGGTGCCGGCCCAAATGTCAAAACTGCCGCCGAGCCCCATGAACAGATGCACCGAGGGGAGCGCCGCGCGATTTTCCGTGATCCAGCGTTCCTGCAACGGAAATCCAAAACAAACGAAAACGACATCCGCGCCGCTTTGCGCAATGGTACGAACAACGGCATCGTTTTCCGACCCGTGTTTCTCAAAATAACCGTCGTGATATCCGGCAACGCAAAGGGGTGGGAGTTTGCGCTGCCACGCGCGAGCGGCCGCGCAAGCGACACTTGGCTTGCCGCCGAGAAAATAAACGGACAGTCCCGATTCGGCGCATAGATGCAGCACGATCTCTCCCGCTTCGATGCCGGGTAGGCGGTGGTGCAACGCATGTGTCGGGCAGGCACGGCGCGAGGCCAACAGTACCCCCGCGCCGTCGGGCAATAAAACAGTTGCTTGACGGACAAGGCTGCACAGTGACCGATCTTCGACACAAGCCGCCCCGATTTTGGCGTTGGGGGTGAAAATTACGGCACCGTGCCGCTCACGTAACAGTGATGATAACAGAAGACGGAGGGTGGCGGGAGATGCATCGAGATAATCGAGACCGCGCACGCGGATTGTCGGAATGGAGGAGGACATGACAAAAAATCCTTTCTTTAGCATGCGATTGTTGCGTTGCCGCTTGACAAATCGGCGCAAGTGCTATATAATTGTAGTATGGCGCGTCTTGCGCATCCGCATACAAAAAAGAGACGAGAAAGGTCAGGTGTTGACTTTATGGCAAAGGACAACAAAAAAATGGTGGAACAGATCACATCTATGGATGTTGATTTCGCACAGTGGTATACCGACGTGGTGAAAAAGGCTGAGCTCATGGATTATTCCAGCGTCAAGGGCTGTATGATCTTCCGCCCGTACGGCTACGCAATATGGGAGAATATTCAGCATGAGTTGGATGCCCGCTTCAAGGCATTGGGCCATGAAAACGTGTATATGCCTATGTTTATTCCCGAATCGTTGCTGCAAAGAGAAAAGGATCATGTGGAGGGATTCGCGCCGGAATGCGCATGGGTGACCATCGGCGGTCAGAATCAATTGACCGAAAAATTGGCGATCCGCCCAACTTCCGAGACGTTGTTCTGCGAGCATTTTAAGAATGTGATCCAATCGTATCGCGATCTGCCCAAACTGTATAACCAATGGTGCTCGGTCGTGCGCTGGGAGAAAACCACTCGCCCGTTTTTGCGTACTTCCGAATTTTTGTGGCAGGAGGGCCATACGATGCACGCGACGGCCGAGGAAGCCAAAGAGGAAACTCTTCGCATGCTTCGGGTGTACGAAGACTTCTACCGTGATGCTTTGGCAATTCCCGCCGTGACGGGACGTAAAACCGATAAAGAAAAATTTGCGGGAGCCGAGGCAACCTATACGATCGAGCCCATGATGCACAACGGTGTGGCATTGCAGGGAGGAACCTCGCACTATTTCGGCGACGGTTTTGCCAAGGCATTTGATATTACATTCACCGATCGTGACAATCAAGTGCGTTATCCGCATCAGACATCGTGGGGGGCCTCCACGAGAATGATCGGTGCGATCATCATGACGCACGGCGACGACAGCGGCCTTATTTTGCCACCGGCTATCGCGCCTATTCAGGTTGTTATTATTCCGATCGCCCAGCACAAAGAAGGCGTGCTTGAAAAAGCCGGAGATCTGTACGGCCGTCTCAAGGCGGCGGGATTGCGTGTCAAATTGGATGACAGCGATCAATCCTCCGGTTGGAAATTCAGCCAATACGAGATGAAAGGCGTACCCGTGCGCTTGGAGATCGGTCCGAAAGATATGGAAAATAATTCCTGTGTTTTGGTCAGCCGTGTGACGCGTGAAAAAAAGATCGTTTCCTTGGACAATTTGGAAGACGAGGTTAAGGCCATGCTGGAACAGGTACATGGCGAATTGGTTGCTCGCGCCGAGCAAAATCGCGCCGAAAAAACGCACGATGCCAAAACACACGAGGAATTTCTTGACATCTCCGAACATCAGCCCGGCTTCATTCGCGCCATGTGGTGCGGTGATGCCGCTTGCGAGGATCAACTCAAAGAAGAGACGGGCGGCGTAAAGTCCCGTTGCATTCCTTTCGTTGAAGATCACTTGTCCGATGTTTGCGTTTGCTGCGGCAAGCCAGCCAAGCATATGGTCGTTTGGGGCAGACAATATTGATCATTTGAGTTTCGTCGAACAAGTAAGCGGGGGTGGGCAACCATCCCCGCTTTGAGAGGGGAGGTGCGGCAATATGCCGTTCAAACGTGTCGGGCGCTTTTGCCGCGCCAAACTTTCTGCGCTCGACCCTGTTTTGCTTGTTTGTACCACGGTCCTTTCGCTGATGGGATTGCTGACGCTGATTGGCGGGGCAGACAAGTTCGGCTGGCGCAGTGTTGCCATGCAATTCGGCGCCACGGCGGTCGGCTTTTTGGTCATGGTCGTGTTGGCCAACCTCGATTATCGCTTTTTGGCCGAAAAACTATCGCCCGTGTTTTTCGGTATATCGGTGTTGTTGATGGGCTTGTTGCTCATCATGGGCAAGGATGCCGGAACCAATAAAAGTTGGTTGTATTTTAGTTTTCTTCCGTTTGGTATCCAGCCGACCGAGTTTATCAAAACAGCGCTCGCCATTACGTTTGCCTATCATTTGACGCGAGTTAAAGATCATATCAACCGTCCGCTTACTGTGCTTGGACTGGCGGCGCATGCCGGCTCGATCATCGTGCTGATTCTCTTGACGGGGGATTTGGGAGTTGCGGTGGTGTTTGCGGGCTTTGTGTTGCTGATGCTGTTTTGCGCGGGAATGAGTCTTTGGTATTTTGCGGGTATTGCCGTGCTGTTGGCGGCGGCCTTTCCTATTTTGTGGGATCAACTTGCCCCCTATCAGCAACAGCGTATTTTGATCGGCTTTTGCCCCTCGCTCGATCCGCTCGGATATGGTTACCAACCGTTGCTGAGCCGTGACGCCATCATGGCCGGCGGCTTTTTCGGACGCGGCTTGAACGGCGGGGAAATCTACCGTACATTGCCTGCTTCTCATACCGATTTTATCTTCGCCACGCTGTGTGAGAAAACGGGGTTCGTCGGAGGCATTACCGTGCTGGCCGCGCTGTTTGTGCTGATTTTGCGTATGATTATGATTGCCGCTCGCTGTGAGCGCGATACGGGAGCATACTTATGCATCGGACTTGCGGGATGTCTGATTGTTCAGGTGATTGAAAACATCGGCATGTGCTTTGCCGTGCTACCCGTTGTCGGCATTACATTGCCGCTGGTCAGTTACGGCGGCTCCTCGGTGCTGGCTACCTACATTATGGCGGGAATGGTGCACAGCGTTCGTGCACACCGAAATCGATCCTCTTTGATTTGGTCATAATACGCCGAGCGTTTGCATATGTATGGAACAAAGCCCTCAGCGGGCGATCATACAGTGACAGACGGGAGGCGTATTTTTTATGTTTGTCTATTCGATTCGGGCGACAACCGTTAAGTTTTTCGGTGTCCTTTGCGTGGCACTTGCCGCGCTGATCACGCTCATTGCCTTTGTACCGACCTATGTGAATGATGATGCGGCGCAAGCATTCGGTGACGAGAAGATCAGTTATGAAAAGGTCAAAAATGCCGAAGATGCGGCGGAATTTTTGGCGCAATTCGGTTGGGAGGTCGATGCGGCCACGGTGCAGTCGGTTGAAGTGACATTGCCGGAACAGTTTGACAAGGTGTTCGTCGGCTACAATGAATTGCAGAAACGACAAGGATTGGATCTGTCCAAGTACACGGGAAAGAATGTAACGCGATATACGTTTACGGTTAAAAACTACGAGGCCGCCGAGGGGACGGTCTATGCCAACGTGTTGGTTTTCCGCAATCGTGTCATCGGCGGAGATCTTTGTTCGGCGGACGTCACCGGTTTTGTTTCCGGTTTTGAGGGACAGATGTAAACAGAATTCGATCATTCTTGCCGTAGATTCGGGGAACGAAGCGAAAGAAAAGCGCTCGCCGTTCGATCGACAGATCGACGGCGAGCGCTCGTTGTTTGGCGGAAATTCATTGCGATAAAACGCAAACGGGAAATGTGTCCGACATTAAAGTGTGCTTAAAAAGCCGGCCAAACGTTTGGCAATGATGGCGTGCCCGGCGTCGTTGGGATGGAGACCGTCGGGACAATATTTTTGCTGAATGATGCTCACACGGGGTTGAATGCCGCTGACTGCCCAAAGATCCAGCACCGGCAACGAATAGAAAGCGGCGACTTGCTTGATGATATCAACATAGACCGACAGCGGTGCCTTGTTGTTGCTGTTGCCGTGCACGAGATCTTCCCCTATTCGATGCAACGGCGTCATGACGATGATCACGGCTTCGGGATATTTGGCGATGGCCTCGGAGAAGAGCGTGTGGCAAGCACCGTAAAAAGTGTTGGGCGTGCGGTCGTCCGCGTTGCCCAAAGGAGCATCTCCGTGACCGAAATCGTTGGTGCCGCCGAAAATGACGACAACATCGGCATCGTCGTCCATTTCGTGCAATCGTGTACAGAAATCCAAGTCCCAGCGCGCGTTGGCGGACGGCGTGGTTTGCTTGGCCAACCGTGTGCCGCCAATACCGTAGTTGCGCGCTTCGGCAAGGTTGCAATCGCGTTTCAGCCTGTTCCAGTAAATGTTTTCACAATCGGAAACTCCTACGCCTTCGGTGATCGAATCGCCGAGAAAATTGATTTTAAGTCCTTCCAGTTTCATAAAAGTGCCCTCGCTTTTAATTTTGATATCACTATTTTAGCATAATGCGGTGCAGATGTCAAGAGATATGGAAAAACGCAAGAGGCGCGCCATCGGCGCGCCTCTTGCGTTTTATTCACTTTCCGTATCGGTTGCCTCATGCGAGGTGTCCGTGCCGATGGCTGCCAGTGCTTGCGCGCTGAAATATTCCATCGGATCGACAGCGAGTCCTTTCACGGTCATTTCCATGTGCAGATGCGGTTCTTCGGCAAGTTCCAGCGTAGCGGTCTCACCGACAGTGCCGATTTGCTGGCCTGCCGTGACGCTCGCGCCGACCGCAATGCCGTCGGGCAGAGCGGTGTCAAGATTTTTATAGATGGTATAGCAATCGCCGCTGTGCGAGATGGCCAAGCATTTTCCCATGAGCGCGTCATCCCAAATTTGGGAGATGACGCCGTCCGCAGCCGCCATGACGGGCGCGTCTTCGGCGGTTGTCATATCAACGCCCAAATGAATACGGTAGTCTCCCGTGGTAGAGGAAAATACTTGAATGGAATTGTCATGCCCTTTGGCGATTACGCCGCTGACAGGCAGTGACAGTTCGGGAACGGACGATGTTTGAGTGTCGTCCGCGGGAGGATTGTCCTCGGCCTTGTCACCCGAGGCGTCGGGGAGGGGCGTTGTACCGCCGGATGGCGTTTGAGAGTTGTCGTTGTTTTTGTCTGCATCGTCCGAAGGGGGCTGAGGTTGGTCGGAATCGGACGGATCCGAAGCATTTGGAAGATCATCGGTTTTGCCTTTGTTTTTTTTGACGCGGTTGGAGATGGCGGTAGCCGTGATGAGTACGGCGAGTGCCAACAGCAGTGTGATGACCGTGATATAAACGGCTCGAGATGCACCTGCATTTTTGAATTTGCTTGCGAATTTGCTTTGCTTAAATTTTTCCCACATGATTTTTTGCTCCTTTTTATTTGAGGTCTGTACCACTATTTTTGCCATTGTCGGAGCATTTATACAGTTGTGGAGAAATTTTTATAAAGAAATGCGGAAATTTACCCTTATGACTTTCCGATTCTTCGCGCTTTCCCGAGGACGGCCGCGCCGTTGCGATAAGCGTCAATGACCTTATCTACTTCTTGCGGCGTCTCAATTGAAAAAACAAAGTGCCACCCGCCGACGCGATGACGTGTCAACAGATCTTGCTCGTCGGCCATGTGAGTCGGTAGGCTGTTGTAGATGATATTACGATGCGGCTCAACACGCAGAACGGGAAACTGTGCGCCGCGGCGATCGGTAAGAACGGCTTTATCGTGATCGCATGTTTTGCAATCGGAAATTTCTCGAATGACGCATTTTTCCAATAACATCAGCGGCATTCTGCCGTAAACAGCTGTGCGCACATCCCCGCGAATGTCACGGATCTGAGGCAAAGTCAATTCGGGAGAAAGAACGGGGCGGCGGATGCCGAGTTGTTCCATGACCGCCACGGTTTCGCTGTTGGCGATGTTGAGACGAAGATCGCCCTCGGGTATCAGTCCGAGTTCTCGGATGAGCGCAAGGTGTCCCACATTTCCGCAAAGAGCATGCCGAATGCCGCGCGCGGCGAGTGAGGTCAAGTCGACTTTGACCGTCTTGTACTCATGGTCCATCATGACGGGCGGAAGGGCAACGGCAAGTTCGGTTCGCTCGGAGATTTCTTGCCACTGTCGTTCGGAAAGGGCGAGCAGAGACTTTGCCGGCAGATAGCAAATGTCAAAATAATGTTGCGCATCGGGTGTGAGTTGCGTAACATGTGTCATATGGGCCGAACGTTCGATATGCTTGGCACGAACATTGCTCGGTTCGCGCGGAACATAGATCGGTTCGACTTGAGCCTGAACGGTCCTGTTTGTGTCCAATCCTTCAATGGCGGCGCGGCGCAGCGCATTGAGCGCGGAAATGGGCAACATCAGACCGTCATCGAGTGAAATGCTGCAATTTGCTGCTTCGTAGGGCGTGCCGCCCAGTCGAGTCAACTGTCTGCGAACGGTCTCTTCGTCAAGCGGCGCATTGATGGCGCGCTGCGGTATATCACCGATGGCGGTAAATGAATGCTTTCCCGTGCTGACGGTCAGTGAAGCCGCTGTTCCGAGGTGCAGTGTTGCATGCATGTCGAGCGGCACGCGCCGACTGATGCCTTTGAAAGGCGCAAGGGCGCGCCCGTCTTGCTTGTTTTGCTCCGAACGAGTACCGAGCATATCATGACCGATACGCGATGTGAAATAGCCGTCGGTAAAACCGTTGCGTGAGAACGCTTCGGCCAAACGGCGCATTTCGTCCTCGTCGGCTGCGCGGCGTTCGTCCAGCAAGCGCCGCCAAATGCGAGTGACGGTCAATACATATTCGGGCGAACGCATGCGTCCCTCAATCTTGAGCGAAGCGGGCCCTATATCGATTAGTTCGGGGACATGGCGTGCCAGCGACAGATCCTTGAGCGAGAGAGGATATTCGCTTTTTCCCTTGTCCGTGCGATAGGGTAGGCGGCAGGGTTGTGCGCATTCTCCGCGATTGCCGCTGCGACCGCCTACGAGAGAGGAGTATAAACATTGTCCGGAATGACAAACGCACAGCGCGCCGTGAATGAACATTTCGATTTCAATGGGGGATTGCTCAACAGATAGGCGGAGATCGGCGAGCGGTAATTCACGGGCAACGACCATGCGCGAAAAGCCCAGTCGGGCGAACATCTCGCCTGCGGCGGCGTTGTGTGCCGAGGCTTGGGTTGACGCGTGCAACGGAAGATCGGGCAACGTTCGGTGAATCATTGCCGCGCCGCCGAGATCGGCAACGATAAGCGCGTCCGCTTCGGCATTTTGTGCGGTGTAAGCGGCATGTAGATAGTCGGGAAATTCGCGGTCGCGGACCAGTGTGTTGAGCGTTACATAGACTTTGACATTGTGCGCATGCGCACGACGGATGCCGGATATCAAATCGTCCGATGAAAAATTGGACGAATTCATGCGTGCATTAAAATTCAAGCCGCCCAAATAAACAGCGTCGGCTCCGCCCTCTATTGCCGCATCAAGGGCGAGGGGGGAGCCGGCGGGACAGAGTAATTCGGGCATGCTCGTCGATCGGTTGTGTGAATGGTTCATGGAAAATCAGACGTCCTTGAAAGTCAGCATGTCGAACATGTCCCCCACCTTGTTTTTGGGGGTGGAGCGGCGAGTCTTTTTGGACACCGGGTCGGCAACGGGTGCGTCGGCGGCTTCTTCCGCGTGCTCGTTGTCAAACATGATATCGGTAGCGGGAACGGTTTCGATGGGCGTGTCGGCGGTTTCCGGAGACGAAGTCTCAATGGCCAACTGTTCGCCTGCATCGACTGCGGCACGTACAACGCCTGCGCCCAAGTTTTTGGAAATGAGATCGTTCATGATACGGTTTTCGCGGCGGACCTCATCGGTTTCGGCAGACAACGCGGCATATTCCGCTTTGAGTTGCTCCAATTCGGCGGCTAACTTTTTCAGTTCTTGTTCCATGGTTGCGGTCTGCATCTCTCCCTTGAGTTTGTCTGCGCAATAATCGACCGCACACAGAATCGCAGCCTCGCTCTTGGACAGACGAGGACTCACCGAGGTGATACTGCGAACACGTCGATCGACTGTTTCGACCAGTTTTTGGACCATCTCGGGTGATTCCTCTGTATTGATGTAGAGATCGATGTCTGCTATGGTGATCGTATATTTTGGCATGGTGTCACCCTTCCTTTCTTGATTGTTTGCTTGTTACATTATATTATATAATAATTTTTTTCTTCTGAAAAGGGCTTTTTGCAAAAAAATGCAAAAAATTAAATTTTTTTTGGAGTTTTAGTCCATTCGATCAGAAATTTGTTCAAAAAAGCCGCCGAACCGATCATGAGCGTTGTACCGTCCGGATTGTCTGTACGGTCTGTATGGTTTGTATGGTCTGTATGGTCATCGGAGAGAGTGCTGTCGTCCGATGCGACGGAGATGGTGTCGTATAATTCCGGAGCGGCGGACAGCGTTGAGAAAAGAGAGGGCTCACATCGAATGTGCAACGGACGCGGTAACGTGTTTCCCAAGTCGGCCAAATCGCGCAGTGTGGCGGATAATTCCGCCTCGTTTTCAACACGTTCGGCAATGAGCAACGGGTGAATGGAAATGGGGGTTAAGCAGTCCGGCAATGTAACTTTGGCCAGCCCGCGTCGCAAGTGATCATCGGAGAGGGGCAGACCGGAGCGACGAAGCAGTGCCACCAGTTGCAGTGCCAGCACGGCGGCGTCCAGTACAAGCCCGCTTCCCGAGCGTAAATGACAATCGGACAGCAGGGGACAATCCACGATCTGCGAGCCGAGTGTGAGTGCGCGACGACGGATATCGGTGCGCGGAATGACGATCAGGCGGCTGCCCTGTTGCGCGCAAGCATCGGACAACGCGCGAATAACGGTGGCGCCGCAAGCATGGCTGATGACCTCGGTCGTTGCCGGCGTAATGGCGGTGACGGCGGTATGACCGCCCACATCGGTAGCGGAAACGGCTGTTATGACGGTCGGCTTGCCAAATGCGCCAAAAGCGTGAAGCAGATGCGGCGTGTTGCTTTCCAGCAGAATAACCGAACTCTTTTGTTCGGCGGTGCAGCGCAAAAGGACGGCTGCTGTTCGTTCGTGCATGGGAAAATCGGTCCCCTTGGTCGACGCGGATCTGCGCAGAACGATTTCTCTCGCGCGGATGGCATGAGCATGCGGGCAGAGGGCGGGCGGCGGGATCGGTCTGCCGTCAAGGATAAATCGGTCGCGCATTTCGTTTGTGGGTGCGTCGATCACGTGCAGACATCCGATCCCCGCTTCAACCAGAACGGCGCGCAAAAACAGCGCCGCCGCACTTGCCTGTTTGTCGTGCGAAAAACAGATCAGGAGCGGGATCGTCGGGTGGCTTCCCACCAAGGGACGCAATTCATTGATCGGAAGACAGACCGCGTTCGTCGGTTCGGCGGTTAGGTATTGCAAAGCATGTTGATAGGTCATTCCCGCACCTCCTTGCCGATGACGACTTGCCCCGGGGTAACGGTGAAACTCCCGGTGACGGTTTCGGCCGTATGTGCGGACAGCGTCTGCCACGTTCCCGTCAAGGCATATTGCCACGGTTCCTTTCCCATATTGGCGGCAATGAGTATGACATTTCTGCCACACCGACGTTCATAGGCCACGGTGTGCGCGGCGTGATGGAGAATGCGAAATTCACCGTTTTTCAAGCATTCGTTTTCACGACGAAGCATGCCGAGAAATTTGACATGTGCCACAAGTTCCGCATCCTCATGTCCCCATGGGTAGGGACGACGGCAAAACGGATCGCGGTGTCCTTCCACGCCCGCTTCGTCGCCGTAAAATACGGACGGAACGCCGAATACGGTAAATAACAAGGAAAAGGCGGCATGCAATCGATTAAGGGCGCAGGCACGTTGCTCGGCGGTTAAGCGTGCGGTGGCCAGTTGCGCATTTGTTCGCTCGTCACCCACATTGGGATCGCCGAGCACCGTCAAAATACGCTCGGTATCATGTGTGCCGAGCAAATTCATGAGCAAATCGGATACGGCACGTGGGTAAGAACTGTAAAGTTCGGTCAAAACATTGTAAAACTGCTCGGCGTCACCATCGCGCACCAGAGCAAGAATGGCGTTGCGCACGGGATAATTCATGACGCTGTCGATTTGTCGTCCCGAAAAATAGCGACGG
>CAZOHP010000064.1:0-10792 GCA_964579815.1 uncultured Lachnospiraceae bacterium
GCATGTTGTGCGTACATCAGATCCCTCCTCTCAATGCAATGATTCCAGCGTGTCACTCAAACGAGATATTCGAATCATGGCGTCCACCGCCCGTCGCCTCCGCTCATTCATATACGGCCGCAGTGCACAAAGCAACGCCATCGGTGTTGTCGGTCGATCGTCCGATACCGGCAGCGGCTCGGCCACGCTCCGAACGGCCTTGAGTAAACTCGGCAGACGCAGCAAAAGTTCCGGCGGTATCACACCGGCAAATCCTCCCGTAGCCGCCGTTGCCTCACTTGCCCCCGTTTTCGGTTCATCGGCCTCGCGCTCGCCGCCTTTCAGACTCTCATCCTGTTCGACCGCCGAGAGAATGTCTTCCAAGGAACGCGAACGATCGTTTTCCTCCATATCGCGCCCTCCTCATTTTCCCGTTCCCGATCGCCGCATGTGCTCAATCTGCTCGGCCGCCAGTTTAATGTCATCATCGGTCGCCATTTCAAGCGCTCGACGTACTCCGGCAATATCGCTCGGCCGAATGACAAATCCCGCCAGATCAATGCCGTTTTCTCCTGCCAGTTGTGTGATGACCGCCTGCAATTGCGCATCGTTCAGCGCCAGCAAACGCCGAATCGCATTTTTGTCTAATTTCATACATCAAAATCTCCTTCCATTCGAACTTCATTGCAAGTATATGCCGCCATTCCCCCGCCCGCCCAACTTTTTTTGCCGAACAGGGGTAGACAAAAAAACAAAATCATGTTATACTGTACCTAATAAAGACTTGAGCGAAAGGAGACTCGCCATGGAAGAAAAATATACCATTCCTCTGTCCGTCATCGTAGAAGAATTTTCGTTAAATAAGATCTATGTCCCCGATCATTACGAGGATATATCGATCACAACTCCCGAGGTCAACCGCCCGGGATTGATTCTTGCCGGCTTTTTTGAACATTTCGAGGCCGCTCGCATCCAAATTCTCGGCCATGCCGAACACCGCTACCTTGATTCGCTGGACGAAGAACAGGCCAAAGAAAAATTGACCGCCCTGGTCGCATTGCATCCTGTTGCCATCATCACCACCTCCGACCTTACATTCCACCCCGCCTTGACCGAGGCTTGCCGGCACATCGGCGTTCCTTTGTTTCATTCAAATTGGAACACCAGCCCCTTGATGGCCGCGCTCATCGCCTCGCTCAACGTCCATCTTGCCCCCCGCATCACGCGCCACGGCGTCTTGGTCGATGTGTACGGCGAGGGCATTCTGATCTTGGGAGACAGCGGCATCGGTAAGAGCGAAACCGCCATTGAATTGGTCAAGCGCGGTCATCGCCTCATCGCCGACGACGCCGTGGAAATCAAGCGTGTTTCCGCCCGCCGCTTAGTCGGCTCGGCTCCCGAAATCATTCGCCACTACGTTGAACTGCGCGGCATCGGAATCGTCGATATCCGCCGACTGTTCGGCATGGGCGCTGTCAAAGATACCGAATCGATCGACCTTGTCGTTAAATTGGAACCGTGGGAACAGGGAAAAATGTATGACCGCCTCGGACTGGACGAGGAAAAAATCGAAATTCTCGGTCTTAAACTGCCCGTCATCACCATTCCCGTCCACCCGGGCAGAAACTTGGCCATCATCCTGGAAATCGCCGCCATGAATAACCGTCAAAAATGCATGGGCTATAATACCGCCGAAGAATTCAATAAGCGCTTGATGGGACAAATGGGCGCGGAATGATGCGCCGGTCACATAAAAACAAGGGAGAGATCGCAAAGGATCTCTCCCCGTTTTCATTTTTTCTTATTCGCAGCGATGAAAACCGTACACATCCTTGATTCCAACCGTCACACCGCCGATTCCTTGCGTAATGGCGGTAATGTCACGCGCATAGTGCGCATACAAGTAATTGGATAAATCTGGATTTTCAATCTCCGTCAACATCGCCGCCACATAGTAAGCCGCCGCCGAAAAGAAACGGTCGGATAGCGGAAACAGATCATCCAAGTCAACTGCCTCGGCTGCCGCTCCCGCTTCGCTCAAACCGCGCGTAAGACGATAAAATCCGTCCGTATCGCGGCATTCGCAAATAAAGACACCGATCAAGTAACCGGCACGGCGCTCGTAGTCCTCACTCAACCCGTCTTGCTCTTCGGAAAGCAATGCCAATGCCGCTTCGTAGACCTCGCGATTGGTCACACCATCACCTCGCTCATGCGGCAACGCCCAGATCCAGTAAGATCATCTCGGCCGGATAAACCACCTTGGCGCCGTACAAATGCAATCCTTTGACCGCATCGGCAAAACGCTTTTCGGGACGATACGCGTCGATCTCCGAGAGTTGCTCGGCAAACGCCACGGCACGCTTGGTTCGTGCCAAACACTTGTAGCGCACCTCGCCCGACCCCGTTTGCTTCACGATATTGGGGCTGACAAAAATCTTGCAGCCGCCGATACTGCCGAGACAACCGGTCTCCAGCGTCTCTCCGTTGTCACCGGACAGCGTAATCTTGGCTTTGAGAATGAGTGCCGCCACCTCGGGAGATACCTCAATCACCGCCTCCGACATATCGGAAACCCCGGCGCGGTACAGCGCCGTGCGCGCCCGAATCAAAATGTCCATAATGTTGTCCGCCGTCACCTCATCTCCCTTGATTGTCTCGCCCGCCTCACCGTAAAGCGAGTAAACATAGGCATCCGCCGTGTTTGCCAGCGCCGTAGCCGCCACACGCATGGCCTCGCTCATCAACCTTTGCGAGGACTGCGCGCGGTCAATGTCGTCGATCTGAAAATTAAAATACTTCGCTTGATCGATCACCAATTCGCAAATCGCGTCATCCAGCGTCTGCGGCGCCGTCATGTCGGTGTTTTTTGTGTAATCGCCGATTCCAACCTCTCCGACGCCGCAGATCTTGACCACCGCACCTTTCTCGCGAATGTCGCCCTCGTAAGCACGGTTGCAATTGGTAACACCGACGTAGCGAGAAGCCAGTGAATCCAGTAACATCTCACTCCAAACAGTGGAAATAAAATTTGTAATAGCCATTATCAATATCCTCCTTCAAAATTCGAAAATGTTGGTTGCATGCTCACTGCCAGTGACGCATGCTCTCAAAAATGCGATCGTAATTTTCACGCACTTCGCGCGAATTCATTGCTCTGACTTGCGCCGGCGAAAAGTATTCCTGCCCACCCGTCTCGCCGAGTACGGTCGGCATCAGCGCGCACCGCTCCCGAGCCGCCGCATCGGCATGCTCGGCGTTTTTTCTGCCTCGATCGTAAAGCGCATAAGCCGCGGCAAGGGGAACCCCCGCATGTACCTGTTCCCACACCTCATCGGGCACATATCTCAGTGCCACCTCGGGAAAATAGCGCTCAAATTCGGCACATTCCCGTTCGACACGTGTGCTTTGTCGCTCTCGCTCAGCCAACTGCGCCTCCAATTCCCTCACGCGATCGCGTAACCGCTCCGCTTCGCTCGCCATGCTTTCCGCGTTTTCATCGACTTCCGTCGCCGTCGCCGTTGCCGTCGCTGTCTCTGTCTCCGCTCTTTCCTGTTTCATTTTGTTCACCTCCCTCCTCCGTCTTGCTGTCTCTCTCTATCTCCGCAAGCAATCGTGCCCGCATCGGCAAGATTCCCGTCGGTAACTGCTCCAAATATTGCTTGAGCGTAATGTGACCGCCGTCCAGCAGTCGATCCAGCGCATTTTGCGTACCGCTCGCGCTGTACTGCGTCAGATTTCCAACTTCCACGCGCGCATGCAAAAGTCCCGCGCGCAGTGCCTCGAAATCAACCGCCGCACACACACATTCGCCCCCCGCATCATACGGCAGCATTCGGTTGCCCTCATACGCCACACATAGCATGTCGGCCCAAATATCGGCCACATCTTCAATGCATTGCGTATAAGAGGCACTCACCTGCTGTAACGCCGTTCTGGATGCTTCCTGTAATGCCAAAATCGCGCTGGTGTTGGCAGCCTGTGCCGAACCTAACACCGTGTCGGTCGCCCCGGACATCTCTTTCGTCATGGCAATGGCGTTCTCAATCAGCGCCATGTAGTCGCCTTGCATCTGCCCCACACCGACCACTTGCACGGCATCCGCAAGATTACCGCCCACCGCCGCAATCGCCTGACCGACCTCGTTGGTCCATTCGGGAATGCGACTTTTATCGTAAATAATCTTGGAAAACGCCGTATCCGTCATATGCTTCATCACCATGGCATAAGCGCGATTGATAAATTTCTGATTGGCAATCATCCCGCTGACGGGCGAGGTCCCGTGAAACGATCCCCGTGTCGGCATCCAGTTAAAATACGCCACCGGATAAAGCCTCAGTCCCGTCTTCACACGACGAATCACCACCTCGGCCGTTGATTTTTCCATCCAGACCACTCCGTCCTCGCGCCAAAATTTATGCAACACCGTCGCTTTCGCTTCATCCTCATCCCGTAACTCGGGGTAAGAGCGTCCCGAAGCATCGTAATTCATCGCCGCATCCGAACGAATCTTGCTCACCGTTTCGCTCGTCAGCCCGACCTCGCGCGCTTCACGGCGCAGCGCCCGTACACTCTCACGCCCCGCGAGAATAATATAATCTTGACTTTGGATGTCCGCGCGGTTCATGTCGGAAGCATACACATCGCATGCATCGTGACGTACCGTCCGTATATCGCCGTCCGGCATTCCCGCCGCATTGGTGTCCCAATAACAATACAAAACACCGTCTCCAGTAACCGCCGCATCCAGCAGTAAACGATAAGCCAGCCGGTCCATGCGACAGTTTTCCCAGCGATAAGCAATGTGACGATTGAGAATATCCACGCCGTGACGCAATGCCTCACCTTGTGCGTCATTTCCCGCCGCAATCACCGTATCATCGGAATAGATCACCGATAACCGGCCGCCCGCCACCGCTCCGACCAAATAGTCGGTCACGCGCCGCACTACATTGAAAACGGGCCTCGGAAGTTCGCTCTCACCCGTAACGCCGCTCCATTGTTCGCCGCGATAAAAAGCCTCGTTGCGCGCCGCAGTCTCGTAAAAACCGATGCGTCTTTTGTATTCTCTGCCCGCCTCGTATTGCATCCACGTCTTGGTTTTTTTCATGTATATCTCCCCTTTCTTTTCAAGGACATACCGTGATGGTCAATCCATGCAACCGCAGCGGTCCCACATCCGCACAGTAGATCCCCGCTCGCAGATAGCGAAAACGCCCGCATCGCCCGCGTGACTGCAGCACCGATATCTCATCACCCTTTCCGTATAGCGGGGCCACAAATTGCCGCCCCCTCACATCTTGGAATCGCAATTCCGAATGCATCCGGCCGCAGTCGGCAACCACCGTCCCGCCGCACAGACGCTTCAGTCGCCCCGCGCTCCCGAAATCCAAATATTGACTCATGTATTCCGCCTCAATGGGACGAGTCGAACCGTCCTCCGCCGTATCGCACACAGCCGCCTCATCAAACAGATAAACCGTCTGCCCCGTGTAAAAGCCGATCCGTTCCCCCATGGCAAACATGCCGCGCGGCGAAAAACCGTCAAAACTTGTCCATTTTCCATCGTCTTCCCGACGAATCAGCACTCGCCCGTCGCGCCCCGGGCAAAACAGCCACAACTCGCGCCTCCGTTTGTCCGCAAACATCTCGCAATCACTTCCGAATCCCTCGTCCAGCAACGGCTCGATCGTCGCGGATACCGCTTCGGCATTGCATTCGTTGCGCTCGTCCGTATCGCTGTTCCAGCGTAGGATGCGCCGCCCAAACACCGTATACGGACTGTTGCCCACCACACCGCATGCGTCCGCGCTGCTGCACCCCATGGTCGTATTGACGGGAATCAGCCGAATCTTTCCCCCCTCTGTCAGCGTGCCGTCGGCCATCCATGCATCGTGCGAAGTGAAAATCAGCGATCGATCGTAGTGGCGGCAAGCTCCCGTCACGGGATGAATCCCGTCTCCCGGCATCACCAAATCTTCGGCCGTGACATAAATCATACAAATATCCGGCTCGTATGTCCGCACCGCTTCCTTGTTTTGCCGCTCAATGGCGCGTGTCACATAAACTCCTCCGAGCGTAACGCTTCCCCCAAAGAACAGCAACCGCGCATCCTCCGCATCTCCTATGCTCACGCAATGCGCCGCTTCGCCTAAAGCCGGACGATCGCCCCAATGTCCCTTTGGCATCGTCAAATACAGTTCTACCCGTGTCCCCGCCGCCAGCGGCGTCTCAAGGAAAAATCTCCGCTGAGTCTTGTTATAAAACCATGTGCCCTCAAACACCTGCCCGTTGATGATCACGCGATCGATCGTCAGCGGCGTCAGTCCCGTCAAATAAATATCCGCCGATGACTCAGCCAAAACAAAACCGACGCGAAGCCGATCCGTCAAAAGACTCGGAGGCTCGTACACCACGCGATTCGCGTCTTGCGAATTTGCCCCCCAATTCTTGCCGTACAGCGGAATATACGCCGCCAACTCCCTCACTTCCGTCGGAACCAAAACCAAAACGGAAGCCCCGTCCAAAAGCAAAATCTTGCCATCCGTACAAATGAAATTCACTTTTCCCTCCGCGGTCGTGCTCTGCCCGATCGCGCTCACCGTACCGTCTTGCGCCACATAGTATACCGTCTCACCCGCCACCGCATAAGTCTCACGTGTACCGTCGCGTTCGGTCGAAAACACCCCGCGCACGTTCCCGTCAAAACGCACCCAAGGCGCAAATCCCTCGCGCCGAACGAGCGTTCCGTCTGCCATCGGACGCAAATTACGCAATTCAAAGCAATCCTTGCCTCCGCAAAGCGGCCCCAGCCTGTTCAATCCGCCGAAACTGCTGATCGCAACCGTCTCCCGCTTGCCGTATCCGTCAAAAACCGCCATTCCTTTTCTCCTTTTTCCTTTCTTCATTCCCAACTTGACCGCACCGCAAAGCGGAAATCGCTGTGCTTCTCATCTTGAAGTCCGCCCGTCGCTCCCGAACGGCTCATCAACGCATAACGCAATGCCTCCGGCGCGTGCGTCACCGCGTGCGGCGTATTCGAAGCATCCTCCGGTACTTCTTTGTCACACTGCAACGCCTGCATACAGGAAATCAATTCGCGGCACCGCCGTGTGACTTTCAAATAGGGCTCGCCCCCTTTGCCGTGTAAATATTCGCGTACTACCCGCCAGCCGGGGATTCGCCTGTCGTCGGCTCGTATCAACGGCGGTAGCACGGCCGCCGCTTGCATGATCGTAACGCCCGAGCGACCGCTGTCCTGCCGTCGGTTCCACAGATCGGGGGAAGCCGCAATATATTCCGCCCCACGGCAAAACGAGGCCGAACGTATCGCAGCCTCCCCCAGCGTCAGACCCGATGCACACAGTTCGTCCAGCACGGTTACCCGCCCTCGGTCATCCTCCGAGAGCAACAATACCGCCAAGCGATCAAATCCGTAATCCATCGCGGCAAACAGCCGTCCTCCTCCGAGCGCGTCCGATGGGGGAATCACATGACGCGTCTCATCAAATTCCGCAAAAAATTGCCCCTCGAAAACATCCCATCTTCCATCCAACCAAGCCGCGCGCAACCGTTCGGGCAGTGCCTCCAACGTATGGACATAATCCGGGTCTCGCTCCGTTAAAACGACATTGTCCCATACTCGCGCCGGGATAAACGCATAATCCTCCGCTCGTTCCCCCGCTCGATAACAGCGGTCAATAAACAGCCGCTTCACCCACGCATGCCCCACCCCGCCGGGATTGCAGGTCAAATACATGCGTCGCGGCATATCCCCGACACCGCGCACACACGCTCGCAATTGCATAAACTGCAACTCGCTTAACTGCGTCGCCTCATCAATGGCAATGATATCGTATTCCTGTCCTTGATAGCGTAACACATCGCGCTCACTGTCGCAGTAGCCGCATTCGATGCGACTGCCGTTTGGAAAAAGAAACGCCGCCTCTCCCGCCGCATAACGCAAAATCGCACCGTATTCCCGTAACATCGGCAGAACATGGTTCGTACGCAACTCCGCCAATGACCGCCGCAAAAGCAGACAACGAATCCCGGGATAAGTCAAGCAAAGCCCCACCGATTTGCGCCGCAGCGCCCAGGACTTGCCGCCTCCGCGCGCCCCGCCGTAGGCCGTAACCTTTGCCCGCGAGGCGAAAAACTCAGCCTGCCGTTCGTTGGGACGCCCCGCAATGTGAATCACTCGCCCGCCGTCCCGTTCCGTCAATCTCATTTACCGTCCTCTGCCATGTCATGCTCAAATGCAATCGTGATCTCGCCGTCGTCTCGCCGAACCGTGTTCGCTTTGCGTGTCTCATAGCCCAGGCGTCGACGGAAATAAGTCATAGCCAGCAAAGCCGACTTGCCCGGAACGCACTCCGTGTTGAGTGCCCCGTCCTCCAGTACCGCCAAAATGGCATCGTAGATCTTGGGGTATTTTTCACCCAAACGCCCCATTTCTTCCGGCCCGATCCCAAGCACACGACAAAGCCCCGCCAAATTGGGAAAGCGCATCTTGCCATCCTTGCGCACCCGACAGCGCCTCACATACGCCTCGGCTCGCCTGACCACCGTTCCCTCGCGGAACAGCCGCTCCACACTATGCAAATGAGCCCGTCCGCATTGCCTCATTTGGGTTTTTTCATTCTTGACCTTCTTCATCATTCATATCGTCAGCCTCCTTTCTTTCCTGTACGGCCACATTGTATCATAAAAGTCTCTGCCATACACTGACCTTTACTGCCAAAGCATGCCACCGAACAAAAAAAATGCGGGGCGCTCCCTGAGCGCCCCGTCGGACCTGTCGATTTCTTATACCTGTTGCAAACTCCGCAACTTATAAAATTCACCTTTTTTCTCCATCAGTTCATCAAACGAACCGAGTTCCACACAGCGTCCGTCCTTGATCACGGCAATTTTGTCCGCATTCTTTATGGTGGACAGACGATGCGCCACAATAAACGTCGTGCGCCCTTTCGCCAAATTGTTGATGGCATCTTGAATCTGTTTTTCGGATACACTGTCCAGCGCGCTGGTCGCCTCGTCCAAAATAATGACTTCGGGATTGCGAATCAGCGCCCGCGCAATGGAAATGCGCTGCCGCTGTCCGCCCGACAAATTGGCGCCGTGCTCTTCGAGCATGGTATCTACGCCGTGGGGCAACGAACGGATAAATTCGGTCAACCGTGCCGCTTCGAGAGCCTCGCACAATTGCTCGTCGGTCACATGCGGCAAACCGTATGTAATATTTTCGCGAATGGTACCGGTAAACATCACGCTGTTTTGCGGCACCGTCGAGATATGGCGGCGGTAAGAATGCAAATCAATCTCCGTGATATCGTGTCCGTCCACCTTCAGTATTCCCGACCGCGGCATATTAAAACCGATGATCAGATTGAGCAACGTTGTCTTTCCCGACCCGGATTCACCCACAAAAGCCACCGTCTCGCCCGCCGCGATCTTCAAATTAAGCCCGCGCAACAGCGGCTGGTCGTCCTCGTAGGAAAAATATACATCCTGAAATTCGTATTCGCCTTTCAGATCGCGCATATTCAACTTGCCCGTGTTGTCCTCAATATCCGAAGAAGCCAAAATCTCGCCGACGGAGGAGATCGACTCAAATCCCTTGGTCAAGATCGGCAAAAGTCCCAAAACAGTGGAAACCTGCCCCGTCAGAGAAGTAAAATAGGTTTGGTACAGCGAGATGTCCCCCACCCCGATGTTACCGCGATAAGCCATGTAGGAAGAAAAGATCAAACATACAAATTGGAACAACGAAAAAATCACCCATGAGATCGAACCGAACAACGCATTCACCATATCCAGACGGAATCCCGTGTTGGCCATGGCTTTGAGCACTGCCGTCATCTTTTGCATTTCCTTATTTTCCAGCGCGTGCGCCCGTGTGATCTGCGTCATCTCGACCATGTCCATCAAATTGGCCGAAGTGTTTTCCATGTCATGACGATATTGTCTGGTATTCTTGCCGATCGGGCGGCGGAAAAAACGAAACGTCACAACCGCACACGGAATACAAACCAAGAAAAAGGCAAACACCGTCAGATTTTTGGTCAACACCACGCAAAGCGCCGTGATCGTGCTCAATATCACGCTGGGAATGGTGGTCAGCAGATGAGTGGACAGCGTGTAAATGGTCTCCACATCACGCATCAGTTTGGATTGAATGCGCCCCGATTGCATTTCTTTGTGAAAAGTAATGGAAAGTTGCTGCAACTTGCGCACCATGGCGCTGCGCAGTCCCGCCTCGATCTTGCGCGAAACAATGCTGTAATATTTGCTGTGAATCATATGCGTGGGAATGTTCAAAATGAACAGGAAAGTCATCACCGTAACATTGATGATGATGGCTTGCCAGAAATTTTCCGGCTGTTCGGTCACAAGATTGATGATATTGGCCGTGATGATGGGAAGTACCAAAACGGGAGACTGTTTCAAGCAGAAGAAAATCAGAGAAATGACAATTTCCTTGATGTATCGTTGATATAATTTCATCAAGATCCGAAACGGATGATGCGACGAACGTATATAAGTGTCGATCAGTTCTTGCTCCAATTGCAACACATCTTCATCGGCGAAAATATCTTCCGCGACCGTCTCGTGCGGCTTTTTCTCGCTCTCATTCTCATGTGTATGAACGGTCTCGTCTCTCAACGCTGTTTTCATCATGAATTCCTCCCACACAAGGGTTGTTTTGTCTTGCCTGTGATAATACCCTACCTTATCCCTTTTATCACGGTATTTTCCGAACGCAACAAGGCGTTCGGGAGACCCACATCATCGTTTATTTCTTGAATCT
>CAZOHP010000065.1:0-10740 GCA_964579815.1 uncultured Lachnospiraceae bacterium
CAAAAAATTCGAGGTCACTTCAAAATGAAGTGACCTCGAATTTTTTATGATTGCCGTTCATCGTCGTCTATGATATAATCGCCGTCGATTTTGCGATTGGTCAAGAAACGATACAGAACAGTCTTTGACCGAGGCACCGATGTATTTGCGGCCCGAGACCGCTCTGCGCGCTCCTCGCTGTCCTGCGATTTTGTTGAAGAAACCGCACCAGACCGGGAAAGCGGAGATTCCTCCGTCGTATTCCAGCCGTCATCTTCGTCAAACGCATCGCGCGGCTCATCAAAATCGCCATCTGCGGTGCCATCCTCTGCCGCGGACGCGGCAAACTCATCTTGCGGATCAGCCTCTTCTTTTCGTGGATCCTCTTCCGTTAGAGGCACGAAATAAGCCCATGACGTCGTCCAACCCCATGTCCTCATCGTCTTTTTCAACGACAGGAGCAACCCTTGCGGCCTGCTTTTCGGCAACGCCGGAAGCAACCTTTGTTACGGGCTTCTTCTCAACGGCGGGAGTGACGACGGGTTGTTCTTCAACAGCCGGGACCTCTTCTTCCTCGTTGACGGGACGACTCTCCGCAAAACCGGTCGCAATAATGGTAATCTTCATTTCATCGTCCAACTCCGGATCAAACGCCACGCCCCAAATAATGCTTGCATCGGGATGCGCCTCTGCTGCGATCATTTCAGACGCCTGATTGACCTCTTCCAGTCCTACATCGGGAGATACGGAAATGCTGATCAAAATACCGTGAGCACCCGAAATGGAACTCTCCAGCAACGGGCTGAAAATTGCCGCGCGAGCAGCCAACTCCGCCTTATCTTTTCCGGTAGCCGAACCGACACCCATGTGCGCGTAGCCGGCATCCTTCATGACCGATGTTACATCGGCAAAGTCCAAATTGATAAAGCCGGGCACGTTGATCAAATCGGAAATAGACTGTACACCGCGGCGCAACACATCATCGGCAACTTCAAATGCATTTGCCAACGTGATGCGGGTATCCGACACCTGACGCAAGCGGTCATTGGGGATGACAACCAGCGAATCAACGTATTGACGCAAATTAGCGATACCGACCTCAGCCTGCTCTGCTCTGCGCTTGCCCTCAAACGAGAACGGCTTGGTCACGATACCAATGGTCAAAATACCCATTTCATGAGCGGCACGAGCCACCACGGGAGCAGCGCCCGTACCCGTACCGCCGCCCATACCGGCGGTCACGAAAACCATGTCGGCATCGGTCAACATAGCCTTGATTTCATCGATGGATTCCTCGGCGGCATGCGCACCGACTTCGGGATTGGCACCGGCACCCCAGCCCTTGGTAAATTTCTCGCCAATAATAATTTGCGTACCCGCTTCACTTTTACGAATAGCCTGGCGGTCGGTATTGATCGCAACGAATTCAACGCCGCGAATGTTGGATGCGATCATACGGTTGACCGCGTTGTTACCACCGCCGCCGACACCGATGACCTTAATATTGACACCGCAGGCGCCGCTAACATCAGGTTCAAAAGTCATTGTTTTGTCCTCCAATATTTTTCTTCATGCTACCCTTGACGGCATGTCCGCCTCGGATGCATGAGTATACTTCACTCTATATGATACAATGTTTTTCGAGATTTTGCAATACCTTTTTCAAAAATTTTTAAATTTTTTCACTTTTTTCGGAGAAAACTGCCTCACTCGGCATTTTCTCCGACGATTCTCGGAACCGTACGAATGCTGATACGGGAAAAATAATCCGCATCAACATACAATACGTACCCGTCGGCAACCGATCCGGTCAAGCGGTACGCAGACACGGCCGCCGCCGCATTTTTGATCTGTTGCGCAGGATCGGTGCATTCGTGTAAATTGATCACGGTCCCGTCTGCCAATGTCAGCGTCACCGCATAAAGGTTCGAGAGATCGAGCGATGTGGGTTGAGACGGCAGTATCAACCCGTTAAGAGCCTCCGTAATACGGCTCAAAAGGGAGAGCGCCGATGAGCTTCCGGTGATGAACGATCCCACCTCCGGACGCAGAGTCTGCATGTCACCGTTGTTCTCGGTCGAAGCAAGTTCGGGGAGAGCCATTCGAAGTACGCATATATCCGGCGAAACAGCCTCTGCGGCGCAGATCTCCGGAACATACAAATTCTCTGTCAACAGTACCGCGCAACCGTCATCTGTCAACAGCGCCCAACGAGGGACACATTCAACAACCGTGATCCTCAGTTTTCCAAGCCCTCGTCTCACATCAATTTCGGTAAGGTACGGGCAATTTTCGCGCAACGCCGCCTTGACTTCATCGGGCGAAACAGCCAATAATTCATCGTTTTCCGACACACCCGCAATCGAAAGAATATCCTGTTCGGCATAATGAGATATGCCTTCGATTTCGATATGTCGCACTCGGAAGGAGGAAAGCACGGGCACCGACAGTATACACAACACCGCCGCGCCGAAACAAAACAGCATCCCGCCGCGCGTCAAAATCAAACGCTTGCGACGCGACAGACGCGTTTTTGACGGAAGCGGTATGTCTTTGTCCGCTTTCGTTGCGGCAAGCGACCGCAACAGAATTTTTCGCATGACAACCCCTCTCTTTCCTACATTTCGTTTTTGTGAGGCATAACCAAAAGCGCCCGGCTCACAACCGAGCGCCTCGCCGCTTTCAACCTTTGGCGCCATCGCGGTATCGTCGCACCGCTTCGACCATCAACTCATAAATCAACCGATTGGCGTCCTCACCCGCAAAAGCACGGATATTCTTTTCCAATGTGCGGCGAGTCTCCGGCTCATCCAGCAATGTCAAAATCGCGCGGGAAAGCGCGCCGCACGGGAAATCCCGCTGCTCCACCAATAACGCCGCATCTCGTTCGGAAAGCGCAAGTGCGTTACGAAGTTGGTGATTGTCCGCCACATAGGGAGACGGAATAATGACACTTGCTTTCCCCATGCGGGCCAGTTCGGACAGACTCATCGCTCCCGCGCGCGTGATCACAACATCTGCTGCGGAAATGTACAACGCCATATCGTAAATATATTCCCGCATGATCACATTGTTGTAATTTTCCAGTTCATATTCATCGTACAATTTTTTTGCTGCCGCATAATTCTTTACACCCGTGGAAAGAACAAAGCGGGTATCGGAACGTGTGGGGGCTAAGGTTCTCAATGTCTCCAGCACGGCCGCGTTGACCTCCTCGGAGCCATGACTTCCCGCCGACACCAGCACCAGCGTCTCTCCCTCGGAAAGCCCCACTTTGGCTCGTGCCTCCGCCCGCGGGATCGAACCGAATCCTCCGCGCAACGGATTTCCAACCACCACACATTTTTTGCGACGGCGCAGATACTCACGCGTTTCGGCAAAATTAAGCAAAATGGTATCAACGCTGTCCTGTAGCATCTTCACGGCAAGTCCGGGGCGGCAATTGGATTCGTGCACCATGGTCGGGATCCCCGCATGGGCCGCCGCACGCAAAAGCGGCCAGCACACAAAGCCCCCCGTTCCGATGACAATGTCGGGGCGAAAGTTTTCGAGAATATCCTTTGTCTTTTTGCTGTGCGGTGAGGTCATAGCCAAAAAAAGCGCCTTAATATTCCTGAAAGACAATGATCGCTCAATGCCTTGGCTTTCAACAAAATACAGCGGATACCCCGCGCGGGGCACCAAGTCGCATTCCTTGCCCCCCTCTACCCCCACAAAAGCGATCTCCGCATCGGGAATATTCATTTTTACGGTATCGGCAATCGCAATGGCGGGATTGACATGCCCGCCGGAGCCGCCTCCTGTCAAAAGCACACGCATCGTGTCATCCTTTCCTGTCGCATCTGCGGCAAATCGATATATTCGGTGTCACTTATTTGTCTACATAGGAAAAACGCGAAATGTTGAGCACAATGCCCATTTCAAAAATTTGGATGGCCAACGCCGTACCGCCCGAACTGAAGAAAGGCAGTGAAATCCCCGTGTTGGGCATGGAATTGGTAACAACGGCAATATTGAGCGCCGCTTGCAATGCCGTTTTGAATACAATACCGTATACCGTCAAAGCGCAAAATCGATCCGGCGCATTGGCGGCAATTTTAAATCCGCGCCAAACAAGCAGTGCAAACAATGCAAGTACGGTAATCGCACCGAAAAAGCCGAGTTCCTCACAAATAATGGTAAAAATAAAATCATTTTGCGGTTCCGAAACAAAACCGAATTTCTGTCTGCTGTTGCCGAGTCCCAAACCGAAAAGGCCGCCCGATCCGATGGCATACAATCCCTGCAACGTCTGCCATGCCGCTCCCAGCGGATCCATCTCGTCAATATTGAGCCATAGTTGAATGCGGGTGTCGGCGTAACTGGAAAACGCGATCAGGCAAAAACCGCCTACCGCCACAACTCCCGCCAACAACGCAAGCCATTTCATTTTGGTGCCACCCATGAACATCACGACAGCTCCGATCATTGCAATGATCATCACACCAGAAATATGCTTTTCGGCGGCGACAAGCAACACCACAATTCCCATACAAGCCCCCGGCAACAGCACCCCGTAGCGGAAATTCCCGCCGAAGCGAACGTCGGAAGTGATCTTTTTTTCGTATTTGCTCATCAGCAAAGCAAGCATCATCACCACTGCCATTTTGGCGATCTCGGACGGTTGAATGGTGATCGGACCGAGTTCAAGCCAGCGTTGCGCCTCTCCCTCACTTGCACCGAAAACAAGCACCAGCAACAAAAGCATAAGCGAGCCGCCGTAAGCACAGACGGCAAACAGTCGCCAAAACCAGGGACGTGCCCGAAGCACGAACGGCGCAGTCAGTGCGACCGCCAAACCGATAAACATGACGTGACGCTTGATATAGTACAGGCTGTCGCCCATATGTTGCGTGGCATAAATCGAACTGGCGCTGTATGCCATCACAACGCCGTACAAAACGAGCGCTACCACAATCAGCAAAAACGTCATATCAATGCTTCCGCGCATCAATGGACGCGTTTTGACGGAATCGGCCGGGTGCAACGGCTCGGAAAAGATGGGGTCTTTCGCTCGCACATCGGCCAAGGTCCGCCGAATTCCCCGATGAAATCCGCCGTGCCGCTCCGTTTCGTCCCGTCTGTCCTGCGACATATCTTCCCTTCCTTTCCGATCGGCGATCAACGATCAACGATCAACATTCAAATCACATCATATGCCGCATATCGTTAAAATAACCGAAACGGCACCAAACAACAGCCCCACGCCGGAAAAAACGTAAACGATCTTTTCCTCCGACCATTTCATTTGCTGAAATCGGTGATGGATCGGCGCAATACGGAATACCTTTCGATGGAACAACCGAATCGCGATGATCTGAATGAAACTCGAAAGCATATCCAAAATGAATACCGCGCACATCAGCAACATGAGCAACGGGATATCCAACATAAATCCCGCACCGATCAGAACACCGCCGAGGAAAAGAGAACCGGTATCGCCCATAAATATTTTGGCCGGATGATAATTAAAAATCAAAAAACCGATCATCGCGCCGACCAGAAGCGCACCGAGCATCACGCCCGAAGACTGCAGCATCAGTGCGGAAACAAGTGACAAACTCATAGCGGCAACCAATGTCACCGATGACGCAAGGCCGTCAATCCCGTCGGTCAAATTGGTACTGTTGACCGTACCGACGATGACCACCAGTGCCGCGAAATAATAGAATATACCGAAATCCGCCGATACTCCCAACGCGGGAAGTTCCACCACCGTGTCCAAAGAACCGAAGCGCGTCATGCTCCAAAGATAAAGCCCCGCAACAACAATCTGCAACATCAATTTCTGCCAACTTTTCAGACCGAGATTTTCATGATGACTGAGTTTTTTGTAATCATCGAAAAAACCGATCATCGCATTGGCAACGCCCAAACAGATCGCCAGCGCAAGCGGAATCAAGTCAACATCTTGATGTTGACCCTGTACAATGAAATAAGGAACCAGCAAAAGTAATATCGGCACGATAAAACACACGCCGCCCATGGTAGGTGTTCCCTCTTTGTCACGATGCTCGGTAACATAATCGGCAAAAATATGCTGACCGATATGATGAGAACGCAAAATCGGAATCACCGCGCGACATAAAAGAACCGTCAGCAAAAAAGCGGCCGGCAGTGCAGTCAAAAAAGTCAGTAATATTTCCATTTGTATTGTCATTGTCCTACACTTCCTTGTGTCAAAATCGTTTTTCCATCACGCACGGTTCCGCCGCAATATTTCCACCACTCGTTCCGCGGCAACCGCGCGGCTGGCTTTCACCAAAACAACATCTCCCGGGCACAGCATATTTCGGAGCGCCGTGGCTGCGGGTGTCAAGTCATCCAGCGAGCGAAACATGCAGATATTCTCATCCGACATTCCCGCTCCCATGGCACCCTCGGCAATGCTGACTCCCATATCGCCCAACGTCACAAGGCGGGAAATGCCCAAACTTGCCGCCTCGGCGCCAACAGCCTCATGCATCTGCCGCGTTCCCTCCCCCAGTTCACGCATATCACCCAACACGGCAAGTGCGCGTCCGTGACGGGCGTTGGCATAACTGACGAGCACGTGCAGTGCCTCGCACATGGACTCGGGCGCCGCATTGTAGCAATCGGACAATACCGTCACATCTCCCAGCATTACCGGATGTTGCCGCAACATATCATTTTGATAGTTCATCAGTCCCACGCGGATCTCCTGTTCGCTCATACCCAATTCAAGCCCCGTCGCGACCGCGTAGGAAGCATCATAGATCATGTGTGTTCCGATCGTGGGAATGCACAACTCACGCAACACCGCGCCACTCGGCGTTCGCAACGAAAACACCGTCATCCATTGGCCGGGGCGCTGGTCGATATCGGTCACGGTATAATCTCCCTCGCTGTGCACCGAAACGGTACGAATGCGAACACCCGGGCACGTGATACCGTGCAGTAACGGTTCATCGCCGTTGAGCAACAAAAGCCCGTTTTCACGTAAGCCCGTGATGATCTCAAGTTTTGCCAGTGCGATATTTTCGCGAGTCTTCAAGTACTCCAAATGAGAAGAACCGATATTGGTAATCAAGGCCACATCGGGGCGCACGACACGGGACAGCGCCGCAATTTCGCCGCGCGCGCTCATTCCCATTTCAAACACCGCCGCCTCGTGCGAGGCAGTTACCCCCATGGCCGACATCGGCATACCGATCACACTGTTATAGTTTGCCTCTGTTTTATAGGTATTAAAACGCTGTCCGAGAACCGCGCACAAAAATTCCTTGGTCGTCGTTTTGCCGACGCTGCCCGTCACAGCCACACGAATCAATCGGCGCGAGTCGAGATAGGCGGCAGCCATGTCACACAGTGCCTTTTGAGTATCGGGAACAACGACTGCGGCGGCATCCATCACCTCCGGCAAGGCGGGAAATTTTTCGCACAAAACGGCGGAACATCCTTGTCGCAACGCTTGCATAATATAGTTGTGACCGTCGGTTCGTTCTCCGCGCAAAGCCGTAAAAAGCATTCCCTTTTCCGCCTCGCGTGAATCGGTACAAACAGAGCGGATCGAACGATCCGCGCCGACCATATAGCCGCCGCACACCTGCGCCACATCCGCCAGTGTCATATTTTTTTTGCCGATCTCTATTTTCATGCTGTCAATCTCCTCCGTCAGCATCTGTGCTTTCTATGTACGAATAAACGCGTTTGGCAGTCTTTCTCGCGATCTCTTTCTCATCGAACGGATGTTTTCCCGTCGCGTCGATCTCATATGACTCGTGTCCCTTGCCCGCCAACAAAATGATATCTCCGGGCCTTGCCGTTCCGATCGCCGTTTCAATAGCGGACGTGCGGTCCGCAATGACCCTGTAATCCTTTTGTTTGTCGATTCCTCGCAGAATATCGGCAATGATATCCGTCGGTTTTTCACTTCGGCTGTTGTCCGAAGTAATGTATACCATGTCGGCAAGACGCGATGCGATCGCTCCCATACGCGGACGTTTGGACTTGTCACGGTCGCCGCCGCAACCGAACAGCAGCACAATACGCTGCCCCTCTCGCCGAAAACCTTGCGCTGTCCGCAATAAATTTTCCAGTGCATCTGGCGTGTGCGCATAATCCACAAACACGCAAAACGGTACGGGGACTCCGAGCCGCACGCGTTCCATGCGTCCCTCTACACCCGTCAGCGTGGCAAGAGCCTCACGCACGGTGCGCGTCGGAACCCCCATCTCCAGCGCGCAGGCCGCCGCCTGCACGGTATTGGATAATGTAAACACTCCCGGAATGGGGCTTGACAGTTTCAAGCACGCGCGCTTGGAACACAGTGTATACGAAACACCGTCCACACCGCGAAAATCGACATCGGCGGCATAATAATCCACCTCATGCATCCCGACGGAAGTCTGCACTACACGCCCCGCACAACGCTCGGAAAGTCGCTGTGACGCCGTATCATCGGCATTGAGCACACTCAATTTTGCTTTGACAAACAGTGACGCTTTAGCCTCAAAATACGCCTGCATGCTTTTATGAAAATCCAAATGTTCCGGGGTCAAATTGGTAAAAACAGCCGCTTCAAACGACAGCGGCTCCAATTTTCTGAGAGCCAAGGCGTGCGATGTGGCTTCCATGATCACAACTTCCACGCCCTCATCCCGCATAATCGAAAGCATGTGGTACAGTTCAGCCGGATCGGGCGTAGTCATATTGGCATTGAGATCGCTCGGGCGAATGCGCAGTACGCGATCACGACACATGCAACGCACCGTACCGATCAAGCCGCTGGGAATCAGCGCGGCATCAAATATCGCCTTGAGCATGGTCGAGACCGATGTTTTGCCGTTGGTACCCGTCACCGCAATCAGTCGCATATCGCGACCCGGGTGACCGTACCAAGCGTCGCACAAACACGCATAGGCAACCCGCGTATTCTCCGCACGAATAAAAACGGCACCGCATGTTTTCATGACCGGAACCTCACGTTCGGTCACCACTGCCGCGGCGCCTCTCTGCAATGCTTCTTCCACAAAAGCATGACCGTCCGCCTTCGTGCCCCGAATGCACACAAACATGCATCCGGGGACGACGGCGCGCGAGTCGATCGTGATGGCACTGATTTCACACGCAGCCACCCTCGTGTCCGACGGGGTTTCCAAGCCCGCCAGAGAGCATAATGTTTCCAACTTCATACAAAGACCGCTCCTTCATGCCAAAATTTTCCACGTTTTGACATCCGCGAAAGAAAACTTCGCCTTGTACAAAGTCCTCGATTTTCTTCTGTAAAGCATAATTGTATTGATCAAAATATTGTTTTATTCCGTCTCATTCGCCGTACTGAACACCAGCGTAATGACGCTACCCTCAACGACCGTTTCACCGGCCGCCGGACTTTGCCGCACGACCTTGGCCGCGCTTCCCGTCAAATGCTCTTTTGTTCCCGTGATGCGAACATTGAGTCCGGCATTTACCAGCACGCGATTAGCCGCCGCCGCGCTCATCCCCATCACATCGGGTACTTGCACCGTTTCGGAAGCAATCGTCTCACCCATATAAACAACCAGCACACCGCCGTCGCGCTCCATTTTGGAACCCGCCGCGGGACTTTGCCGAATCACCTGTCCCCCTTCGCCGACCACACGCAGCCGGACGCCGAGTTGTTCGGCACGAGAAGCAGCCTGTTGCGCGGTATACCCCGTCATATTGGGAACGGTAACGGCGAGTTCTTCCAATTCGGCATCGGTATAAACCGCCTCCACCCCCATATACGGCAGGATGGTCTCCATCAACGCCGCAATATACGGAGCGGCAACCGTACTGCCATACAGCAAGCCACGCGTCGGTTCATCCACCATAATCAGTGCAAGAACGCGGGGCGCCTCGGCAGGCGCGTAAGCAATACAAGAACAGATATATGCGTCTTTATTGTCACCGACTTTTTCGGAAGTACCCGTTTTGGCGGCAATCCGATAACCGGCCACATAAGCGTTTCGCGCACCGCCGTTACCGGCAACACCTTCGGCAAGAATACTCGAAACGGTGTTGCACACCTCGGTGCTAATGACCTGCCTTTTGGGCGTCGTCGCGGCAGTTTCGATCAAATTACCGTCGGAATCGGTCACCTTAAGTACCGCATGCGGCGTGATCAAATAGCCACCGTTTGCCACGGCACCGATCGCGCTGACATGTTGAAGCGGCGTGATTTTGAAGTTTTGACCGAACGAAGCCGTCGCCAAATCCAGCGTTTGGAAATTATCAAGCCGATGAAAGATGCTTACACCCTCTCCCGGCAAATCGACGCCCGTTTTCTCAAGATAACCGAACGCCTTGAAATATTCATAAAATTTATCCGTGCCGATCCGCAAACCAACCGTCATCAAAACGGGGTTGCAGGATTGTTGAATACCACCCGAAAACGTCAGCGCACCGTGTCCCGTTGTTTTGTGGCAATGGATTTTAATGCCGTTGACAACGTAATATCCGTTGCATGTGAAAGAATCGGTTGTTTTGACCACACCCTCTTCCAGGGCCGCCGCCGCAGTGATGATCTTAAAAGTCGAGCCGGGAACATATGCCTCGGTCATGGCTTTGTTCGACCAGGTACTGAGCAACAATTGGCTGCGCAAAGAGGTATATTCGGTGCTGCCCGAGACGTAACCGCTCGACAGCAGCGTGTTCATATCATATTCGTTGAGTTCCCATGGATCGTTGAGATCAAATGTAGGGTAAACCGCCATGGCAAGGATGTCGCCGGTGGCG
>CAZOHP010000066.1:0-10602 GCA_964579815.1 uncultured Lachnospiraceae bacterium
CGAGCAATATAAAAGTCGGACGCGTACGGGAAAGAGCGATGAAACTGTGCTTTCCTCGGCGCATGTTGGCGATGTCGTAACACAGTGGACGGGAATCCCCGTCTCGGAACTGATGAGTGCCGAGAGCGAGAAACTGCTGGCGCTGGAAAAAGAATTGAGTGCAAGAATCGTCGGCCAAGAAAACGCAATTCAAACGCTTGCCGAGGCGATTCGACGCAGTCGAACAGGGCTGAAAGATCCCAGACGTCCGATCGGATCGTTTCTCTTCCTCGGCTCAAGCGGTGTCGGAAAAACCGAACTGTCTCTTGCGCTTGCCGAGGCTATGTTCGGTACCGAAAACGCGCTCATTCGCTTGGACATGTCCGAGTATATGGAAAAACACAGTGTCTCGCGTATGATCGGTTCCCCGCCCGGTTACGTCGGATTTGAGGATGGAGGACAGTTAACGGAAAAAATCCGCCGCCGCCCATACGCTGTCGTATTATTTGACGAAATCGAAAAAGCGCATCCGGAAGTCTGTAATCTGCTTTTGCAGATTTTGGAGGACGGAGCACTGACCGATGCACAAGGACGGCGAGTGGACTTCCGCAACACGGTATTGATTCTGACTTCCAACATCGGTTCATCCGGCGCAAACAAAACACGACTCCCCGGGTTTTCTTCCATGAGCGATGAAGAGTCGCGCCAAAACGCAAACGAAGAACGACGGCGAGCACAACTGCGCGAGATGTTTCGCCCCGAATTTCTCAATCGTTTGGATGCGATCCTTACCTTTACCTCCTTGGATAAAGAGCAACTGTGCGAAATTGCGATGCGCATGTTGAACGGATGCCGGCGTCGATTGGAGGAAATGCAGATCTATCTCGAATTTGCCCCCGAAATCAGCCGACACCTGGTTGAAGATTCTTATGACAGCACACTCGGCGCCCGGCCGTTGCGGAGAGAGGTAACGCAAAAAATCGAGAATTTACTGGCAAATGAAATACTCCGCCGAAACATCAAAACGGGAGATCGCGTGCGTATCGTATGGGAAAACGACGAATACCGTTGCAAGATCATCGGCACAATCAAGCAATGCGACGCCCATCTTTCCCTGCTTGCCGAGCAAAACACAAACAATTGAAAAGCACGACGGGAGAAGTGTAAAACTTCTCCCGTCGTGCTGAATGATCTTTCAATCGTTTTTAGGTTTATGTGATTGATCCGGCTTGGTCGAAAACGGGCCGATCAATTTGATGTTTTTGGTGCCGAACCAATATCCGAGCAAAGATGAAAGCATCGCAGGTAACGGCGTCAAAAAATAAACGAAAGCCAATGAATTGAGCGGAAGTTCTGGCTTGACTTGAATGGCCAAGACACCGGAAAACATCCCCTGAATAAAAATATCGATACTCTTACAAATTCCGCCGAGCGTACTGAAAAACGAAATATCCGACAGGCAAAGCCCCAAAAGGATACCGATGGCAAGGATAAAATTGATGACATTCGCCATCAATGAGATATACAATCCCTTGAGCGGCATCGCCTTTTTATGACCGTATTCCACCGAGATTTTATCCTTGGCCCCCATTTCCCAAACCATGGTATAGATAAGAAACATATAAAACAAAATCGCTCCTACGCTGCATATCGTACGCAACGTATAATTTTCTGCCAGACCGCACGCCAACACCAAAACCAAGCCGAAGATGGAAATGGCACACTGGGTAACCAGCATTTTAACGGCATCGTATGAATATTCCTTGATAAATTTCCACATGATTGATCCTCTCCGATCTCATGATATTTTCGGTGAGAATATTATATATAATATTGAGTGTTTTTTCAACGGTTTTCCCAAAATGTTTACATTTTATCCACTAAAATATTAAGAAGTCCTTTTTCATCGTGTCAATGGTCCTCCCACAGTCACTAAAATAATTTTAATTTTTTTGTCAAAATGGGTTGACAAATTGAAAAAGTAGGTGTATAATCCATGTATAAATTCAGAAAGGACTGCGATATGATGGAAAAATATTCATTTGCATATTACTTTTATTATATATTTGCGATGGATGCTTCTGTTATATCAATGGCCGATTAAGTCATTTGAAATAAAAAACATCCACCGCTTCTCATGGTTTGGAATGGAAGCGGTGGATTTTTTATTTGAATATAATTCATTTACGGAGGAAAACACCATGAAAATCGCAAAACTCATTTCCCTGACAATGGCTTTATGCCTCGTCCTGTGCGCGTGCTTGTTCACAGGATGCTCGACCGTCGATGACGGTAAAATCACCGTCGGCATTCTCCAACTTGCTCCGCATCCCGCGCTTGACGCTGCCACCAAAGGCTTCCGTGATGTCCTCACCGAGGAATTCGGTGAAGAAAACATAGAATTTATCTTTGTCAACGCACAAGGCGACAACAACGCATGCACGGCCGCTATTACCGACTTCGTGTTCAAAGGCGTTGACTTGATTATGGCAAATGCCACCAACGCGCTCCAAGCAGCCAACAACGGAACGACCACCATCCCGATTCTCGGCACATCCGTCACCGATTATCCGAGCGCACTTAATCTCGATCGTACCGCATATGTGGCAGCCGGCGAAATCGTCGGCACCAATGTATCGGGGACATCCGATCTTTCGCCCTTAGACCAGCAGGCCGAAATGCTGGTCGATCTGTTCCCGGATGCCGAAACCGTCGGTTTGCTGTACTGCTCTGCCGAACCGAATTCAGAATATCAAATCAAGGTAATTCGGCCTCTGCTGGAAGCGGCCGGCAAAACTTGCAAGATTTTCTCTTTCTCCGATTCCAATGACATCGCTCAAACCGCCGCGGCCGCAGCTGCCGCTTCCGACGTCATCTACATTCCCACCGACAACACCGCCGCTGACGCCGCCGGCGCCATTCTCGGTGCCATCGGCGACACTCCCGTTATCGCAGGTGAAGAGGGCATTTGCAGTGGTTGCGGTGTTGCTACACTGTCCATCAGTTACGAAGAACTCGGCCGCATCACCGGCGAAATGGCCGTAAAGATTCTCAAAGGCGAAGAAAAGGTTGAAGAAATGAAAATACGCCTGGCCGGCACTTCAACGAAAAAATACAACAAGGACCGATGCGACGAACTCGGCATAGATACCTCTGCATTGGATGCCGAGGGCTATGTTGCCATTTCCGCCGAATAAAAATTTATAAAGGATGTATGGAACTGCGAATTTTCGTTCGCACTTCCATCGGTTAACGATTATGTTTTTGCAATGGCTTGCTACACTGCCGGGAGCCGCTGCCCAAGGAATTATTTGGGGCATCATGGCCATCGGCGTGTACATCACTTATCGAATTCTCGATATCGCAGACCTAACGGTCGACGGTTCCATCTGCACGGGCGGTGCGACTTTCGCTATGTTATTGATCAACGGTATACCGATCTGGGCTTGCCTTGTTGTTGCTTTCATCGCAGGTGCACTCGCAGGACTGATCACAGGCGTTTTTCATACATTTATGGGGATTCCCGCCATTCTTGCGGGTATTTTGACGCAACTGATCCTCTGGTCTGTGAACCTCAAGATCATGGGTCGTGCCAACATCGCCATTCCCGGAAGAAACTTCGATCTTTGGATCTCATCGCTTCTTCCCTCTTGGCAATCCTTGCTTGTGCTGTTGGCAGTCATTGTCGTGTTGATTGCGATTTTGTATTGGTTCTTCGGCACGGAACTCGGCACCTCACTGCGTTCCACCGGAAACAATCCGAACATGAGCCGAGCACAGGGAATCAATATTTCCGTGACAAAAATTTTCGGCTTGATGTTGTCTAACGGGATCGTCGCGCTGGCAGGTGCGTTTTTAGCACAATATCAAGGTTTTGCCGACGTAAAAATGGGACAGGGTGCTATCGTCATCGGATTGGCTGCCATCATCATCGGAGATGCTGTATCGTCCATGATCTCAAAAAACTTCGCAATCCGACTGCTGGGTGTCGTCATCGGCGGCGTCGTTTACTTCTTCGTATACCAAACGGTGATCTTCCTCGGCCTTGACGCGGATCTTCTGAAAATGCTGTCTGCTATCGTTGTCGCCGTCTTTCTTGCCATCCCCTATTGGAAGAAAAAATACTTTGCCAACAGAAAACGGGAGGTGAGCAAGAATGCTTGAGTTACGTCATGTGACAAAAATATTCAACGCGGGGACAGTTAATGAAAAGATCGCCTTACACAATATATCATTAACGCTGAATGATGGCGATTTCGTCACCGTGATCGGCGGAAACGGTGCGGGAAAATCCACATTGATGAACGCCATCGCAGGTACGTGGCCGTTGGATGACGGTCAAGTGCTGGTAAACGGAATCGATATCTCACGCATGCCCGAGCATAAACGCGCGAAATTTCTCGGACGCGTGTTTCAAGACCCTCGTATGGGAACAGCCGCCGACATGCAGATCGATGAAAACCTCGCCCTCGCCAATCGTCGCGGCAAATCGCGCGGGCTGGCTTGGAGCATGACATCCGAGGAACGCGAACATTATCGCGCCCTCTTGGCACAGCTCGAACTCGGCTTGGAAAACCGACTTTCCACCAAAGTCGGCTTACTTTCCGGAGGACAGCGACAAGCCATCACGCTACTGATGGCCTCTATGAATCATCCCGCACTTTTGCTTCTTGACGAACACACTGCCGCACTGGATCCCAAAACGGCAAAAAAGGTTTTGAATTTGACCGATGACATCATCAAGCAAAATCAATTGACAACCTTGATGATCACGCATAACATGAAAGATGCGATCACGCACGGTAATCGATTGATCATGATGCATAACGGCCATATCATTTTTGACATCAGCGGTAAAGAAAAGAATGATCTGACGGTAGAGGATCTTCTGAAAAAATTTGAGGAAAACAGCGGAGAATCTTTTGCCAACGACCGTGCATTGCTATCATAAAAACCAAAGGGAAATCTCTTGACAGAGATTTCCCTTTACGTTTGCATTTACATTAAGCCGCAAACAAGTTCACTGAGTTCAACCGGATTATCCACGGACAAACCGCTGATCAATCGTGCTTGAGCATACAGGATCTTGGTATAGGCGGCCACACGCTCGCGATCGGTAGCAAAAAGCGACTGCAACTTATCGGCTACGGCGTGTTCGGCATTGATCTCAAGTACCAGCATCGCCTTGGCCATGCCCGATTCGGCTCCCGGCATCTTGCTGAGTACCTTTTCCATTTCAAGCGACATCTCACCCTCTGTCGACAAGCTCACCGGATGTTCTTTCAGCGTTCCGACCATACGAACAGCCGTCACGGCATCCCCCAGCGTCTCTTTCATGAAAGCAAGCAATTCGGCGGCATCCTCATTTTTCTTTTTGGTCTGCTCCTTTTCTTCGTCCGTTGCGATATCCAACTGTTCGGTGCAAACATTGGCAAAGTTTTTTCCCTCATATTCATTCAGCATTTTCAGGGCAAATTCGTCGATATCATCTGTCAAATACAGCACCTCATAGCCATGTCCTTCAACAGCAGCTACTTGCGGGAGCATGTCAATGCGATCGGCCGTTTCGCCGCATGCATAGTAAATGGCCTTTTGCTCCTCTTTCATACGACCGACGTATTCTTTCAATGTGGTATATTGATGCTCCGTTCCACTCCGGAACAACACCAAATCACGGAGTTCGTCTTTGTGTGCGCCGTAGTCGGAATACAGACCGTATTTTAACTGGAGACCGAATGCATCAAAGAACTTTTCATATTTTTCGCGGTCATTGGCCAACAATTTTTCCAATTCGGTGCGAATGCGCTTTTCGATCGCCTTAGCCATCACTTTGAGTTGTCTGTCATGCTGCAACATTTCACGAGAAATATTGAGCGAAAGGTCGGCGCTGTCAACAAGCCCTTTCACGAAACCGAAGTAATCGGGCAACAGATCTTCGCAACATTCCATGATCATAACGCCGCTGGAATACAATTGCAGTCCGCGCTTATAATCGGTGGTATAATAATTGAAGGGAGCATGCGAAGGAATATACAGCAACGCTTCGTACGTCGAAAGGCCCTCCGCACGCACATGCACAACCTTGGTCGGCGCCTCAAAATCGAAGAACTTATCGCGATAAAAAGTATTGTATTCGTCCTCAGTGATGTCAGAGGTGGATTTTTTCCACAGCGGGATCATGCTGTTGAGCGTCTGAACCTCTTTCACTGTATCATATTCGCCCTCACTTCCCTCTTTCGGCTTAGTCGTTGTAACTTCCATTTTGATAGGATAACGAATATAGTCGGAATATTTACGGACCAGCGAGCGCAACTTATATTCGGAAAGATATTCGCTGTATTTTTCATCTTCGGTATCGGCTTTCAACGTAAGCGTGATCGTCGTTCCCACCGTATCCTTGTCGCAAGGCTCAACGGTATAGCCATCCACACCCGAAGACTGCCAGCAATACGCCTGTTCGGAGCCATGTGCACGGCTCTCGACCGTAATTCGTTCCGCAACCATAAAAGCGGAATAGAAACCGACGCCAAACTGACCGATGATATCAATATTGTCCTTGCCGTCCTCTTCTTTGGTATGATCGCGCTTGAAATCAAACGAACCGCTCTTAGCAATGGTACCTAAGTTATTCTCCAACTCATCAAGCGTCATGCCGCAACCGTTATCCGAAATAGTCAGCGTACGTGCGCTTTCGTCGGTTTTCAACGTAATGGCATAATCGTCACGCGCCAGTGTAACACTGTTATCGGTCAACGAGCGAAAATACAACTTGTCCAGTGCATCGCTTGCATTGGAGATCAACTCACGAAGAAATATTTCTTTGTGCGTGTATATGGAGTTGATCATCATATCGAGTAGTTTTTTGGATTCCGTTTTGAATTGTTTCTTTGACATGGTATTTCTCCTCTCTATATTAGCACTCAATATCTGAGAGTGCTAAATTCTGCATTTATTATACTCACTTTTACCATGCTTGTCAAGAGATTTGCAAAAATATTTGAAAACGATTTGTGAACATTTGCAAGAGAAAATGTTTCTTTCACCGCCATGATTTCCGGATTACCTCTTGACGAATGCGCCAATCTGTGATAATATAAAAAAAGACTATGATTAAAAAACAAAGGACCGTCTATATCATGCAACGTGAGCGACTCGGTAGCCGTCTCGGCTTCATTTTACTCAGCGCTGGCTGCGCGATCGGTATTGGCAACGTGTGGAAATTCCCTTACATGGTGGGACAATACGGCGGCGGCGCATTTCTTTTGATCTATATTTTCTTTTTGGCCATACTGGGGATCCCTGTCATGACCGTGGAATTTTCACTCGGTCGGGCCGCACAAAAAAGCCCGGCGCATCTTTACCGCGTGTTGGAGCATCCGGGTTCCAAATGGCATATTCACGGCTATACATCGTTGATCGGAAATTACCTTTTAATGATGTTTTATACAACCGTGGCCGGTTGGATACTTGATTATTTTTTCTATTCCGCCGCGGGTAAATTCGAAGGTGCCGATAAAGACGCGGTTGCGGAGATTTTTGCCACGCTGAAACAATCTCCGATCGAAATGGGGATCATGACCGCCATCGTCATTATCGGATGTTTTTTGATATGCTCCATCGGCCTGCAAAACGGTTTGGAACGCATCACCAAATGGATGATGATTGCTCTCCTCGTGATTATGCTGATATTATCAATCAACAGCATTGTGACCGATCAAAGCGGCGAAGGACTTCGTTTTTATCTGATTCCCAATCTTGAGACGATCCGGCAGATCGGCATTGGCAGGATCATCGTTGCCGCCATGAATCAAGCGTTTTTCACGCTTAGTCTCGGCATCGGAAATATGGCTATTTTCGGCAGTTATATCAACAAAGATCGTGCATTAATGGGCGAAGCGGTCAATGTGGCCTTGCTTGACACTTTTGTTGCTCTTTGCTCCGGCTTCATCATTTTCCCCGCCTGCTTTGCCTTCGGCGTTCAGCCCGACAGCGGACCGTCGTTAATCTTTATCACGCTGCCCAATGTATTCAAGCACCTGCCATTCGGTCGATTATGGGGCGCGCTTTTCTTTGTTTTTCTTTCCTTTGCCGCTATTTCCACGGTTTTGACGGTATTTGAAAATATCATCGGGTGCACCTGCGAATTATTCGGCTGGAGTCGAAAACGTGCATGCTTCTGTAATTGTATCGCCATGCTTCTTCTTTCCGCTCCCTGCGTACTCGGATTCAATGTACTCAAAGACTTCCGTCTGTCCGGCGCGATCGAAACGATCATGGATCTAGAAGATATGCTTGTTTCAAACTTCCTGTTACCCCTCGGTTCCATTGTCGGTGTGCTGTTCGCCACTCATCGCTTCGGTTGGGGCTGGGATCAATTTGTCGCCGAGGCCAACACGGGCAAGGGACTTAAAGTCCCAAAAACATTGCGCTTTTACATGGCGTATATACTGCCCGCGATTATATTCTTCGTATTTATCATGGGATTAATCGATATATTCGGATAAAATCAAGCAATAGGGCCGTCGAACTTATCGACGGCCCATCGTTTATCATATTGTATCATGCCAACATAATATCGGTCAAATGTTTTTTTGCCTTGAAAATGTCGGCTGCGGGATCCTCGCCGACTTCACGCTCTATGGTCAGGAATCCGCGATAACCAACCTCATCCAGCGCAGCCAAATATGCCGGGAAATCCACCTGTCCCTCGCCGAGCGGCATTTCGCGATACAGCGGAACATTTTTATATTCGGCCGGACATTCTTTGACGCCATACACGTATTCGGGGCCGATGTTCTTCAACATGACGCCGTCTTTCGCATGCGTGTGCACAATGTACTTCTTCAAATTGTGCACGGCAGTCACGGGATCATCCCCGGCAACCATAACCAAGTTCGCGGGGTCAAGATTGACGGCCACACCGGTTGAACCGAGGCTGTCAAGAAATCCTTTCAAAATGCAGGACTTTTCCGGTCCCGTTTCAATGGCAAAATGCGAACCGATGCTATCTGCATAGCGAGAAAGTTCGTAACAGGCTTGCTGCATGACAGCATAGCGCTCGACCGACGGATCCTCCGGAACGACACCGATATGCGTGGTCACGATATCGGTCTCAAGATCCTTAGCCAGATCAAGAATACGCTTGGATTTCTCAATCAATTCCGAATTTTTTTCTTTATTTGCAAACCCCTGCCCGAGGTCGCCGCACAGCGCCGAAAAGCGCAACCCATGCGATTGGACGAAATCAAGCAATTCTCGACGTTGCGTTGCATTCAGATTTTCGGGAGCATTTGCTCCGCGCGTACTGTACATCTGAATACCGTCAGCGCCGAGTTCCGCGGCCTTTTGAATTGCGGTGCGCGTATCGGTACGAAATGAGTCCACAATAACGCCGATCGGGAAATGGTACATATGATATCCTCACATTCTGTAAAATATTTGAACGATCTGTCGATGCCGAATCAATCTTAAGTCCGGCTCATATAAGTTCTGCCCCATTATACACGACCGACTGCCGTTTGTCAATATGTTTTTTCGAAATTGAAATCGGCGCGATGCACAAAAAAGCACGTCTAAATTCGTCGATTTGCCAAATTCTCTTACGGTTGACATACAGATGAGAATATGCTATAATTATAATGAGCTTTTATGCAAAAGCAATTATGTAAAGATGAAAGGAAAACACGCATGAAAAAACTCATCACCCTGCTTTTGATCTGTCTGCTTGTTGCCCTCCCCGTGCTGATGCTCGTCGGTTGCAACAATGATGTGCCGGATCCCTCCGTTCCCGATGACCCTAACACCCCGGACAATCCGGACGATCCCGACAATCCATCCTCCGATCAGCTATCCATTGTTGAAAACGGTGCAGCGGAATACCGCATCGTGATCAGCGACTTTGCCAAAGACTCCGTGAAAAAGCAAGCCTCTGCCCTGCGCAAGGCCATTGAAGCCGTCGCGGGTGTGAAGCCGGCTCTTGTCACCGACTGGGATGACCAAAATGACAATGCCGACATCAAGGAAATTCTGATCGGCAAGACCAACCGCACAGAATCCTCTACTCTGATCAATTCTTTGAAATCCAAGGAATACGGCATCGTTGTCTCCGGTAACAAACTGGTGATCGCCGCCGGCTCGGACGATTTGCTTGCCAAAGCGGTCTCTTATTTCCTTGCCACCTACGTGGGTTACAACTCGGAGACCGATTACACCCAGAGCAACGTACTTTCCGTTCCCGGTTCGCTCAAGTTAATCGAGTCCTTTGACGCTTCCCAAAACGTTGCGCTGTATGTGACCAACGAAAAACTGACCTACGTCAACGCTCTTTACAATGCGCTGAAAGCAGAGATCGAAGTCATGGACCTCAAGGGTTTGTCCGATGATGCTTCCTCCGTTTTCGATCCCACCCAATACGGCGTGGTGATCATCGCAGGTGCCGAGGTCATAACGTCCGAAGCCAAAGCCGCTATCCAAAATTATATGAACAACGGCGGTCGCATCATGACGTTGGGTGGCCCCGCTTTCGAAACCACTCTGTACGAACTGGACGGCACATGGTACCCTCGCGATCAATATGTTTACACTCTCATCAACTCACTGGATGACGACAACAAGCAGTTGCTG
>CAZOHP010000067.1:0-10440 GCA_964579815.1 uncultured Lachnospiraceae bacterium
TGCTCAAATAATGATTTCATTACAGTTTCCTCCAAATTTTAAGTTTTAGATTTTTCTGCAATATACCGTACCGACTGTCTTTATCACTTATTTGGGAAACCTTCGTTACGGCACATCATCAATCTGACGGTATTGCCTTTTTTCGGTCAATTCACCTCATGCATGCGCTCCATATTTTTCAGAGAGCGATACAGTGTATCGACTTCGCGCAGCGTATTGAACGGCCCGAAACTGACGCGCACGCCACCGCCATCCGGCGTGTGCAGTGTTCGATGAGCAAGTGCGGCGCAATGATAACCGGTTCGGGCACAGATGTTGTGTTCGGAAAGATACGCTCCGATTTTGTCGGATGAAATGCCGTCACGATAGAACATCAGTGTCGAGCCTTCGTATTCCGGTAAAAATACATGATAATCCGCCAATGTCTCAAGACGCTCACACAACGCGCGAAATAGGGTGCGATCGTGCTCGAAAAGCGCTACGCGGTCCTGCTTGTTCAGATAGGAAATGCCCGCCGACAGTCCCGCAATGGCAGGGGTAGGGAGCGTGCCCGCTTCGGCGCGTTCGGGCAGTGTCGCCGGCATGTCGCTTTCCAACGATGCATAGCCGCTTCCACCCTCAATGAGCGTTTCGGGCAATAATCCTTCTCCGAAAACGGCAAAGCCGCAGCCTTGAATTCCGAGCAGTCCTTTATGGCCGGGGGCACACAGTATGTCAATGTTCATTTCTTGCATGTTAAGCGGCAGATGTCCGGCGGATTGTGATGCGTCTACCATGAAAAGCAGATCGTGACGATGGCAAAATTCACCGATCTCGGAAAGAGGAAGCGTTGCCGAGCAAATATTCGATTGATGTGTACAAAGGACAGCGCGCGTATTTGGGCGCATTTGTGCTTTGATGCGTGCGCAAATGTTCTCTGCGGAACGATGGCGACGGTCACTCTCGTTTTCCAACATGGTAGAGAAAACATCGTATTGAAATTTTCCCGTACCGGCACATTGACAAACAGGCCGCCAGACCGCATTGTGCTCCATATCCGAGATGAGCAAATGATCGTCCGGACGAAGCAATCCCTTGAGCGCCAAATTAAGCGCATAGGTCGCGTTGAGCGTAAACACGATATTCTCCGGTATAGGAGCGCCGAGATAATCGGAAAGCAGAACGCGACATCGATATATTTTTTCACTTGCCGCCAGTGCCATGGAATGAGAACTGCGCCCCGGATTGCCGCAATATGTTTTGATACAACGCATGACTTCATCGTAAACCTCGCGAGGCTTGGGGTGGCTGGTGGCGGCATTGTCAAAGTAGATCAAATTCATAGCCTCTCCTTATGGTTTTGACTCGTAACGCCGTACGTTGATATGCGCGGCCGAGAGGATGGTACGAGCGTTGCCGTACTGTGCCGACGGAAATTCAATGCTGCATCCGCAGCCGTGTCCGCTCGTGTCTTCCTTGATGACTTCGCTGTGAATGGCTGCGGAAGCGAGTGCACGTTGTGCAGCCAAAGCCGCCGTCATACTCCCGACTGCCGCGATGGTTGTGCCGCCGCGTTTTTGTTGTCGCATAGTCTTGCACCTCCTTTCTTTCACATTTTATGCGCAAACAAGTCGGCTCGTGTCGATTTTTGCGATCAACGGCAAAGAATCGACAGGAAAAAGTTTGAACAAATTATAAAAATTTGGTATTTCATTTGACTTATCGGAACTTTTGTGATATCATAGTATATTGACATGGTATGTTTGGAAAAAGGAGCGTGGCTGTGATGATCATTTTGGGAATCGACCCCGGACTTGCCATTGTTGGCTGGGGAGTGATCGAATATGGCGGAACGCGCTTTTGTCCATTGGCATACGGTTCGATTACGACACCCAAAGAAATGACGACCGAGCAGCGTCTGGCCGAGATTTTTCGCGAGTTGAATGCCATTATCGACCGATACCATCCAGATTCGATGGCGGTCGAAGAATTATTCTTCAATACCAACCAAACAACCGGAATTCGTGTGGCTGAAGCGCGCGGAGTAATTTTGCTGGCGGGACAATTACGAAATATTTCCATCGCGGAATATACGCCGTTGCAGGTCAAGCAGGCGGTCGTCGGATACGGCCGCGCCGAAAAGAAACAGGTTATCACTATGGTAACTGCGATGCTTGGCTTGCAAGCCCCACCCAAACCCGATGATACCGCCGATGCGCTTGCCTTGGCAATTACTCACGCGCACAGCGGGTGTTCTCGGTTGGCAAAATATTATAATCTCAAGTAGTGCCGGGGCATCGCCGAAATTTGGAAAAAATGAAATTTTTCGTGTGATTATAACGACCGATGAAATAAAAAATCGCGCAACAAACGTGAACGGGAGACGGATTATGTGGACTTCTGAAAATTGGAAAGACTATGAATTGCTTGATACCAACGACGGCGAAAGACTGGAGCGTTGGGGAAATTATATTCTCGTGCGTCCGGATCCGCAGATTATTTGGCACGGGGTGGCAAAGCATTCCGCTTGGAATCGTGCCGACGGCGTCTACCGCCGTTCCTCATCGGGAGGCGGGAAATGGGTGGTAAACAAACTGCCGGAAAGTTGGAATATCCACTATGGTTCTCTTGGATTTGTGCTACGGCCGATGGGCTTCAAGCATACGGGACTGTTTCCCGAGCAAGCGGCTAATTGGGATTGGTTTTCATCTTTGATTCGTGGGGCCGATCGCTCGATTCGCGTACTTAATTTATTTGCTTACACGGGAGGCGCCACCATGGCGGCGGCGAGTGCCGGAGCTTCGGTTGTCCACGTGGATGCCGCCAAAGGAATCGTGGCTCAGGCAAAAGAAAACGCCGTGTTGTCGAATCTTGCCGATGCACCGATACGTTATATCGTAGATGATTGTAAGAAGTTTGTTGAACGTGAGCTTCGTCGCGGTAATCGTTATGAGGGAATCATTATGGATCCCCCATCCTACGGGAGAGGTCCCGGCGGCGAAATTTGGAAACTGGAAGATTGTGTTGACGAGTTGATCGGCCTTGCCGCCCGACTGCTCTCGGATAAACCATTGTTTTTCCTTGTCAATTCCTATACAACGGGATTGTCGCCGCTGACAATGAGTTATTTGATGGAACTGAAAGTCAAGTCGCGTTTTGGCGGTCGGATCGAATCGGGCGAACTGGGACTTCGTGTTGCGCAGACCGGCGCATTTTTGCCGTGTGGTGCCAGTTCTCGCTGGACCGCCGATTGTTGATCACATAAGTGAAAGGGAGAGAAGTCATGTCGCAAGCATGGATACACACCGAGCATTTATCATACACCTATCAAGACGATTCATCCCACGAGCAGATGCCTGTGTTGCATGACGTAAATATCGATATTGAGCGCGGAGAGTACGTTGCCATCATCGGGCATAACGGTTCCGGTAAATCGACTTTGGCCAAATTGCTTAATTTGGTGCTCGAACCGACACTCGGATCGATCGTTATTGATGGGCAAGATATCACCTCGCCCAATATGACCGATGAAGACGTCTTGGCCTTGCGTCGTAAGGTGGGAATGGTGTTTCAAAATCCGGATAACCAACTTGTTGCCACCGTGGTTGAGGAAGATGTGGCTTTCGGGCCTGAAAACCTCGGCGTTCCGCCGGACGAAATTCGCAAGAGAGTCGATGAAGCGCTTCAAACGGTCGGTATGACCGAATACGCTCGACACGAACCGCATCGATTGTCGGGCGGTCAAAAACAACGAGTGGCCATTGCCGGTATCATTGCCATGATGCCGGACTGTATGATTTTTGACGAATCCACCGCGATGCTCGACCCGCTCGGCCGCCGCGAAGTGCTGGAAACGATGGAGCAATTGCATCGCGATAAAAATATTACGATCATCACGATTACGCATCACATGGATGAGGCGGCTCGCGCGGATCGTATCATTGTACTCGATGACGGTTGCGTATTGCGTGACGGAACACCCGAGGAGATATTCTCGGAACCGGAGGTACTGATCCGTGCGGGATTGGATGTACCGCAGTCGGTAGCGCTCGTGCATCGCCTGCGCACGGCGGGTTTGGCGCTTGAGGGGAAAGTCGGTACTCTTGAAGATTGTGCGGACACCATTTGCCGTGCTTATGAACGTGCACAGGCGGCAAGATAAAATTGGGAGCATATCAAGTTATGTCAAAATTAACGCTTGAAAATATCAGTTATGTTTACGGCGAGGGTACGCCCTTTGAAACACATGCTCTGTGTGACGTCAGTTTCGGTGTCCGAGAGAATTCGGTTACCGGTCTGATCGGTCATACCGGCTCTGGGAAATCGACGCTGGTACAGTTGTTCAACGGTTTGGCTAAGCCAACGGCGGGGCGCATTTTGTTGGATGGTACGGATATATGGGAAAAGTCGAAAGAAATTAAAAAAATACGGTTTCGCGTCGGCCTTGTCATGCAGTATCCCGAATATCAACTTTTTGAGGAGACGGTGCGTGCGGATATCGCTTTCGGTCCCAAAAATATGGGATTGTCCGAAGCCGAGGTGGCCGAGAGAGTCCGTGAAGCGGCTGAATTGGTCGGCCTTGATGGGGCATTGCTCGATCACTCGCCGTTTGAACTTTCGGGTGGCGAAAAGCGCCGTGTGGCTATTGCCGGTGTGATCGCTATGCGTCCGGAGGTGTTGGTGCTTGATGAGCCGGCGGCCGGGCTTGATCCGCGGGGCCGCGATAATGTGCTGCGTCAAGTGTGCGAATACCGTAAAAAAAGCGGTGCGACCGTCGTGATTGTCAGTCACAGTATGGAGGATATGGCACGCTTTTGTGACGATATTGTGGTGCTGGCACATGGCAAACTGATCATGCAGGGAAGTGCCGAACAGGTTTTTGCGCGTTCAAACGAACTTGCCGAAGTCGGTCTGAATACTCCCGAAATCTCACGACTGTGTGCTATGTTGCGCGCGCGCGGCGTGCCCATCGAAGATGGCGTTTTTACGGTCGGTGATGCCGAGCGCTCATTGCGCCGTCTGTTTGATGAATTCGGTCAGCAGGAGGCAAGAGGGTTATGAAAAGCATTGCACTTGGGCAATACTATCCTACGGGTTCTGTGCTGCACCGCATTGATCCGCGCATGAAGATCATCATGGCGTTGCTTTATATCGTTGCAACATTTTTAGCCAAGAGTGCGGCTGCTTTCGGGCTTTTGCTGTTCTCGGCGATCGTGCTGACATTGATCAGTCGGATTCCGTTGCGCATGGTGCTTTCGGGAATTCGTCCGATCTTGTTGATTATGGTGTTTACCATGATCATCAATGTTTTTTTCGTCGGCGGTGAGACCATTCTGTTCGAATGGCGATTCATTCGTATTTATTTAGAGGGCGTATATCAAGCCATCTTTATGGCCGTGCGCATTGTTGTGTTGCTCATCGGTACGAGTATGTTCTTGACCTATACGACTACGCCTATTATGTTGACCGATGCGCTGGAACGTTTGCTGGGGCCTTTGCGTGTGTTGCATGTTCCCGTGCACGAATTTGCCATGGTGATGACGATTGCTCTGCGTTTTATTCCCACATTGATGGAAGAAACGGAGAAAATTATGGCAGCGCAAAAAGCGCGCGGTGCCGATTTCTCGAGCGGCTCGCTTATCTCGCGTGCCAAAGCGCTTATTCCTATATTGATTCCGTTGTTCGTTTCGGCTTTCCGCCGTGCCGATGAATTGGCAACAGCCATGGAATGCCGCTGTTATCATGGCGGTGCGGGGCGAACTCGCATGACCGTATTGCGTTATCACGTCGGCGATTTCGTTGCTCTTGCGATAATGCTCCTGTTCGGTACGGGGCTTGTTCTTGCCAATCGTGTGGATTTGATTTTCACCATTTGATGCCGGTAAAACGCTTCGGAGGAACTCAAGCATATGAAAGGGTTTATTAAATTCCGTTTTGTGGGAACGGCATATAACGGTTATCAGGTGCAGTCGGACAATATCCCGACGGTACAGCGCGCACTCAACGAGGCTACGAGAGCGTTGTTCGGCTATGATTGCGATGTGATGGGGTGCAGTCGCACCGATGCGGGCGTCCACGCGCGCGCGTTTTGTGCGGCAATTTCCAAGCGCGGGCAGACCGATCTGCCCACAACCGTTGCGGCTGCCAATATTCCTCGCGCGCTCTGCAGATATCTTCCGTCCGATATAGCGGTGACGGATGCCTGCTTTGTGCCCGATAATTTTCATCCGCGTTATGCGGTGGATGCAAAGGAATATGAGTACCGGTACTATTCGTCCCCCATCCGCGATCCGTTTGAAGAGCATCGCAGTTGGCATATCCCATGCCCGCTGTTGCCCGACGCGATCGAACGAATGAGAGAGGCTGCACGGGCTTTTGAGGGATTGCACGATTTTACGTCATGTATGGCACAAGGATCAAAAATCACCGATGCACACCGCACCGTCCGATACACGGGCGTTGAGCGAACGGGGAATATTATTGCATTTCGCGTGTGCGCCGATGGGTTTCTGTACAATATGGTTCGTATCATGGCGGGAACACTGTATGAAGTAGCCGTTGGTCGACGTGAACCGGATAGCATTGCCGCGATGATCGCGGCGCGTGAGCGGTCGTTGGCCGGACAAACGGCGCCTCCGGATGGATTATATCTGTCACGCGTTTATTATTGCCGCCCCGATATTTTACCCGAAGGGTGGGATTAAAGTCATTGAAAGACGGGAGGTGGATCATATGAAATTCGGATCGATTCGGCGATTTTTACGACGCTTTGCGCGCAATCATTCTGCCGCGATGGAAGAAAACGAGCCGGTTCGCGAAAGTATTACCGACGCGGGTTACTATGAAGAAATTTCGATTCGCTACGCCTCCGTTCAACTGGTCGGCATGATGATGTTGGCTGTGGTTCTTGCCATTTCTTTGCTTGTCGATTCATCGTTGCTGTCTGCCGACAACTTGGCAGTCTTTGCCAAGGATATGACGAGTTCCGTCGCAATTCACGAAAGCGCCGCCCGCGACACAATGGTGTATACTGCGGATGAGGACAACCGCTATGTCATGTTTCGTGAGGGGCCGGCAGTGCTTGGAAGTAATAAATTAACGGTTTTCACGGCAACGGGGCGCGAGGCTTACAGTGACTATTTTTCATATGCAACGCCACGGTTGCTGTCTTCGGGGCGATATCTTGTCGCATACGATTTGGGCGGAACATCATATCGTCTTTACAATTCCTTTTCTTGCGTGAAACGCGGAACGACCGATTCTCCCATTCGTGCCGTTGCGGCGGCCAATAACGGCTATTACGCTGTTGTCACTGACGGAGAAAATTATGCTTCGCTTGTAACACTGTATAACGAACGTTTTCGAGTTGTCAATCGATATTACATGAAAGAATATACCGCCTGTGCCGATTTGAGCGAAAACGGCGAGAGGTTATTGCTGGCCTCGGTCTCTTCACAGGGGGGGCGGATGACGACACATATTCTGCTGGCCGAACCGGGCAAAGGCGAAGCGCTTTCCGAGTGGACGGTTGAAGACGCTTATCCCGTTGCGGCACAGTTGACCGAAAGCGGAAATGTTTTACTGTTGTCGACGGATTTCGTCGCTTGGTTCGATGAGAACGGGCAAGAGTTGAGCCGTTATACTTTTATTTCCGATCAAGTGCGGTCCTATCAAACGGGCGCGTTTGGCTGCGTATTGGTGTGCCGTGCCAATGTTTACGATGCAAGCGTGTGTGTGCTTGCGTTTGACAAAAACGGCCGTGAGGTGTATAATATAACGACCGACGTCCGTGTTAAGGATGTTTCTTATTATGGTGGCGTTTTGGGCGTGCTGACCGATGAGGGACTGCTGGTTTATTGCGATGGTGAGAGCGAATCGGCTTTTCACACAGAGCTGATTGGCGATTATACGGTTTTGATGGCTTATGCCGAAAACGAGTTTATTCTGTGCGGTGACGGTAAAGCAATCGTTGTGCGGGCAATCCTAAAATAGATGTATACGGAGGAGATCGTATGAAACTGTTTCTGGATCTTTCGGTGGTCGTGTTGATCGTGGCCACAATCATATTTTGCTGGCATCGCGGTTTTATTCGTTCGGTATTCGGAGCGACGAAAACTTTGATAGCCGTAATCGTGACTTATACGTTCGGTTCTCGCGCCGCTTCATGGCTGAATTCCGCTGTCGTCAGCGAGCGTATTACCGGATATGTGTATGAACGGTTTGTTTCTATGTTTGATGAGGGAACGCGCGTTTTCGACCTGTCGCGCATCATAAATAATCTGCCCGAATGGTTGCGTGCATTGTTTGACGCTACAACGGTTGATTCCGCTTCAACGAGCAGCGATTATGCTCATATGACTGAGGCGAATGCGCAGGAACTATACGACATGGCGGAGGCGTTTGCCACGCCGCTTTCACGTGTCATTTCCGATTTGATCGGATTTGGTTGTGTCTTTCTTTTGTCTATGTTGATATTGACCGTTTTGGTATATCTCTTTGGGAAAGTTGCCGATTTGCCCATCATTCGTACTTGCGATCGCTTGCTCGGTTTTCTTCTCGGTGTTTTGGGAGCGGCATTTTATTCTTCCGTGTATGTATTGCTTCTTTTTGCGGTGTTGAATCTTGTCGAGGGGGCATATCCGCAATTACTTTTTCACGAAGCGTTTGAAAACACGGTGTTGTTTTCCCGTATTTATGAATACAATATATTCCGCTGGTTGTTCGGCATCGGCTGAGCGAGCGGATCGCGAAATAAATACAATGTTCAGAAAGGATCGCCGAAGGATCTTCGGCAAGTCTAATTCATGGTAAAATGTGCAAGATGCCAAACTAGGATGGCAGTGGTTTTTGTGACCCGTGTGGAAAACGGAAATAAAAAAAGCGAGGGGCTGTGCATCCGCTGTGCCAAAGAGGTGGGACTTCCCATTGAAAATATGCTCAGCGGTACAATGCTGGAAAAAATGGGGTTGACGCCCGATCAACTGGCCGGCATGGAAGACGAAATGAATCAAATGCTTGAAACAAATGCCGATATGGCGGAAGCAATTGCGAACGATGAAGATGATACAAATGAGGGTGCCGAGAAAGGGGATCACATCGTCCCCACATTTGATTTTCGAAAAATGTTTGAGCAGGGAGGCTTGATGAAGGGCGAGCAGGCCAACGCTCCCGCCGATGGAATTCCCGCAGAGTCGACGGCAGAACGAAAGAAAGATAAAAAAGAACTGGGAAAGAAATACAAATATTTACCCGCATATTGCCGAAATTTGACCAAAAATGCGGCAGATGGCAAACTCGATCGTATCATTGGCCGAGATCGTGAACTGTCGCGCGTTATTCAAATTCTTTGCCGCAGACAGAAAAACAACCCCTGTTTGATCGGCGAGCCGGGCGTGGGAAAGACTGCCATTGCGGAAGCCTTGGCACAACGTATCGCAACAGGCAATGTGCCGTTCAAACTGCGAGACAAGGTTGTTTATTTGCTTGACTTAACTTCTCTTGTGGCCGGCACACAGTTCCGTGGTCAATTCGAAGCACGCATTCAAGGACTGATCAATGAAATCAAAGATGCGGGTAATGTGTTGCTTGTGATCGACGAGGTGCACAATTTGGTTGGAACGGGTAACAGCGAGGGGAGCATGAATGCCGCTAATATTCTCAAGCCGGCGCTGTCACGTGGCGAGATTCAGGTCATAGGTGCAACCACTTTGACCGAGTATCGTAAATTTATAGAAAAAGACGCGGCGCTTGAGCGGCGCTTCCAGCCTGTTATGGTCGATGAACCATCGGTTGAAGATACGGTCGATATGCTGCGCGGCGTCAAGCATTATTACGAAGAGTTTCACGGCATCGTGATTCCCGATGCGTTATTACAACGTGCCGTTGTGCTGTCCGAACGCTATATTACAGACCGATATTTGCCCGACAAGGCCATTGATCTTCTTGACGAAGCGGCATCCTATCTGTCACTCAATACGGCTGTGATCAACGAGTCTTATGATATCCGCGATCAATTGTTGAGACTCAAACAAGAGCGCGAGGCGCTTGAAGCGGAGAGCAGTACGTTGGAAGAAAAAGATCAGCAGCATCATTTCGAACAAATTGCCGGTATCCGCGCCAAAGAACTCAAGTTGTCCGAACGGTTGCGTGACATTGAACCCGAATGCGCTAAAGTTGAACTCGGCATTGAGCAACTGGCCGATGTTATCGAGGTGTGGACGGGCGTGCCTGCCAGCACCATCAGCGAAAATGAGTTTGAAAAACTCAGCCGTCTGGAAGATCATATTAAAGCCCGTATCGTCGGTCAAGACGATGCCGTGCGTGCGGTTGTACGCGCAATCAAACGTAATCGCGCAGGCGTGTCGTATAAGAGAAAACCGGTATCGTTTATCTTTGCGGGACCGACGGGAGTAGGTAAGACGGAGTTGGTCAAAACTATTGCGGCCGAACTGTTCCATACGC
>CAZOHP010000068.1:0-10079 GCA_964579815.1 uncultured Lachnospiraceae bacterium
GGTGGATTTGATACAGGCCGTGGCATCCGCACCGACAACATAAAATTCTGTAATGCCCCGTTCTCGAATGAAATCTGTAATTCTTCGTGATATCATTTTGCAAATCGATCACGACCAACGCTTTATCGCTCATTGCTTTTCTTTCCTTTCAGCAGTAGCATCATAGCCGTAAAATTCTGCGTCAGCATTCCCGATATTTCCTCCTGCGTAAAATCACACATTCCGGTGGCACAAAGCGTTGCGATGCCATAAGTGTGAATCCACAAATGTTCAAACAGCGTTTTGGCATTCTCGCCGGACAAATCATAATCCTGTTGAATCGTATCCAGACATTCATCGGCAACAATTCCCAAATGAGCATAAAAATCATCGAAAGATTTTGCATCACCGTTTTGCGACATGAAAATAAACTGATAAAGATGAGGTTCTTCCTTGGCAAACAAAATCATTTGCATACCGACCTGCTTGAATACCGGCATATTTGCTCCCGACCTATGAGCATAGGACTCAAAGCGTTCCATTGCGGCAATTTTCACCGAATCCTGCACTTCTTGCATGGAATGAAACACGGTGAAAATCGGCGTGGCGGATGTATTTAGCGCATTTCCCAATGATTTGGCTGTCAAAGCATCAATTCCATCCTTGGAAACAACGTCCAAGGCAGCGGCAATAATTTCTTCCTTTGTGTATTTCGGTTTCGGTGGCATGGAAATCCTCTTTTCAAAGTGTTCGTTTCAAAACGTGCGTTCTGCAACGTTGATTCTATTATAATTCTTTTTCCAAGGATTGTCAATATCTTCGGAACAATTTTGCTGGTTTTTATCGATATCGTTCGTCTAAACGATGCATGCAAAAAACAAAGAGCGGGCGCTTTTCAAAAAATGCAGGGAAAAACTTTTTTCAAAAGTTTTTCCCTGCATCGCACAAACTTGATGCGATTATTTCAAAAAACCGTTAACGATTTGTTCTTCGGCTTCGGTCTCTGTCAGCCCCAGCGTCATCAATTTCATCAGTTGATCGCCCGCGATCTTACCGATTGCGGCCTCGTGAATCAACGCTGCATCCACATGATTGGCCGTAACCTCCGGAATAGCGGCAACTGTTGCACGGTCCATGATGATAGCATCGCATTCCGAGTGGCCCGTACAAGCCTGATTACCGCGAATGTTAGAGCGAAATACCTGCTTGGAACAGCCTTTAGCGACAGAGCGCGAAACAAGATTGCACGAGCACCCGCTGCCATTCATGTCAATGGTAAAATCAGATGTTGCCGTTTGCTCGCCATGCGTCATAACTTTTTCTTTCACGATGAGCGTGGCATCCGCCCCAAGCACGGCGTTCGTCTTGCGATAAGTCGAATCCACGCCGCCGAGTTGCGTTGTTTCCATCTCCATATACGCGCCGTCTTCCAAATTGACTACGGTAGTTGGGTTCATGACACGGCCGCCGATACCATCTCCCTCGCCGTAATGTTTTTCAACATAGCGAACGCGGGCGTTTTTCCCCAAGTGGAACGCATGAATTCCGTCGTGCTGTGAAAGTTGATCACCGCAGTTATGAATACCGCATCCCGCAATAATAACAACATCGGCGTCATCACCGACATAAAAGTCGTTATAGACCATCTCTTTGAGACCTTGCTCGCTGATAATAACGGGGATATGGACGCTTTCTTTTTTTGTCCCCGGTGCAATGATAATGTCAATTCCGGGCTTGTCCTTTTTGGTCACGATATCGATATTTGCCGTAGTTGCACGACCCGCGCTCGTTCCGTTGGCGCGGATATTATAGGCCCCCTCGGGGATTTCGTGCAGATCGGCCACCTCGCGGAGCAGTTGTTTTTGAATTTCGTTTAATGCCATTGTTATAAAGAGCCCTCCTTACGACATTTTCTCAAGCAATGTGGGACATGCCGATGAAGCGCCGAGCAGTTCCGGCAGGATGGACGCGCGATCTCCCATGGCCGACAATTTGCCATCTGCGATCACGATAATCTTATCGGCGATATTCAAAATTCTTTCCTGATGTGAAATAATGAGAATAGAGCCCCCCTGCTTTTCGTGCATTTTTTCAAACACGGAGATCAAACTGTTAAAACTCCAAAGGTCGATTCCCGCCTCCGGTTCGTCAAACACCGACAACTGTGTTCCGCGTGCCAACACCGTGGCGATTTCGATTCGCTTGAGTTCGCCGCCCGACAGGCTGGCATTGACTTCGCGATTGATATAATCGCGAGCACACAATCCCACTTCACTCAGATAAGCGCAAGCCTCGGCAATCGACAGAGATTTTCCGGCGGCAAGGTCAATCAGATCTTTCACGGTAATCCCCTTGAAGCGCACAGGCTGTTGGAAAGCAAAACTGATACCGAGTCTTGCGCGCTCGGTAATACTCAGATCTGTAATATTTTTACCGTCCAACCATATCTCGCCCTCTGTCGGTTTGATGATACCGGCAATCAGACGGGCTAATGTGGATTTACCGCCGCCGTTGGGACCGGTAATAGCTACAAAACGTTCACTGACCGTCAAACTGACATCGTGCAATATTTCCTTTGTACCATCCGTACTCTCTCCGTCGAGCACGGTATAAGATACATGTTTCAGTTCCAGCATCGGAAAATTGTTCCTTTCATAAATTCAAATTGGTTACCGGCAATAGTCTATCACAAAATCGCTTTTTTGTCAACACGAAGTTTAAGGGAGATCAAACTTTGTATGCGGCGGTTCCGCCAAAATCAAGGTCGCCTTTTGCAATGCCGCAGCCGTTTCCGGTGTAGCAATCAGCGCGGTCGACACATTGCCGTCGGCAAACAGAACAAGTGAGGGTTCATCTACCCAGTGTCTCACGGAAAAATCCGATTTGATAACCGGACCGTGTTCCGAAATAATCAGCGCATCGCAGGCGGCAATATCATCAAAAATTGCCTGTGCATACTCCCCTTCCCATGCCGACGCTCCCAGCCAAACGAGACGGCCGCCTGCCTGCGATTGCTCCTCGCGATAATTCCAGCGCATGGCAATCGTCGGATGAGTCGAACGTTTGATCGTGGCATAATACAATTTTTCCAAGGATAGTGTTTCCGTTAACTGTGCGCCCTCATCCGGCAAATAATAGTGTACTTCAACGCGCCGCGTTTGAGCAAATGCGGCGATGGAGCGCGCAAGGCCTTCATCCTGCGTTGCCTTATCCTGCGTAGCATTCGGCATAGTCAGTGGCAACCAAATTTCACGCACGCGATAGTCGCCCAGCAATTGATAAACAGTAGAAATGTGGCGGTTGTGGTAGTGCGTCAGCACAAGCGCTTCAATCTCGGTCGTTTCGTCGGGCAAACCGCTGTCGAAAAGGTCACGATAAGCGGTATAACTGCCGTCGGTCACGTCACAAAGGATGGTAACGTCCGTTTGGTGAAGCGTCACCAACTCATTTTTTCCGTGTTTTGTATAGGTAAGTTCCCATTGCCGGGAGCCGCCTTGAGTAACAAGTAAACAGAAACCGAACAGTACCGTCCATCCCATTGCCACCCAAAGAAAACGTATCGGCTTTTTCCATTGAAAAAACAAATAGAATACGAATACCGCAAGCAAGAGCAACAGTAGGTACGGTACAAAATCGTAGCGTAAAGAAACCAAAGCGCCGTGCACATCGGAAAGCGAAGCCGTTACATTCAACATAATCTCAGACAGCCACTCCATCGCCTTAACCACAAGATCCGTCACGGGTTCAAACAGCGAAACTATATCGGAAAGATAAAAAAGCGGCAATGCGAACAGCCCCAATCCGAGAATCGCGGCAGTCAGCGGCGTAAGCACCAAATTGGATACGGGCGAAAGCAGAGAGACCTCTCCGAACAGCATCGCCGTGGGAATGATAAGTACCAACAACACAATACAGGAACCGATCGGCGGGAAAACAATATGTTGCCACACAAAATGCAAAGGTCGCGCGAGAGGATGCGTCGATCGTTTTTCCTTTTGAATGCGAAAAACGGCCGGAATAATCTCAATTACCGCCAGCGTTGCCAAAACGGTCAGCCACAGCCCGGCATCGTAGATCCACGTGGGGCGGACGGTCAGACAGAGCCCGAAAAACACCGACAGCGGCGTGAGCGCGTCATGCGGTGCGCCACGCAGTTGCGATACATGCAGACACAACAACATAAATGTTGCCCGCAAGGTTGAGATGCTACATCCCGTCACTAACAAAAACACGACAGCGGCGCCCGATAGCAACAGCATGCGCCAACGATACGGACACCGAAATGCACGCAACAACATTCCCAGCATTAGTATGATCAGCGATAAATGGAGACCGCTGAGCGCCAGCAAATGCGACGCGCCGGCACGGCGAAAATCCAAAACGGTCAAATCGGAAAGATCATCCCGTGTACCGAGCAACAGCGCCGCGGAAAGTTTACCTGCCTCGCCGCCGACTTCGCTTTTCATACGATACGCTAATTTCGTTTGCATGGCCGAAAAAAATTGCTTGTACGACGTGTGACCGTCACTCAACACTTCGGCCTCGGAAGATTCATCCGCATAAGCAACAAGCAAATAACCGTCAGCGCGCAATGTGCGAATGCGCCACGGTTCCTCCTCTGCCTCTGTTACGGGTAGCACACAGGCCTTGACGCGAATATAATCGCCGACTTCAAACATTCGTTCTCCCGTCATACTCAAATAAAGCATGCTTTGTTTTCCTTGAGATCGGTCGACACGAACGCCGTACGCGTTGATATAACTGCTCTCCGTTTCGATCGTAACGACCAGACCGCGCAACTCGGTTATCTCATCCGCATGTGCGGCCGCATAATCATTGGCGGGACGAACCGATAAGTTCTCATGAAGCAACGAGGTAACAAGGCCGGCCAGTACCGCAAAAGCAAGAAAAGAAAAATACAGCAAACGAAATCGGTTTTTTCGGTTCAATATCGCCGCAATCAACAATACGGCAACGATCGCAACCGCAACTAAAAGCGCAACACACAGAAAAGAAGTTTTCAGTGACAGTATGACATAGGCGGCAACCGCGCAACAGAACAGCCAGCAAAAACAACAAAGCGGCCGCGCTTTTCCTATTTCCACAACAGCACACCTCCCCACATTTCGAAAACCTCTCGCTTTATTATAAACGGGAAAAAGAAAATTGTCAATAGAATGCAGAAAAAGCGTCAAAACACTGGACAAATAACGCAAAATATGTTATAATAATGTTGAATGGAAAACATTTTCCCACTATCATTCTCAGAAAGGATATTACTGCAATGAGTGAAAACACATCGCAACAACTCCCTACCCGTTGGGCTATCGTTTACGGCTCATATACGGGTATGACGGCACTTGCCGTTAACATGATCAACGCACATATGGAAGAATACGTTTCTTATTTCGTCGAATTACGCGCGGCAAACAGTGTTGATAAAGAATGGCTGTCCTGCCATCAGCCCATTCTCGTCGGTACACCCGAGGACAACCGCTATATCAAACAGTTGCTTGATCAGCACACCCTTGACTCAGCCGACGGTGAGGAGGGCTATTCGCTTTGCGTTGCCCAAAATCCGTGGAATGACCACTTGCAATACATTGCCGTTCATGCCAATACCGATCGTGGCGTTTATTACGGTGCAACGGACTTGCTTGAACACTATTTTGCCAAAGAAGTTTTTTGCCGTTATTACGAGCGAGACCCACGCGTTTTTGCCATCCCGTTTAATGAAAAAATGGCCGAATATAAAAAAACAAGCGCACCGCTTGTCAAGCATCGTGCCATGTGGACTTGGGGACACTGCATCTACGACTATCGACGCTATTTCGACCATATGGCGCGTCTGCGCCTCAACGAAATCGTAATGTGGAACGAATTTGCTCCCGTCAATGCACGCGAAGTGGTTGAATACGCACACAGCCGCGGTATTCGCGTCATTTGGGGTTACTCTTGGGGCTGGGGCAACGAGAATGTAACCGATGTCGATGTTGAGGGACGAACCAACTGGGCACCGTTCGCCGAAAACGTTATAAAGTTTTACGAAGACAATTACCGCGACACAGGTGCGGACGGCATCTATTTTCAATCCTTTACGGAAACGCTTTCCCGTACAATCGGCAAAACGGTGATTGCCGACTCCGTCACCGCACTGGTCAATTACATTGCCGCGGCAATGTACGAAAAATATCCAGATTTACGCATTCAATTCGGTCTGCACGCAACTTCTGTCAAAAACGATCTTTGCTATTTGGAAAAAGTTCATCCGAACATCGAGATCGTTTGGGAGAACTGCGGCGACTTTCCTTGTTCCTATTATCCCAAGGAAGTCGGGCACTTTGATGAAACCTTGGATTTCAGCCGTCGCATTGCCACGTTGCGCGGCGCGGACGACCGTTTCGGTGTCGTAATCAAAGGTATGACCACGCTTCCCTGGGCGGAATTTGAGAGTTTCAAAGGTCCCTACGTCCTGGGCGAACGCACCAAACACTTCACGGAATCGCGCAGCGATTATAAGAGTCGTTTCTGGCGCCATTTACAATCCGATTGGATTACCGGTGCCCGATACCCGTATGAACTGGTCAAAACGCTGACCGAACTCAAAAAAGGCGATTTAAGCATTCAAATTTTGGCGGAAGACGGCATGTTTGAGGAAAAATTCTTCTTTCCGATCGTTTTAATGGCCGAATTGTGCTGGAGTACGGAGGAACCGCTTGAAGTCATTCTGGAGCGAGTCCTCAAGAGTAAGAGCCTCTCGCTTACCGATTTTGATTATTAAAAAGGAGCACCGGTATGGAAACCAATGAGATCAAGGTCAAATTTGAAACGGAACTCACAAAATCCTGCATTCCCTTTTGGCTGACTCACGGTGTCGATGAAAAATACGGCGGACTGCTCAACTGTCTTGACCGCCAAGGTCAAGTGTATTCCACCGACAAAAGCGTTTGGATGCAGGGACGCTGTGCATGGATGTTTTCTTACATTTACAACCACATTGAAAAAAAGCCGGAATACTTGACGATGGCAAAAAACTGCCTTGATTTTGCCAAGAAGTATTGCATAGACACAGACGGACGCATGTTTTTCACCGTCACACGCGACGGTCGCCCTTTACGTAAGCGCCGCTATTGGTTCAGCGAATCTTTTTACATGATTGCCAACGCCGAATACTACATTGCGACGGGTGAACGTCAATATTTTGCCGAAGCGAAAAGATATTATGACTTCGTTTACGGCATTTATCGCGATCATGACACCGATCCGTACAAGATCACACCAAAATCATATGCCGAAACACGCGCAACACTCTCTTTGGCCGAACCGATGATTCTGCTCAATATGACCTCGATCATGCGCGAAGCAGACATCGACAATGCCGCGCATTATAACACGATCGTCGATGGATTGATCGCGGATATTCGCCGTTTTCATAGTGATAAATACGGTGCAACATTGGAAAGCATCGGTACCGACGGTTCGTTTTTGCTCGAATCGCAAAGTTGCCGCGTTGTCAACCCCGGACATGATATCGAAATGTCTTGGTTTTTGCTTGAGGAGGCGATTCGCCGCGGTGACCGTGAACTTGCCGCCTTTGCCGAGAAAATATTCAACGAGGCATTCGAGCGCGGCTGGGACAAAGAATACGGAGGCATTTTTTATTTCAAAGACGTGCTGGGGACTCCTGTCGAAGCTTATGAGCACGACATGAAACTGTGGTGGGTACACAACGAAACCATCATCGCCTCGCTTATGCTGTATCGCTATACCGGCAATGAGAAATACATGGAAATCTTTGATCGCGTGGTCGACTACGCCTTTTCTCACTTTTCCGATCCCGAATACGGTGAGTGGTACGGCTATCTTCGCCGCGACGGCAAGCCAACCGAACCACCCTGCAAAGGACATACTTACAAGGGGCCGTTCCACGTAATGCGCATGTTGGCAAAATGTTTGAAGATATTAAAATGACGAAAATGGCCGCCGAATAGGACCAAATCCATGAAACGGAAAATCCGACCTGTGGTTGTAACCACAGGTCGGATTTTCATATCTGCATATTTCAAATGGTAAAATTGAAGTAGCGCTTTGCATTATGGAAGCAGATGTCCGAAATCATTGCAGACAGCAAGTCTTCGTCATCGGGCACCAGCCCCTTTTCTACCCACTCACCAACCAACCGACATAGAATGCGACGGAAATATTCGTGACGAGGATAGGACATAAAACTGCGCGAATCTGTCAGCATGCCGAGGAAATTACCAAGTCCCGCAAGATTGGCGTATGAGCGCATCTGTGCATCCATACCATCGATATTGTCGTTAAACCACCAGGCGCTTCCTTGAACAACGGTAGGCAAGCCGTCCGAATTCGAACAAAAACTGCCACACAATGTGCCGACTGCCGCATTGTCACACGGATTGATAGAATACAAAACCGTGCGCGGAAGTGCGTCGCAGCCGTTTAAATAATTGAGCAATCCCGCCAACGAAGCAATACAATTCTGACCGTGAATCGTATCATAGCCGGTATCCGGGCCGAGTTTTTCGAACATGACCTTGTTGGGGTTACGCAACACGCCGAAATGCAATTGCAAAACCATGTCGCGCTTTTTGTATTCCTGCCCGAGGAAACGATTCATCTGTGTCTGATAAAGCGAAAGTTCTTCATCGGTCACACCGACACCGTCGCCGGCAATTGCCTTTTTGAGAATGGCATCGGCTGTGTGTTCGTTGGGAACGGCAAAGCGAACATAATTATCCATGCCGTGGTCGGCCGTGCGACAGCCAAGCGCACAGAAACGATCGAGAGAATGACGCAATGCCGCTTGCAACGAGGCAAGATCGGTAATTTCGATTCCCTCGGACGCGCCGAGTTTTTTGAGATAATCTGCAATACCGCGGCGCTCAATATTCATGCTTTTGTCAGGACGAAACGCGGGAAGAACCTTAACTTCAAATTTCTCATCGGCCAAAGCCTTATGATATTCAAGCGAATCGGCGGGATCATCGGTTGTACATACCAATTTAACGCCGGAATTGATCATCAATGCACGGGCGCTCATGCCGCCCTCGGCAAGTTTTTCCGAGGTGATGCGCCAAATTTCATCGCAATTTTTCTCATTGATGATGAGGTCGCAACCGAAATAGCGGCGCAGTTCCAGATGACTCCAGTGATACAACGGATTACCCGCCAACTTCGGCATAGCCGAACAGTAAGCACGAAAGCGCTCATAATCCGATGCATTCCCCGTTATGTATTTTTCATCGATGCCGCACGAACGCATGCCTCTCCATTTGTAGTGATCGCCGTACAGCCAAGCCTCGGTAATGTTGGAAAATGACTTATCCTGTGCGATTTCGGCAGGCGACAAATGGCAATGATAATCGATAATGGGCAGCGGCTCGGCATAGTTGTGGAACAGCCTGGATGCCGTGGGGGTATCGAGCAAAAATTCTTCATTCATAAAAGATGTCATAATGATTTCTCCTTCATAAAAATTGCAACGGATTGCGTTAAGAGTATTATACCATAAGAAAGAACAAAATGCAATCTAAAACGACAAAATTGCAACAAAAAACCATATAAACTCACTCTGATTTGCTTGAACGGATTCGGAATCTACAACTTTCGATTTTCATTCATCATGATCGACGAACGCATGACACCGCCGCATCGGCATTCGGCAAAGTTCCCGTGCTGATGAACGCATACAACGCTGCTCCGACAGCCGCTTCCTCTCCATATGCGGGAAGATACAGCGGCGCGCCAAAACGCTTTTCGCACAGACGTTGCAAAAGCGGATTTTTGCGCAGAGCATTTCCCGCCCCTACCAGGCTGTGGGTAGGTTGTCCGATGGCACTGTACAATTCGGCAAGTTCGCCGATGATACCCTCAAGCAAGCCGATACAGAACTGTTGAGGCGTAAAATTATCTCGTCCGATACCGCTGATACTGCCGCGACAAGACGGATTCTGCCGTGTGCCGCAAAACGAATTATCAAAACGAAGTGATGCATCGGCAGCATCCGTTTGATATTTTGCCATAGCCGCATATAAATCATTCGGGCGTGTACCGATAGCCATTTCCACCACACAACA
>CAZOHP010000069.1:0-9763 GCA_964579815.1 uncultured Lachnospiraceae bacterium
CCGTCGATAATGACTGCGAGCCGGAAGTTGCCGCCATGATCGGTGCATCTGCCGCCCTGGCCATCTCCGATATCCCGTGGAACGGCCCTATCTCGGGTGTCCACATCGGACTGTGCGACGGCAAATTGGTCGTCAACCCCACCGAAGCGCAGCGCAAAGTCTCCGACTTGGAGTTGACTGTTGCTTCTTCCACCAAAAAGGTCGTCATGATCGAAGCGGGCGCCCGTGAAGTCCCGGATGACGTCATGTATGACGCCATCATGCTCGCTCACAATGAAAACCAAGGGGTGCTTGAGTTCATTAATGCCATTGTCGACGAGATCGGCAAAGAAAAGTTTGAGTATCCCTCCTGCGAACTTGATCATGATATGTTTGATAAAGTATTCGCGGCATTTGAAAAGGATATCATGGACGCTCTTGACACCGATGACAAAACGGTACGCGACGCCAAGATGGTTCCCATCATGGATGCCATCGTTGAACAGTTCGGCGAAGAATATCCCGAGATCGGCGATATCATGGAAGAGTTGGTCTACAAATTGCAGAAGAAGATCGTGCGCCGCTGGTTGCTGGTCGACAAAAAGCGCGTGGACGGCCGCGCCATGAACCAAATTCGCCCCTTGACCGCGGAAGTCGGGCTGCTGCCCCGCACTCACGGCTCGGGTCTGTTTACCAGAGGCCAGACACAGGTGCTGACTGTTGCGACGCTCGGCACGCTCGGCGAAGCTCAGTTGCTCGACGGTATCGACAGCGAAACGGAAAAAAGATATATGCACCATTATAATATGCCCGGCTATTCAACCGGCGAGGCAAAACCCACCCGTAGCCCCGGTCGCCGCGAAATCGGTCACGGCGCACTGGCTGAGCGTTCTCTCGTTCCCGTGTTGCCCACGCCCGAAGAATTCCCCTACGCAATCCGCCTCGTTTCCGACGTCGTGTCGTCCAACGGTTCGACCTCGCAAGGATCGGTCTGCGGTTCAACGCTGGCGCTCATGGATGCCGGTGTGCCGATCAAGGCTCCGGTTGCGGGCATTTCGTGCGGTTTGATCACCGCCGAAGACGGCTCGTGGGACACCATGATCGATATTCAAGGCCTTGAGGATTTCTATGGCGACATGGACTTCAAGGTTGCCGGTACACACGCAGGTATTACATCCATCCAAATGGACTTGAAAATCGACGGTCTGACGCCAGAGATCATTAAGCAAGCGCTTGAACAGACTCATGCCGGTCGCGATTATATCATTGATGAGGTCATTCTCAAGGCCATCGCCGCTCCCAGAGCCGATGTTTCCAAATATGCCCCCAAGATGACCACTATGCACATCAATCCCGACAAAATTCGCGAGGTCATCGGCAAGGGCGGTTCGGTCATTCAAAAGATCGTTGCCGATACGGGTGCCAAGGTCGATATTGACGACGACGGAACCGTCACAATCGCCGCCATCAACGGCGAGCAGGCAATGGCCGCCAAAGCCGCCATTGATGCGATTGTGTTTGAGCCGGAAGTCGGCGCTGTTTATAATGCAACGGTCGTCAAGATCCTCGCCAGCAAAGATAAGCCCAATGAAGATGTCGGTTGCTTCGTTGAATACGCCCCCGGCAAAGAAGGAATGGTTCACATCTCCAAAATCTCCACCCGTCGTATCAACAAGGTCGAGGATGCCGATATCACAGTCGGTTCCGCCGTCAAGGTCAAATATATGGGCCTTGACAAAAAGGGCCGCATGGACTTCTCCATCAAGGATGCACTTTGATGCGCGTCCGGACAGAACAGCATAATATCGTATGAAAACGCGGGGAAGGCCTCTTTGTTGCAGTTTGTATACAAATAGACCTTCCCCATGTTCGATACACACTGACATATCAATGATTCGGGAAAGGAGACCGCAAGTTACCATGGACAATCATCACATGCCCCCCGCAGGAAACACACGCGAGCGCCGCAAAAATCAAATTTTAATGGCCGTTGTCGTCATTTTTATCCTGCTGTTGCTTGTTTTCGCCATTCTCTTAACCGTTAATGTGGTTATGGCGATCCGCGACCGCACATCTGCCGATCTTCCCAATGAAAAGAACAATGATGATCAAAACGAGCTGAATGAACCGGAAGAACCGGAACAGCCCACGCAACAATACAAGGCCTATTCCGCCGAGGCCATACACGAGGGTATGTTGATCCAGGTCAATTCGTCACACCCATACACTTTCCCCACCGGCGAATCTCACCTTGTCAATGTCAGTGAAGAACAAACGCGAGCGGGAACCAAGGACACCTATTATATGTTGGCTAATAACAATCTTCGCTTGGAACAAACGACTTACCAGGCGCTCAACAAAATGCTGATCGCATTTTCGGAAGCCAGCGGACGTTCGGATGTTCAACTCACCACGGCATATCGCTCGCGTAAGGATCAGGATGATTTGAACTCGTCCACGAAAGGCGGCTACAGCGAACACCACACGGGACTCACCTTGGCGCTCAATATTTATAGCGGCGGAAAGACCTATTCTCTGACATCCGACGTTGTCTATGACTGGATCTATCAAAACTGCTACAAATACGGATTCATTGCCCGTTATCCCGCCGGCAAATCCGATATCACGGGCGTCGGCAACTACGAAGAGTGCTTCCGCTATGTCGGTTACGCGCATGCTTACGTGATGAAAACGGAGAATTTATGCCTGGAAGAATACATCAGTTATCTGCGCAATTATACCATGGATGCTCCTTTGGCGGTCACGACTGATGACGGTAGCAATTATGAAATTTATTACGTCATCGCGGAAAATGCTAACGAAACACAAGTTCCCGTACCCGACACAGATACGTACACGATTTCGGGTGACAATGACAAAGGCTTTATCGTCACCGTTAAATTGCCGTGACAGGAGCGCGGAACGGTGAAAACACCGTTCCGCGCTTTTATATATCGAAAGAAAGGTTGGTATCTTATGACACACAAGCAACATGAGGCCGACATCCGCGCCGAACAATATTTGAATATCGAACGCTCGCTTGCTACCCGTACGCATCGAGCACAAGCGGTGTTGCTGTTTCTTTGCGCCCTCTTACTCGTCGGTTTTGGACTTGCTCTGTGTTTGGCTCCGCATCGTGATTTCTCGCCCGAGGAAAATCGTACACTGACCACCGCTCCCACATTTTCCGTATCTGCTTTGGTTGACGGTACACTGACCCGCTCCCTCTCGGATTTTTGCGCCGACCAGTTCCCGTTTCGTTCACAGTTTGTCGAAGTGAAAGCCGGTGTTGAATTGTTGCTGGGAAAGCAAGAAAACGACGGTGTGCTTTACGGAACAGACGATTACCTCATCTCTCGGTTGGAATACACTGCGCAGCATCGCCGATCGCTGGAGCAAAACCTCGTTGCCGTCGATCGTTTTGAAGAAGCCGTAACTGAACACGGCATTTCCTTCACCTTTGCCGTAGTTCCCCGTTCAATCGATGTCAACGTAACCAAACTTCCCCCGCTCTACGACACCGCGAACGCCGATGCCGTTTGGTCATGGCTGACCGAAAGTTGTAAAAAGAATCAAACGGCGGCCACTCTTCTGACCGAGCCGTTGCGGCAAGCCGCAGATGAGGAAACAGCCGTTTGGTTCCGCACCGATCACCATTGGACAACGCAAGGCGCTTACTATGCCTACACCGCGCTGGCCGAGCAACTGGGATATGAACCGTACCCTCTCTCGGATTTCACCCCACAGACCGTTTGCAACGATTTCCTCGGCACCACCTATGCGGCATCGGGCATGCACTGGATGCAAGGCGAGACTTTGACCCTGATGCGCTTTGACAACGACGAGCGTTTCATCACCGAGATTATCGAAAACGGAAAAGTGACGCGATCATTCACGGGGCTGTATGACATGTCGGCCGTTGAAACGCACGATAAATACAATGTTTTTCTCGGTGGGACCAACGCGCATATTCGCGTCAGCGATCCGAGCGAGACCGACCGCCCGACGCTCGTACTGCTCAAAGACAGTTTTTCACAGTCCCTTGCTCCCTATCTCGCTCGCCATTATGATCTCGTGCTGCTTGATCCGCGCACCCACAAAGCGGCAAGCGGCTCCATCCTCGACCTGGCACTTTCTTACAATCCCGACTGTATATTGTTACTCTACGGCATTGATACGCTGTGTCAGTCCCCCTCGCTGAACATTCTTTCTTTCGGCCTTCATTGACTCAAATACCGGTCTTCGAATTACTTTGATGTGCAGTTGACAGAACACCGATATTGACGGACGGAAAAATCAATTCATGCGTATGCGGCATATGTGGGTTGGGAATGATAATGATACTTTGATCTTTCAATGAAAGGAACAAAAAAATGAAGCAATCTTTCAAGCAATGCGGAGAGCAAATGCTATGCGCCATCCGGCGCCCCGAGGTACGCCACTCCTTGCACTGCCAATGCGGCCTTTATAAAAATTCTGCGGAACACACTCCCATAGCATCCATCAATATCCACAACGATTGCGCTGTTTCTCTCGTTCATCTGCTTGCCGTTGTCGGAGCACTTGCGCTCGTCCTCATGGCCGCACATTCGGCTGTTTGCGTGAAAAAGCGTGGAAAATGCTCTCACAATCGTAAGTGCAACCAATGATTTTCGTAAAAGTACCGCCATACACCGCAAAAGGCTGCCGCGATTTTTCGCGGCAGCCTTTTGCTCTCGGTGTGTATACGTCAAATTTCAACTGAGCAACCCGACATCCGGCGTAAACATTTGCTCCATTCGGCACCGTAACCCCGGGCTTCTTTCCAGCGTTGGATCTCGTTCGATGATCTCACGTGCATCAGCAAATGCGGCCTGCATAAAATCGCAATCGTCACATTGATCGGCCAAGCGAAAACGAACATCTCCGCTTTGGCGAACAGCACCGTCAGTCGTCCCGCGAAGAAAATCACCCGGACCGCGTTGCAAAAGATCTTGACGCGCAATCTCAAAACCGTCATGCTGATGCTTCATCGTCGCCAGCCGTCGCTCGGCCGCCTCACCGCAACTTGATGCCCCTTTCACCAGGACACAATAACTTTTCGCCCGCCCGCGTCCGACGCGTCCGCGCAATTGATGCAACTGTGACAGGCCGAATCGTTCGGCGTTTTCTATGATCATAAGCGTCGCATTCGGCACATTGACCCCGACCTCAATGACCGTAGTTGCCACCAGGACCTGTGTCTCACCGCTGACAAAACGCCGCATCACGTCATCCTTTTCCGCCGCCTTCATTTTACCGTGCAAACACGCCACTCGCACATGCGGTAATCGCGTGGCCAAATCTTCGGCATATGCCACCGCCGATTTGAGAGGCGAAGTTTCCTCGCGAGGTGCCGTCGCCCCTCGCATCGAAATGTCGCTGAGCAACATTTCTCCATCCTCAAACACTGTCTCTTCACTTTCAATGGCGGGACATACCACGTATGCCTGCCCCCCGGCGGTAATCTGCTTATCGATAAAAACATCCAAGCGCGCGCGGTAACTTTCGTCTACCACAAACGTTTCCACCGTCTGTCTCCCGGGAGGCATTTCATCGATACGCGAAATATCAAGATCGCCGTATAGTCCCAGTGCCAGCGAACGCGGAATCGGCGTGGCGCTCATCACAAGCAAATGCGTATACCCGTTTTTTTCGGACAGCAGGGCGCGTTGTCCCGCGCCGAAGCGGTGCTGTTCATCGGTTACAACCAGCCCGGGCGCGGCAAACTCCACACCGTCGCTGAGCAACGCCTGCGTTCCGATGACAACGGGCAGCCGCTCCTTTATATCCTCGGCCGCCAAAGCCGTTTTGATGCGCCGCTTGTTTGCCGCCGTCGTCGCTCCGACCAGCAACTCGCAGCGGATTCCCAATCGCTCAAAAAGCGTGTTCAGTTCCGTTGCATGCTGGCGCGCTAAAATTTCGGTCGGTGCCATGAGTGCCGCCTGCCGTCCGCTTTGAACAGCAAACAGCATCGCCGCCGCGGCACAGATCGTTTTGCCGCAACCGACATCACCAACCACCATGCGGCTCATGGGCCGATCTTCTGCCATATCCCGACGTATCTCCTCGATTGTGCGCATCTGCGCGCCCGTCAATCGGTAAGGCAAAAGTGCTGTCAACGGCGCAAGATCTCCTTTGTCGCAACAAGGCGCCGTCTGTGCTTTCACCCGATGACGCGAAATTGCCACCCCCAGCGCAAATATCAAAAATTCATCATAGATCAGGCGCCGTTTGGCCGCGGCCAACGCTTCAAGGGATTCGGGCGCATGAATCTGACGCAGTGCCGTGGGCAACGCAATGAGTTCGTGTTTTTCACGAAATTCGAGCGGCAAAGGGTCATCCAACGTAGGAACAGCCAGTCGCAGTGCCATGGCAATGTTTGTTGCAATCTGCTTTTGCGACAGCCCTTCCGTCAGCGGGTACACGGGAGACAGCGGTTGCATTGTTTCCGCTCCGGCAGGCGGCACCTCGTCAAATGCAGGCGAACCCATGACATACCGGCTACCGGTACGTTCCACTTTACCGTAAAAACGATACGTCGCTCCCAAGACAAAACTGTCTTTATGATAATTTTGATTGAAATAGGTAATCTCGCAACTGCCGCTATCGTCATACGCGCGAAACTTGAGCAAACTCATGCCGCGCCGTATGTTGGCAATGCGGGGAACGGTTGCCACCGTCAGCACCACCGCACATTTCCCGTCACTCGGCGCATCGCACAGCAGCCGTATATCACCGCGATGCTCATATGCGCGCGGATAATGCTCCAGCAACTCGCCGACCGTGCGCACGCCGAGCCGCGCATAAGCCTTCTGCCGCACTGCACCCACGCCGTACAACGCACCGACCGACGTCTCATACCACGTCTGCGTATCCATGACTTCCCCCTTGTAACCGATCAAAGTATGCCGCGCACGGACAAGTCCGTGCGCGGCACTTTATGTTCGAATCAATATCCAATGATCTCGCTGTCTTCGCGCTTTTCATTGATGGCCAATCGCGAGTAAAGTTTCACCTTGGCATCGTTTTCAACTTTATAGGAGATCGCATTGTAGCGCAGCACGCCGATGGCTGTTGCATCGCCGCCCTCAAAGTACATCTGCGCTCCTTTTTCGTACAGATTATCCGAGCCGAGATTCACGATCAGCAGATCCTTGCAATTCACAGCATGAACCATGTAGTAGACTCCATAGGAGAATGCGTTCCAAATGCGCTGTCCCTCGGCATTTTCAATGATAAATGTTGTGCAAAGAAGACGACCGTAGTAGTTGGTATCGTTGGTCTGAGCGCCGGTTGCAGCGATCATTCCCGTCGCCGAGAAACCGATGCGAGCACGCACGGTACCGTTGTGCAGGAAGCCGGTCACCGTACCGTTCTTGCCGCCCAAGCGAGCGTCGTTAAGATAGCAAAAACTGGTCAACTTCTTGATGAAGTGATTATCGCAACCGGAGAAATCAATGCCGCGCCCCGCAGCAATGATACACATATTAACGGCATACACATCTTTGCCCAACCCGCGAATGGCATAGGTTGTCTCGGGTGCGTCTCCCATGACGGTCGGGTAGGCAATTCGGATGCCGACGATGCCGGAACCCTCGGACAGAGTGATCAGCGCCGTATCCTTATCCCCACCGCCGATACCGTAGTAGGCCATGATACGTGTGCCGATGCCGTAACCCGACTGCTCACGTGTGCCGAGATCTGCCGTGCCGCGCAATTCGACGCCCGTGGGAACGGTGATGGGATTATCCAGGCGATAATTTCCGCCCGGCAAGTACACAACTCCTCCTGTCTCCGCCGCCTTGTCCAACCATTTTTGCAGTTGAGCGGAAACATCCGAAGCACCGGTATAGTCAATGTCGTGAGCGATATACAAAATCGCGTTGGGCTTCTTGTAAGTCACACCGGTATCGATCTCATAATCGACCAGCGACGCATCATCGACCAGCGTAATACCCGTTCCCGTCATACCGCCGACAATCGCCGTGCCGGCTGTCTTGATCAATCCGCCGGAATTGTTTTCAATGGCGCTGATACTGCCCTCAACATAAGAATTGGAAACATGCATACCCCAGCGCGAATCCAACGCATCGGCTTTGATACCGATATCACATTCGGTCACGGAAATATCGTAAAAACTACCGGCAAAATCAATGCGAGTGGCATCGACGATATTGATACCGTACAGGCAATTGTCGATGGTAATGTGAATGTACTCGGTCCACTCGACATCGGACATCCGCATTCCCGTCGTATGTGCACGCGTATACGCCGCAACCGTTTTTTCGGTCACACCGTCAATACCGCGCGCCGCCGCATATTCCGCCCAATATTTCGGGAGAATGCTGATATTGGTGCATGTACCGACATCGGACGAATATCCGATGCCGACGCCCATGGAAAGGAACGTTCCTTTCAAATTTTCGATCGTCAGCATTTCATGTCCCGTTTCGCTCGCAACGCATGCGCCGACACCACGGTAACCGTTGATGATAGTACAATTCTTCACCGTCGGCAAGTGATTGCCTTTGCCTTGATGGGCCGAATTAAAATAGAATGTAAAGGGATATGCTTTCACGTCATCCAACGACTGGTTGGGATAATAGACGGTCAAGCCATATGCACCGCCGGAAGCACCGAGCAGGATGGTACCCATCGTCAACTCATCGCTTTCCTCAATGTCCAACAACAGCACCGTGCCATACTCGTTTCCGAGGTCGGGATCCTGCCAGTCGCCGCGCAGAACACAGAACGCGGGAATGCGGATCATCTTCGTCACTCGATAATCACCTACGGGCAAAAACGCCGTGCCGCCGCCCTGCGCTTCCACATCAAAGAGCGCTTGCTGGATGCCTGCCGTGCTGTCCTCTTTTCCCGTGGGGTCAACATCGTATTTGTCGGGCGTAATCAGCACATCGGCCACAACCACGTCTTCCGTGGAATACTCGGTTCTCACCAACGTAATATTTTCAATGCCATCACGGATATAAAGTTCGTAGCGAATATCATTGGTCTCGGCGTTCAACCAAAGGTTGGTCTGCTCCGGCGCCGTCCATGTATCGGGATCACAGCCGAGATAATATTGCAGAAAATATTCAACTGCCATTTGCGTGTGATATTGGTCGACACCGATGATCACGATTTTCTTACCGCTCACACGAATCATGTACTGCTCCTCGCCGAGTTCGGCCAACGCAGTCTTCGATTCGGAACGATTGGTCTCGCCGACCAATATTTCATAAGTTTCATTGATCGTGGGCCAATCCGCGTCATCGGCATAATCGTCGCCGATGCCCATGGAAATACCGAGCGTGGCGTTGAGCGTTTTGCGCAGCAAAACAGCCGCATTGACCTCTGCCGTCTTTCCCACCTCGGGACGAATGACCTTATAGAGCGCTTTGCCGTCGCTGTCGACGAGCGCGATTCCCTCGCCCTCGTCCACAAGACCCGGCGCTATCGGATTGTTGATCTCGGATGAGGGGTCCTTGTCGTCATCGTTTGACGGATTTTTGGGCTCACTGTTATTGCAAGAACAAAGCAACGTGGCAACCAACACCAGCGTCAAACACAACAGCAGCGCGGTCAACTTGCCCGCCCATTTCATTTGATACTTCATATGTATCCTCCTCTCACTACTTACGCAAACTATCCGCGCAGTAAATCTACAATAAATATTATACAATTTTTTTCGTTCAAAGTCAAGTATTCTTTACAAAAAATATCAACGAAATCACTCTGCTGACAATCCCGCGAAAAATTTATC
>CAZOHP010000070.1:0-9485 GCA_964579815.1 uncultured Lachnospiraceae bacterium
TTACTAACGGCGCGTTTGGCGATCAACTCAAATCCCTTTTCGTTTATGTGTTGGTTGGCATATCCGTAAAAACTGTCGCGACAATCACGATATTCTTCGCCGGGCGGAACGATAAACCAATCCCGCTCGTCCCGTCCGGCATAGGGAAAGTAAGACGCCGCGCGTGTCAGCATATAGGCGTCAGAATGCCGAGAAACAAAATTTTCCTGTGCCTGCATCGTGTTTGCAATTGTGTCGGTGCCGAAGAAATCCACGCGAATACAGAAAAAATGGGTAAATCCGACCGATTTTAATTTTGCCCATAAAATATCCAATTTGGTTTCATACTCTATCACGGAATCATTGGCATTTCCTTCTCCCTGTAACCAGAAAAAGCAACGATTTTTCAATTGATCATTTGAAAAGTGCTTTTCGGCATCCGAAAAAAAGTCATGACATTTTTCCAAAAAATAATCTGCCGCACCGCTCATTCTGGGAGGAAGATTCGGTACATAACTCGTCCCGTGTTGATCATTATACCGTGTGATTTGTTTCCCGTATTCTTCTTCCATTTCATCGGTCATAAAGTGAGAAATCAAAACGCCGCCCTTGGCAACATGCGCATAAGCACAGGCGCCGCCGCGTTTCTCCCATTCCATGGCAAGTAGCGGAGCCAGTGTAACACCGGCAGTAGCAGTGGCTTCGGAAAAACCGGAAAACGGAAATACGCTTTTTGTCTCTTCGGATTTCAAATTGAACATCGATGGGCAAAAAAAGGTATTTTGGGCATAATCGGCCATCAAACTTTTCCCGCTTTCATTGACCATATCGGAAGCATAGGCTTTCTCCATATCAACATAGGAAAATTCGCCGGCAGGATAAGCGGCGGGAACAAAGTTCCCGCTCGCTTTTCCCCAACGACGTTCTTTGTGCTTGTATTCAAAGGAATTTTCGGTCATGATGTCATTTCGCGGCGGATATACCGATGCTCCCATCATATTGGATTGCCCGGCAAACACAAAAAGGTCCCGTCTCATGTTACTTTACCTCTGTCAATTCGATTCCGCTTATTTTTGCAAACTTGCGCAATGTGCTCATGTGATGCCCAACGCCGAGCGCCAAATGATGTGTCGGACCGGCCTCACACCAATGAGCGAGAAATTCGCAGATGTCGCTACCGAAGTTGACGCGCGTGTTGGTATTGCCCGTTTGAGGAATCTCTCCGGCAACGGAAATGCCCTCGGCGGCGATCATGCGGAATTTTCCGTTGCGATCCACATTGATGCCGAGCATGGTGATCGGGCCCGCTTTGAGTGAAAATTCCACGCCGATGCCGCTTCCCGATTTGCCGTGATATTTCTTCAATTTGCGAAGTCTGGGCTTTCCATCGGCGATCGCAATATTGTGGGGGCCGTCATGTCCGATGAGCACCATGTCGTCCGCCGTGTCAAAGGGATGTATTTCGGCAAACGAGCCACCGCCTCCGATGCTTTTCATAATCAGCATGGCGGCGGCTGTTTTAAGATCCGCTTCTCCCGCCAACGGAATACCCGACGAGGTCAAAAGCGTGTTGCCGATGATGAGGTTGGCGGCCAACTGTTCGTATGGATTGTTCGGCTCGCTTTTGTAGTAATAAGCCAGTGCGGTCAGATGGTTGTTTTGCACCATTTTTTTGAGTGCGACCGCTTGCCGGGCGGAATAGGCGAGATCATCTTCCTTAACATAGTCGGTCAATGGGTCAACGGATGGATCGCAGATCTCGAAAGTATCGGTAATTTCTTTGATTTGGTCCTTGATCTCTTGTTCCGTCACCGTTTCCGAAAGTTTTGCCAACTCGCACATCTCCAGCATCTTTACGTGAGAACCGAAAGCGGCGGTAAATGCCGTGGGATCGGTGTGCATGTCGTACATACCCTCGTAGGTGTGTCCGAGATAGCCGAATGTCTCATATTTGAAAGCGGCCATGGCATTGGCCGCCGCCACCCATTCGGAAAGTTGCTTTTGAATCTTTTCACTTTGCGAAGACGATGCCACAATGCAGGGCGGAATGCTCCTTCCGAGGCGCTCATATACCCCCGCAACCTCGGGCATCGCGCAGATATCATCATTACAAAGTTGCATATAGGTGGTCGTGTGGGAATAATCCAAATGTTCCAGCGGCTGAATGCACACCAGAACCTGAGGAATATCCAAATATTTCGCGAACGGTGCACAAACGGCAGACGGCACATAAGTGGAAAGAATGATAAAGAGAAGATCCGCATCTTCTTTTTTTAACTTGCGACCCGTTTCAAACGGACCATCCACGCAGTCGATATATCCGAGGTCGACAACGTCGCATATCGTGGGATCAAGATATGCTCGGAATTGTGCGCTCTTTTGCATCAACTCCTCGCGGAGCCCCTCAAATTGATCAAAATAAATGTGATGTCCTAAGCCTATCACGGCAACTTTTGCTTTTTTCATATGCAGTATCCTCCTTTTTATAGAATTTTAACATTGAAATTCTTGCAAATCAATGGATAATATGTTCTTTTTTAGGACAATCTGTCCGTTTTTTCTTGACGAAATACGCCGGACTGTGCTATACTGAAAATATTCAAGCAAAGGGGAGAAAAATATGCTGTTTACAGATGATTTTTTTCTGGATGTGAGCAAGATCGGACTTGCGCACGAATATATTTTGGATCGTGTGCATCGTTGTGAATATTCCCATGGCAGAGGACACTACGGGCTGGTATATGTGTTGAGCGGACGAGCGGAATATCGCTTTTACGATGGAGAACGTGTCACAGTCTGCGACGGCAACACACTTTTTCTGTCGCCGTATGCGGCCTATTCCATTGTTACGGAAAAAGAATTCAAACATTATACGGTAAATTTCGACATTCACGAAGATACGTCAAGACTCGGCGCTTTGGATCAACCGTATTATCTGTTGCAAGAGGAGAGTACGGAACAGATCAAACGCTGTTTTGTTCGATTAACCGATATATGGAAGCTGAAAAAAACGGGCTTTGAAATGCGGGCAAACGGTTGCCTTTACGAACTGCTTTCCGCTTTTTATTATGACTGCACCAATCGAAAACATACGGCGTCGTATGAAAGAATGCTCCCCGTAAAAGAATATATCGAACAGCACTTTGATCGTTCGATTACCTTGGATGAGTTGGCCAAATATGCCAATATGAGCGTAACAAATTTCAGACGCGAATGGAAAAAACAGTATACGGAATCCCCCTTGCAATATCGAGACAGTATCCGACTTCATTATGCAAAGGAATATTTGAGCAGCGGATATTACACCGTTTCGGAGATCGCATCAAAATGCGGATTTGATGATGCGAGTTATTTTGTTCGCTTTTTCAAAAAGCAAACGGGACTCACACCCGGCGTATATCAACAGCGATCCGTATTCGGCGTTGACGTATAAAAAATGTTCGGCAACGACAAACGCTTGCCATCGAATACCGTCGGTTTATGATCGATGCGGAATAACTTTTCCCGCTCCGGCGAACACTAATTTGTACTACGAGTGGGAAAAGGTGATATGTGATGAAAAAAATCAAAGTCGTTCATGTACTGACCGATACCAATATCGGCGGTGCGGGGACGTTGCTGTATAATACACTGGCCTGCGGAGATGTGAAACGCTTTGAATATGTTGTCGTGTTGCCTGCGGGAAGTCGGTTGATCGAACGTTTTGCCGCATTACCTTGTCGCGTTGAGACCGTGGCAGGTGGACATGACCGTTCATGGGATCTCGGCGCATTGCCCGCCTATGTGCGTCTTTTGCGGCGTGAGCGTCCCGATATTCTTCATACCCATGCGGCGCTGGTGGCACGGTTGGCGGGACGACTGGCCGGGGTTCCTGTTTGTGTTCAAACGCGCCACTGCGTTTTTCCGCTTGCAACATGGCAGAAAAATCCCGTTTTCCGTTTTGCTTTTCGCTACGGCAGTCGTTTACTCTCCGATCGTGTGGTTGCGGTTGCCGATGCGGCGCGAGATCAACTGTGTGAGATGGGAATGGATGAACGTGAGATCGAGGTTATCATTAACGGTGTGCGTCCCGTGCGTTCTTGCACAGACGAAGAGATATCTGCACTGCGCGAGCGGTTGGGAGTGACAGAGCGTCACTTTGTGATCGGCATGGTGGCACGTTTGGAAGAATACAAAGGTCAGGAAACGCTGTTGCGCGCGGCGGCGATGTGCGCCGAACAAACGAATGATTTTCGCATTTTACTGATCGGTGACGGTTCATGCGCCGCGCGATATCAAGCACTTTCGGTTGAATTGGGAATCAAAGATGCGGTCATTTTTACCGGATTTGCCAAGGACACCGCACCTTATTATGCCTTGCTGGATGTTAATGTCAATGCGTCCTACGGAACAGAAACATCCAGTCTTTCGCTATCCGAAGGCATGAGCGTCGGAGTGCCCGCTGTGGCATCCCGCTACGGAGGAAACCCTAAAATGGTGGTGGACGGTGAGAACGGTTTGCTGTTTGAAACGGGCAGTGCAGGAGCGCTTGCACAGGCATTGATGCGGCTGTATAAGGATAAGAACTTGCGTGCACAACTGGCCGAGGGAGCCCGACGGCACTACCGCGAGCGGCTGACCGCCGACGGCATGGTACGGCAATTGGAGAGGATGTATCTTCGCCTTGTTGAATGTGCGCATCATTCAAGATCGCGCGAAAAATTAGGGCAGACGGTATGAAGATGGGGCTCATCGAATCAACTCGATGAGCCTTTTGTTTGTTCCAAATAGCGACAGGCTTCGGTTGCAGCCACGGCACCGTCTGCCGTGGCTGTCACGATCTGACGCAGTTCCTTGGCGCGTGTGTCGCCGGCGGCGAAAATCCCCGCAACGCCGGTGGCACAGCGTTCATCGGTTTTGATATAGCCCGCAGGGTCCAGGGAAAGCAAAGAGGCAAACATGCCATTGTCGGGAATCAAACCAATGGCTACAAATACGGCTGAGACATCCCGTGTCACCGAATGATCGCCGCCGCATTCGTGTATGACCAAACCGTCGACCCGCTCGTTGCCGTTGATCCTTACCGGAACGGTGTTCATATGACGAATGATGTTTCGGTGCGCGTCGAGCCGATCGATTAATGTTTTTTGTGCGTGAAAAGTCGGGTGACGATGGATCAAATACACTTGAGAGCAAATTCCGGAAAGATACAATGCATCCTCCAACGCGGTATTGCCGCCGCCGATTACGGCGACATTTTTTCCTCGAAACAGCGGCCCGTCACAGGTAGCGCATTGTGAAACGCCACGACCGAGGAGCGATTGTTCTCCCGGAATATTCAACTGCCGCCGCTTGACGCCGTTGGCAATGATGATGACAGTTGCGCGGTAGTTGTTTCGTTCGGTGTCGATGCGATAACTGCCGTTTTCGGATTTTTCAATGCTTACAGCGCGTTCATATATCATTTCGGCGCCGAGCGCCTCCACTTGCTCACGCATTTGTTCGGTCAGTTCCCAGCCTGCGGTGACGGGTAGGGCAGGGTAGTTTTCCACTGTTGGCGTGGTGTTCATCTGACCGCCCGCGCAATCGTCTGCCAATAATAGTACGCGTTGCCCGGCACGACAGGCATAGATGGCGGCGGTCATGCCGGCAGGTCCGGCTCCGATAATGAGAATATCATATTTGCTTTTCAGAAGATCAACTCCTTTCCTTGCCATGTTATCTTTCCACGCGACGCGAAACAATATCCGCAGACGGAGAACACAAAAAAGATTGCCTTTTTTGTCAAATCACCTTGCTTTTATCAGGCGGATATGATATAATGCTGAACAGCGGGATATGAACTCGCTGTATGTAAATATGAGATCTACCCGGGAGAGGAGACAATCTATGCACAATAAACGCCGTGTATGCGTGATCGGCTGTGGCGTGATCAGCACCAATCACATTAAACCGCTGTTGGAAAATGAGGCAACCGAGTTGGTCGCCGTATGCGATATCATCGAAGAACGTGCCCAAGCACGCGCCGAAATGGGGAAATGCGCGTGGTATACCGATTATCACAAAATGCTGGATGAACTCAAGCCGGATGCCGTGCATCTGTGCTTGCCGCATTACTTACACAGTATCGTAGCCATCGATTGCATGCGAGCGGGAGCAGACGTACTTTGCGAGAAGCCTATGGCCGTATCCTATGAAGAAGCGGTGCGCATGAAGCAGTCATCCGAGGAAACAGGACGCCGTTTGGGCATTATTTTTCAAAATCGCTATAATGCCGAAAACGAGGCGATTTATGCCGCGCTTCGGAGCGGAGAAATGGGAAAACTGATCGCATTGCGCGGCGAGGTGTGCTGGCACCGCGATCAAGCCTACTACAATTCCGGAGCCTGGCGTTCCGATTATGCAACGGCCGGCGGCGGCGTTATTATCAATCAAGCCATCCACACGCTGGATCTGCTGCGCTATTTTGCCGGTTCCGAAGTTGCCGATGTTCGCGCTACCGTTTCACATCACGGAGAAACGACGGCCGAGGTCGAAGATACAGCCGAAGGTTTGATCTATTTTCAAAACGGTACTCGCGCGCTATTTTATTTTACAATCAATAATTTTGAAGATGAAGATATCCGCATTACCATCAAGTGCGAAAACGCGTGTGTTGAGAGCCGTGCGGGAGATTGCTGTATCCACTTCAAGGACGGACACGATGTTCGCGTCAACGACGGAGAGCATACTAAAAATGCCGGAGCTAAAGCGTGCTACGGTTCTTCACATGCCACTCAAATCGCCGAATTTTATAACGATCTTGACGGTAGTCGAACGCGAAGCATGATGGAGGAAGCGCTCAAAACGCAGAAACTCGTAGACGCGATCTTCCGTTCTTCACGAGGTGCTCGCGCTTAATTATGGAGAATTTCTATATAACTTTAGAGGCCGTTGCAAAAATGTTGGTGTTTGCCGCACCTGCTTTTTTGCTCATGAAATTCAAGAAATTTGAGGATGAAAAGTCCATCAAGGCGCTGGTCACGTTGTTGCTGTATATCAGCCAGCCCTGTTTGACCGTATATTCATTTCAAAAAGCGACGTTAATGGTACAAAACGGTACCGTTCCCAAGAACGTTATGCTCATGCGTGGTCTGTGGGCATTTGTACTCGCTCTTGCGTTGCAATGCGCCATGCTGGCCCTGTCTTATTTCGTGCTGCGGAAAAAGCAAACGGAAGCGAAGTATCGTATTTTTGTTATTGCGGCTACTTTCAGCAACAGCGGCTTTTTCGGAGTGCCCATTTTGGAAGCGGTGTTGGGAGATGCGCACCCCGAAGTCGTTATGGTTTCCGCGCTGTTCTCGTTGGTCATGAATATGATGTGCTGGACCATTGTTTCGACCATTATTACGCGCGATCCCAAATATATCAGTATCAAAAAGGTATTCATCAATCCGAACACCATCGCGGGCATGATTGCGATTGTGTTCATGTGCTTGGACTTTGTTCTCCCCGCTCGGGTGGAAAGCATGGTTACGCAACTTGGAAATTTTTCCACGCCGCTTTGTATGTTTATTCTCGGCATGAGATTGGCGCGTGTCAAACCGAGCGAGTTGTTCGGCGAATGGCGACAGTATGTCATTGTACTGTGTAAGAATGTCGTTTGTCCGCTTTTTGCTTTCGTTGCATTGCTTTTTGTTCCCGTTGACGGTTATATTAAGCAGGCATTGTTTATTATTGTTTGCTGTCCTGCCGCCAATATGGTTCTCTCGTTTGCCGAGATGCTGGGTAAGGGGCAAAAAACCGCCGCCAACCTTGTACTGCTTTCGACCATCGTCAGTTTGATAACGTTGCCGCTCATGTGTCTGCTTTTGCCTTTTTTGGCGTAAATGCTCTGCATGTTAAATAAAATTTACATTTCATTCATCCCTTTTGCTTTGTCGTATGGTAGAATAGCAAAAAAGCAACTGCTATTTACGTCCAAGCGCAAAAGGGATGTTTTTTGCGGTGCTCTGCGTAAGACTTTGGCAGGTGTGTAAACAGTGAAAGTAAAACGATAAACGATAAACGGGGAAAGAACAGTAATGATGCAAAACAATATCGGCGAAAAGATACGTCAGTTGCGGATACAACGCGGCATGACGCAAGCGGACTTGGCCGGTGATCGAATCACGCGCAATATGCTCAGCCGTGTCGAAAACGGTGCGGCTCTGCCATCATTGCCAACGGTTTGGTATTTGGCAGAGCGGCTGGAGGTGCCCGCAGGCTTTTTGCTGGCCGATGGCAGTGATGACCGTATTTGGAAAAAAATGAGTCGCATTGACAGCATCCGCCGCGTGCTGGCGGCGGGAGATTTCCGCATTTGTTTGGAACTGTGCCGTGCCGAGGCAGACGATGGAAATGCGGACGATGAAATCGAGTTGATCATGGCACAATGCTCGCTTGCTTTGGCTGTCGAATTGTTTGAGCATGGTCGACTGCATGATTGCTGTGCCATGTTGGACGAGGCACTTGGCTACGCCGCTCAAACAGTGTATGCTACCGATGCCATCCGTTCATCGGCCGCGTTGTACTTTCGCTTTATGCGCGACATATCCCCGTCACTGTATTCCGAGGTGATGTCGGATATTGATGATGCGTTTCTCGGTGCGACCGACTCCGTAGGGCGGTATATCCTGGCACGCGAGGCGCTGGCGGCGGGAGAGATACGCCGGGTGGAAGATTATTTGCGGCAAGACGAGGAGGATGTTTGGCAAACTCATTTCCGCGCTCACTGGATGACATACAAGAGGAATTATGCCGAGGCGCAAGAACAATCGGAGCAACTTTTGCGCACGGACGATGCCCACGGTGAGATGTTACTTTATTGCGTATTTTGCGATCTTGAGATTTGTTGCCGTGAGCAAAGCGATTTCAAGGGCGCGTATGAGTATTCGCAAAACAAAATGGCGCTCCTTGAGCGTATGTTGCAAAAATAATCGAAACCGTTTCGGCATACAAAAAGCAGCCTTTCCGTTTGAGAGGCTGCTTTCGCATGTTATGACATTTTTTCGGTCAACTGTGTGCCGCCGAGCAAATGAAAATGCAGATGTTTGACCGATTGGCAACCGTGTGTGCCGACATTGGTGACGACGCGATAACCATTCGTCAACCCCTCGGCAGCGGCAATCTTGGGGATGGCGGCAAAGACGGCCGCAACGAGTGGCGCGGTCTCGGGTGTGATCTCGTCGGCGGACGCGATATGCGTCTTGGGAATGACGAGAATATGTGTGGGGGCTTGGGGAGCAATGTCGCGAAACGCATAAACGTTTTCGTCCTCGTATACTTTGGTTGACGGAATGTCATTTGCGAGAATTTTGCAAAACAGACAGTTGTTCATAACGGTTCTCCTTTTTACCGACCGTGCTCTTGCACAGGGGGGATTTTTGTGGTATACTGTTGTATGGAATAAGTATAACATAGATTGCCGTGTTTGTCAATCGGCGCACGGAGCAAAGTAACTGTCAAGTAAAAATTGGCAAAAACCTTGATATAATTTTTGCTATATA
>CAZOHP010000071.1:0-9399 GCA_964579815.1 uncultured Lachnospiraceae bacterium
TTCTGGCCGTGCTCGTCGGTGCCCGTGCACATAAATACGTCATAGCCGCGCTCACGGCGGTAGCGAGCCAGTGCGTCGGTCATAATTGCCTCATAGGTGTTGCCGAAGTGCGGCTTTTTGGAGGCGTAGGCAATGGCGGTGGTTATATAAAATTTTTGCTGTTCCATGGTGTTGAACCATCCTTTCCGATATTGATATGTCGTGCGATTATGTTTGATCAAATCAAGCATGTATCATTGGCGGTAGATGTCGTCCGTCCATACGGCGTGTGACAAACAGTAATAGGGGAGCGTGTGGCCGAAAAACAACACGCCCAGTGTGAAGACCGAGAGGAGAGTCCACCCGATATAGGTGAGTTTGCAAAGCCAAATGCGAGTCAAGCGATGGCGCGTTAAAGTCAATGATTGCCGATAAAGCACGGTAATGCGGCTGTCTCGGTGTTGCAAGGCAAGTGACAGCAACGCGTCGTCCAAACCGAAAAGCAAGGTCGCAATTGCAATCAGCGCCAACGAAAGCAATCCGAGCAACAGGGCGATGCCCGGGGGTGAGACAGCGGCCGAACTCCATAGCATATGCAGTAAAAAGAAGACAAATGCACGAGGTGCTATGATGATCAGCATGACCGCAATGGCCCGACCGTATGTCCGAGCATGACCGAATGCATCGAATAGCGTCACGAGCGGTAACTTGCGTCCGTCTGCGGCGGCGTGAAATATGGCGGCACAACCGTAAAGCAGCGGGCATCCGAGAAAAACGAGCACTGCCGCGTCCATGAGATAGAATGCAACGTCAAGCACCGCAAACAGTTCATAGGCGTACTCGTGGAGCGAGACCCACGGTACAACGGCAAACAAATTTTCGGTCAGATACATGGTGCCGACCACAAAGGTCATGGTAAGCAAGGCGGCGAGTATGAGATGCAGCCGCATGCCGCGGGTTCGCAAATTGGCGGAAGCAATGCGGCGTGCCTCGGCTACCGACGGCGATGTCGGTTCCATGCGCAGTTGTGTGAGCGATTGTTTCAACATGATATTGCCTCCTCGCCGTTCAGCCATACACTGCGCAACGCGCGCGTATCGGCGTCTATGACAATCATGTCGGCTGTGCAACCGACTTCAAGTGAGCCGAAGTGGCGATCAAGATGCAGCAGTCGCGCGGGATTGCGTGTTGCGCAGGTGATTGCCTCGGCAAGCGAAATACGGCACATATCGGACATGTGGCAGACGGCCTCGTAAAGCGAGAGCGTGCTGCCGGCGAGCGCCCCGTTTTCGGTCACGGCTCGACCGTTTTTCAAAAATACACGTTCCCCCGCAATGGCATATTCGCCGTCGGGGCAAGCGGTGCCCTCCATCGAATCGGTGATGAGCAGGGTGTGATCGCGTCCCAACGCCCGCCAAGCCATGCGAACCATTTCGGGGGCTATGTGCAGACCGTCGCAGATCAACTCTCCGTAAATTCCGTCGGTTTGCGCGACCGCGTCGAAACACGCGGCAACGGCACCGCCCGCGCGGTGGTGTAACGGCGGCATGGCGTTGAACAAGTGTGTCAATGTCCGCACACCGTTGTGCAGAGCCTGCATGGCTTCGTCATAGGTTGCCGTGGTATGGCCGAGCGAGAGAAAGATACCGCAAGCGGCGGCTGCGGCGGAAAAACTGCCGTCCGTGTCCTCTTCGAGTGCGGCTGTCAAGCGAAAGGGAATAGGCAAATGCCGCTCTGCAAACGGTTGACACATTTGCTGATGCAAGAACCGCAATTCACGGGCATCGAGCGGTGCGAGCAACTCGCGCGCGTGTGCGCCGCGCTTTTCCGGGTTGAGATACCGCCCTTCCAAATGCAATCCCAGCCAGCGGGCCCCCTTTTCGGTATTGCTCGTGGCGGCGATGCGCTCGGCAGCGCTTACGTAATGTTCCATGGGCGCGGAAGCCAGCGTGGGCATGACGGTTGTCGTGCCTGCCGCGAGGTAAGAACGCGACATCTGCCGAAGAAGACATTGATCGGCTGAGGTGAAATCTCCTCCCGTGCGGCCGTGCGTATGAAGATCAATCAAACCGGGAGCGACAAGTGCGCCGCCGAGATCCGTGATTGACGCTCCGTCACGCGACAACGTTCCCGGCTTGCCGCAGGCGGTGATGATGCCGTTTTCTATGAGCAACTCGCCCGCCGCAAAGGTGGGAACCGGGGCATATTTCCAGAATTCGGCACCGGTAAGTAACGTTTTCATGCGGGTAAACTCCTCCTTAACGGCGGTAGATTGTATACACTACCATTATATCAAACTTGTGAGCGTTTTACAAGGGATTATGAGAAAATCCTCAAAAACTTTGCGGCGGCCGGCAGTAGACTGCTCTTTTGGGAACTGAAACGAGAGGTGGGACTTTGCCGAAAAAGTCCCACCTCGATTCGTATCATTGATCAAAATTCTACGACCATGCCGTCATAGGAGGTGAGGATACCTTTCGCTCGTCAAATATCCGCGTCTTTGATGTATTCGTTGCCGTGCGCGGCGATAAAATCCTTACGACCCTGCAAATTGTTTCCCAGCAGTGTGTCGAAAATTTCCTCGGTTGCGGCGGCGTCGGCGGACGAAACGAGCACCAAGCGCCGCGTGGCGGGATTCATGGTCGTCTCCCACATCATGTCGGGTTGGTTTTCGCCCAGTCCTTTGGATCGTTGCAAGGTGTATTTTTTGTTTCCGAGTTTTTTGATGATGTCGGCGCGCTCGAATTCGTCATAAGCGAAATATGTCTTTTCCTCGCCTTTTTCTTTGACCGTGATCTCGAAGAGCGGGGTTTCGGCAATGTAGATCTTGTGCTCTTTGATCAGAGTGGGGAGCAGGCGGTAGAACAGAGTCAAAAGCAACGTGCGAATCTGGAAACCGTCCTCATCGGCATCGGTGCAAATGATGATTTTGGACCACCGCAGCGCATCCGGATCAAAGGCCACCATGTCGGTCTTGACCTTTTTGCTGTTGATCTCCACCCCGCAACCGATGACGCGGAGCAGATCGGTGATGATGTCGTTTTTGAAGATTTGCTCGTAGTCCGCTTTCATACAGTTGAGTGTTTTGCCGCGCACGGGAATGATGGCTTGAAATTCGGCGTCGCGGCCCAGTTTGCACGAGGTGCGTGCCGAATCGCCCTCCACAATGTATAACTCACGGACGGCGGGGTCTTTGGAACGGCAGTTGTCGAATTTTTCCACACGATTGGCGATATCCATATTGCCACTGAGTTTCTTTTTGATGTTGATACGGGCACTCTCGGCGCTCTCGCGTGATCGTTTGTTGACCAAGACCCGGTTGGCAAAGATATCGGCGGCGTTGGGGTTTTCGATAAAATAGATTTCAAGTTGTTGCTTGAGAAAATCGGTCATGGCCTCGTAGATGAAACTGTTATTGATGGCCTTTTTGGTCTGGTTTTCATAGGATGTCAGCGTGGAGATTGAATTGATAATGAGCGCCAAGCAGTCGGCCACATCTTGAAAAGTGATTTTGGATTCGTTTTTATTGTATTTGCCCGTGTTTTTCATATAGCGGTCAAGTGCGTATACGAAAGCGACTTTGACCGCGCGGTCGGGCGAGCCGCCGTGTTCCAAGTAACTGGAACAGTGATAATATTCCAGCAATTTGACCGAGCCGGATATGCAAAAGGCAAAATCTGCTTTGAGTTTGTACATGGGTTTGTCCTCACGGTCGCGGCCCTGTGTTTCCAGGTGCCAAAGGACGGGCGCGGTCAGCGCGCTGTCTCCCACCTGCTCGCGCAGATAATCCGAGATACCGTTGGGATAGACGTAGGTGGATTCGGAGAAACTTCCGTCCTCCTGCTCGATCTTGAGAATAAAGGTAACGCCGGGAGTGACCATGGATTGCCGGCGCAGGGTTTCCTCAAAATACTCGGGCGGAATGGCAATGTCGGTAAAGACATCCAAGTCGGGCAGCCAATGCTGTACCGTGCCGGTGCGTCTTTCTTTGGGAGCGAGAGGACGCACCGTCAATTCTCCCTGCACCTCGCCTTTGGCAAAACGGATGGAATATTCGTTTTTTCCGTCATAAGAAAAGACTTCCATATATTCGGACGAATATTGCGTTGCGCAGGCGCCCAAACCGTTCAAACCCAACGAATATTCGTAAGCGCCGCCCGCGTCGTTGTTGTTATATTTGCCGCCGGCGTACAATTCGCAATAAATGAGATCCCAGTTCCAACGCCCCTCGGCTTCGTTGTATCCCAACGGTATGCCGCGCCCGCGGTCATCGACGGTGATGGAATGGTCGCGTTTGGCCGTGACGGTGATGGTGTCCCCGTTGCCCTCGCGCGCCTCGTCGACCGAGTTGGAAAGAATCTCAAAGAACGCATGCTTACAGCCTTCAAGATCGTCCGAGCCGAAAATGACAGCGGGGCGTTTGCGCACGCGGTCGGCGCCCTTGAGCATTTTGATGCTGCTGTTATCGTATTTGCCGTCGTCGGCCTTTTTTTCGACATTCTTTTTTTTCGACAGTTCCATGTCCGCAATATTCAGTTGCTCTGCCCGATCGGCGGTTCTTTTTGGTGCCATACCTCATACTCCTACAATGATTTCGTTTTCCGGACCGTAAGCGCGGATGCGTTTTTCGACTGCTTGAAATAATACGATGTTATTTGATCTTTTGCTGGGCGCACCAGATCTTCATGACAAGTTTATGCGGTAACAATTTGACGCTGAGCACTTGCAATTTGGCGGCCGCGCCGTGAACGGAAACATCCTTTCCTTTTTTCATGTCGCGCAGTGCTTGACGGACGACCGCATTTGCCTCGTACATATGACTGTAATACGATATGGTGTCGTCTTTTTTTGCGCGGCCGAAGAACTCGGTCTTGACCCAAAAAGGGCAAACGGCCATCACACGAATGCCGCGCGATTTCAATTCGACATTCAGCGCGCGGGAGAAGGACAGAACAAAGGCTTTGGTCGCACCGTATACGTTGATGCAGGGAACGGGTTGAAAAGAGGACAGCGAACCCATTTGGTAGACACGACTGCCTGCTTTGAGATAGGGAAGCGAAACATAAGTCATGCCCATCAGCGCCCGTGCGTTGAGTTCGACCATGCCGTAAAGCGTATTGAGTTCGGTGTCGGCAAAGGCCGTGAATTGACCGAAGCCGGAAGCGTTGACCAACACCGCGATCTCCGGATTTTCTTCTTTGAGCAACTGCTCATATTGCGCGATGCTGTCTTTTTCCGTCAAATCAAGCGCAACGGCGCGCACTCTGGCGCGAACGAGCGGTTGCAATTCTTCAAGTCGCTCGCGTCGACGGGCAATGAGCCATAATTCATCGAACTGCTCGGCTACATCCAATTGGAGGACAAATTCGCGTCCCATTCCCGAAGATGCACCGGTGATTACTGCGATTTTCATATTGATTTTCCTTTCTTGATCGCGTCTCGCGATGTTGTTTTGCTACGACGGATCATCCACAGTATGAGCGCGATGATCCATTCCGCAGCAAGAGATATTGCCATAAAGATGCCGAAAATCAGATACGACAGTCCCGCAAACCACTCTGCATGATCCAAATACGGGATGATACAACTGCCGAAATCGGAAAAAACGATCGCCTCGGTAACCAAAAGGACGGCGACCGATCCCGACGCACAGAGCGCAAAAAGAAAACATTGCTTTGCGCGCCATACCAAACAGCCGAAAAGACCGAGCGATAAAGCGAGAACTGCCGTACAGCCGATGAAAGCGGCGTCGGGGAGATTAAATACATATGTGATCAGCCAAAACAGCACCCAAATGCCGATATGAGAACTCAATCCGAACACAAGGCCGCTTGAGCATGGATGACGATTCAACATACGAAGAACCTCCTTTTTGGGGATTAGAAACGGAAAAACGTCGGGAGCCCGTTGCGATAGTCGGGAGGTGTTTCTCCCACGATCAAGGGGGCCAAATATTCACAGCACGCGCGGGTGACGTGATTTCCTTCGCTATTGATGTAATGGTCCGGTACACGGCGTACCGCGTTGGCAACGGATGAGACGGCGGTATGCGCGATTTCGGAGATGTACGGCTCGGTCGAGATGCGGCGAATGGTCATCATTACGCCCGTGATGCCCTCGGCGGCGGCTTTAACCGCGCCCGCGCCGATGCGCAGCGACTCGTCAATATCGGTGGCCGAAAGTAGGTGCCCGGCACAACGCTGAGGCAAATTCAATTCGATTGAGCGAACTTTGCAGCCGATCTCGGTCTTTACGGCAAATTCCAGCGCCTTCCCCGCGCCTGCCAAGGCGCTGTGACCGAATGCGTCGGTTGCCTGTCCGCCGCTTTGGACGGATGCGCCTGCCGGGGTGTTGTCGGCATAGCGGATGCCCTCGGATACGGCGATGACCACATTCGGGTGCCGATCCAACGCCGTGCGGACATCGGTCAAGAAACGATCCCGGGAGAACGGACGCTCCGGCAGATAGACGTAATCGGGCGCGAGACCTCCCGTCGCCTGACCAATGGCAGAAGCTGCAGCCAGCCACCCCGCGTCGCGCCCCATGATCTCAACGACGGTGACGGCGGGAACGGTGTAGACGGCGCAATCGAGCAATATTTCTTGCATGGTGGTGGCAACAAATTTGGCTGCCGAACCGAAACCGGGTGTGTGGTCGGTGCCGTCCAGATCGTTGTCAATGGTCTTCGGCACTCCGATGACGGTCAGGGGATAGCCGACACGTTTTGTGTACGTGGATAGTTTGGAGACCGTGTCCATGGAATCGTTGCCGCCGATATAGAAAAAAGTGCGAATGTTTCGTTCGCGGAATTGAGCGAGCAACCTCTCGTATGTTTCGTCGTTGGCGGTGTCGTTTGGGTCGGGCAACTTTTTGCGGCAGGAACCGAGAGCGGCGGCAGGTGTGTGCGCAAGTGTGCGGAGCGCATCCTCATCGGCAGTTTGTCCGTCGGTTTGAGTAAAGCGTTCGGTCAAATCGATCACACGACCGTCGGCGAGCCCCTGGATACCGTTACTCATGCCGTAAAGGCGTTGTGTCGGTGCATAATTCAGCATGCCGCGGATGACGCCGCAAAGTGTGGCGTTGATGGCGGCGGTCGGCCCGCCCGACTGGCCGACGATAGCGTTTCCTTCCAATTTCATGTCGAATTCCCTTTCGTATATGAAATGCTCCCTATGATTAAGATTACGGATTAACGGAATTATTATACCGTAAAAAACGATTTTTGTCAAGGCCGCCGATTGTCATTGCATCGGCGTGTCGGTGATTTGAAGTGCGGCTCGCAATTGCCACAGCAACGAATTCGGAGCGCGCAGGTTGTAGAACAGCGTCGGCGTGGTGTCGGGCGTCATGGGACACAGGCAGATGCGAATGGCATTTTTGGTCCGCTTGACTTCAAACAACATACCGTATCGCTTGGCGATATCGCGGCATTCTTCCCATTCGACCGGTAGCGGCGAGCGATTTCCCGTGCTGAATTCAAACATGGGTAGTAGGCGCTCGTTGTCCGCGATCTCGTGCACGGCGGGACATGTCTCGGCAGTCGGACGATGTCGCAACCCGCACCAAAGGCAAAGTAATGTCCAAGCGGCGCGGGCGGGGTGATAGTTGCCGCAAAAGGGATACGGGATGGGAAAGGGGACGGCGCCGACCGTGTCCGGCGGTAGGCCGAGCAGGGCGAGCATGCAACGCCCCGTTGTGCGCAATTGGCGGGAGAGTTCACGTCGGTCTTCAATATGCACGCTGCTGGTTCGCACTGTGCCGCCGATCAATTGTCGCCAAAGGCAAAACAAACGTTTCAGAAATATGTAGGCGTTCTCGTCGCATTTTCGCAGTGGCATATCGGCATAGCGACGAACGCTCTCATCCAAGGCAACGCACCCGCCAAACGAATAGCAAAGCACACGCGCAATGTCGGTTGTGCGGATGTGTGCGGTCGAGCGAAACAAAAAAGCAACGCCTTGGCGGTCCGTCAGCCCGGGAACGGCGGCAATCAGCAGCAAGCGATCGGTGCTTGACAACAAGAGAGCGAGAAAATCGTGATCGGGTTTGTCCAAATAGTGTCGGATCTGTGTCGCGGCTTCGTGCCCGATGTCAAAAGCCTCGGTCAGTGTGCGGCCGGTCGTTTTGATCTTTTGCTCACGGGGAGCCGACAGAATGCGATCATCGCGCAACAAAAACAATTCGTATGTTTTGCCGCAAACGGGGATGTCGCTGCCGAGCGGCGGAGTAATTGTTGGCCGGGACGCGTGCAATTGAGCAAAAAAAGATTGCATGGCGAGAGAAAAACGGTCGGAGGGAAACAAGGTCAGTAGATCTCCTGTTCCAGTTCGTCGAAGATGGGGGAAGAAAAAAACTCGCCGAGCGAAATATCAAGACCGTCGCATAACTTTTTTATGGTAACAATGGAGATATGGCGATAACGCGGTTGCATCATGCTGTAGGCGGTCGAGGGGGTAATGCCGGAACGGTTGGCCAAATCGTTGATTTTGATATTCTTTTCTCGCATGATCTCTTGAAAACGCATTACAACGGCATCTTTTACGCTCATCATTGCATAACTCCTTTTCTTGCACCGCTAAGTTACGATTGTTCGTACAGTTGAAGTTTAACAATATTTGCGCAATTTCGTATACGTATATTCGTATATCCAAGGGATAATCGGGATGCCGATTGAAACTTTTCCGTTCCGAGACGCCGCTTTTGTGCCATCGGATAAGGGGCGAACGAAAAAACGAAGAAAGTGTGACCGCACCGTAAATTTCCTTGAAATTCTTGCCGCCCCCCTCTTGACACGTTTTTGCTTCCTTTGTATAATTTTAGCATACTTCTCACTATGATATGTTTGACTGTTCCGGTGTATCCCGCTTTCGCCGGCTGCACCGATCATTTTCGAAGAAAGAAGGTTATCTTATGATTCAACTCAAAGGCATCGTCAAATCCTATGACGTCGGCGGTCGGGGCGAGGCGGTTCCGGCATTGCGCGGCGTCGATTTGGCTTTTCGCGACAATGAATTCGTTTCGGTGCTCGGTCCGTCCGGCTGCGGAAAGACCACACTGCTGAACATTCTCGGCGGTCTTGATCGCTATACCGAGGGCGATCTGATCATCAACGGTCGCTCCACTCGTGAATACGGCGACGGCGATTGGGATACCTACCGCAATCACTCGATCGGCTTTGTGTTTCAAAGTTACAATTTGATTCCGCATCAAAGTGTGCTGGCCAATGTCGAATTGGCGCTGACGCTGTCGGGTGTATCACGTGCCGAGCGCCGTCGCCGTGCCGTTCGTGCGCTCGAAAAGGTGGGACTCGGCGATCAACTTCGAAAAAAGCCGAATCAAATGTCGGGCGGTCAGATGCAACGTGTTGCCATTGCCCGTGCGTTGGTCAATGACCCCGACATCCTGCTGGCCGATGAACCG
>CAZOHP010000072.1:0-9336 GCA_964579815.1 uncultured Lachnospiraceae bacterium
TCAAAGGCGGCACGCATTTCAAAATCATCATCAACGGCAACCGCGTGTTCGCCAAAGGCGGTGATTTTATTCCCGTGGATATGGTCTATTCGCAAATAACCAGAGAAAAATACGAGATCGCCATTGATCGCGCCATTGAAGATAACTTCAACGCCTTGCGCGTTTGGGGCGGCGGTCTTTATGAGTCGGACGATTTCTACGACCTGTGCGACGAAAAAGGCATCATCGTCTGGCAAGATTTCATCGGTGCATGTGCCACCTACCCCGCCTTTGAACTTGATTTCATGAAAGATTATATCAAAGAAATCAAGTACAACATTCGCCGCATGTCCTGCTACGCTTCGCTGGTTATATATTGCGGCAACAACGAAATCGATATGTTCATGCATGCCGGCACCGAGGATCCCGCGCATTTGGCACAATACACCGATGCAAATTTGTATTTTGTCGTTTTGCCCCGCGCGCTACACGAGGAGGGGGAAATACGCTATTACCATCCGTCCAGCCCCTATTCGGCTGACGGTTCCGCCCCGCAAAATCGCCTAACCGGCGACCAACATCCTTGGGGCTTTGGCTACAATATTTTCCCGTATCGCGATCTCATATGCACGTTCCCCGACGAGGGTGGTTTGCTTGGCCCGACTTCCCTCCCCTGCACTATGGCATGTCTTTCCGACGGCTATCAATTTCAGCATTCGTTTGACTACAAGTTGCACGATAACTGTATGTGTGATTTGTCTTCGGCCCTGCCCGAGCCACACGCCATTGAACGCTATCTCGGTATCAAATCGGAGTTGTCAAGCCTTTCCATCCCCGAGTCGATCTACTATTTGGGCTTCGTTCACGGCGAGGGGCTTTACGAATATAACATCAACTTCCGCCGTCGCATGAGCGAATACACGTCCGCATCGATTTTCTGGATGTACAATGCCTGTTGGCCGGAAGTCCGTTCGTGGGGCACGATGGATTACCTAGGCAACCGCACGCCCGCATTTTGGCCGGTTAAACGTGCACTCTCCCCTGTCGCGGCCGAATTCGTCAACGCCGGCGACCACTTTGACATCTACGGCATCAACGATTATCTCACAGACAAAACCGGTAAACTGACCTACGGCTACATGCTGCCGAGTGGCGAGATCAAATTGCAAACGATCACGGTTATCATTCCCGCCAACGACTCCACCGTTGTAGCAAATCTTCCCAAAGAGGAACTGCCCGCAGGGGCGATTCCCGTACTTGAATTGGAAGTTGATGGCGAACCGTTGTTCCGCCGCCGCTTTATCGATAGAGAACACAAACTCCTCGGTTTGGAAAAGAGCGAGATCAAAGTTGTCAAGAACGGCGACGGAACCGCAACCTATGTTTCCGACAAACTCGTTCTCGGCGTTTGTCTCGACTTGGACGGCGATGACGGTAATCTTAGCGACAACTTCTTTGATCTCTACCCCGGTCGTCCCTATACAGTTAAGTTGGGTAGCAAGAGCGGTGATATAATGTATTCCTACATGGGATAATACAGCGCGGAACCATACTCCCGCCCCATTAATTTTTCATAAAGGACAATCAAAGGAGGAACTTATGCTGAAAACTATCGATCTTTGCGGCACATGGCAAATCAAGGGATCCGCCGAACGTGGCGGTTATACCGACTGGCCCAATCCACAACCCTATATGCCCTCATACCCTGCCGAAGTTCCCGGAACCGTGCAGGAAGCACTTGAATTCATGACGGGTGACGTGCACCTTGCCCATAATGTCTATAATGCCACCTTTATCGAGGGGCAATATTGGCTTTATACCCGCCACTTCACGCTGACCGAGGACGATTTCGCCGCCGGTCGTATTCGGCTGGTCTTTGAAGGTCTTGACCTTGCCGCAACCGTTTATCTCAACGGAAAACCGGTCGGTCGACACAATAATTTCTATACTCCCGCTCGCATTGATATCACAAACGGTGCCGTCATCGGCGACAATCGTCTTGATGTGCAACTGGATTGCGGCCTGCACGATACCGCACTCAAGGACATGACCAAAGTATGCGCAGGAAATACCACAGGCAAAATGCTACACCGTGTTTGGTCCCGCAAGCCGCAGTCGTCATACGAGTGGGATTGGTCTCCCAGATTACTCAATGTCGGCATTTACAAACCTTGCCGTGTCGAAATCGCACCCGTTTTCATGAACGAAACGGCCATCTACCACACGCTGAGCAAAGACAATCTGCGCGCCACGGTCAACATCCGTCAATATCTGAGCGGATGCGATCAAGAGCATCACGTGCGCATTGATGCAACCGTTCTCGAAACAGGCGACAGCGCCACATGGTCTGGCGGCATCAAGCAATTTGCCTGCGCTAACATGAACTTGACCATTGATCATCCGAAATTATGGTATCCGCGAAACCATGGCGATCAATTTCGCTACACCATACGCGTCACATTAACCGATCTTGCTGTCGGCGAGGTCATAAAAACAGTCGAAAAAAAGGTTGGTTTACGCCGTGTCGAAATCGATCAATCCGAGCGCGAGGCGGGTGGCCGTTATTTTAAGTTGATAATCAACGGCGTACAGTTATTCACTAAAGGCGGCAACATGATTCCGCACGATATTTTGTTCTCACGTCTGACGCGAGATCGTTACAAAGTGCTCATCGATCGCGCCGTGGAAAACAACTTCAATGCATTGCGCGTTTGGGGCGGAGGCATCTACGAAACGGATGATTTCTATGATTTGTGCGATGAAAACGGCATTGTCGTTTGGCAGGATTTTATCGGTGCTTGCGCTACTTACCCCGCCTACGATGAAGCGTTCCTTGCCAACTATATCGAAGAGATCCGTTTCAACATCCGCCGCATGTCAAGTTATGCGTCGTTGGTCATGTACTGCGGCAACAACGAAATCGATCAAGCCATGGGATGGATCGCGGCCGACCGTTTGCGAATGTATACCGACGCAAGTCTGTATTACGTCATATTGCCTCGCGTATTGCGCGAAGAAGGCGACCACCATTACTATCAACCGTCTTCTCCTTGGTCGCCCGACGGTGATACGCCGACCGGATATGCAAGCGGTGACCAACACCCATGGGAGATCGGCTTCCAAAATCGTGACTACTTCAAATACCGCGATATGGACTGCCGCTTCCCCAACGAGGGCGGTATTTTGGGACCAACCAGTCTCCCCAACATGATGGCGGCGCTCGGCCCGGGGCAAGAATACATGCATTCCATGGATTTTAAGGTACATGACAACTCTATTTGTGATCAAAACGCCTGTGCTCCCGAGCATCTGCTGAATGAAAAATTAGGCATAAAAATCGAACTCCACGGTATGTCCATCCCGGACTATGTCTACTACGGCGGTTTTCTTCAAGGCGAGGGTCTGACGGAATACGCTCTCAATTTCCGTCGTCGCATGAACGACACTACTTCTTCGGCCATCTTCTGGATGTTCAATGACTGCTGGCCGGCCACGCGCTCTTGGACAACCATTGACTATTTGCGCAATCGCACGCCGGCATTTTGGGCAGTCAAGCGCGCCTTTGCCCCCGTGATCGTGGATATTGTCAAAACGGAATGCGGTTTCGACATATACGGCATCAGTGAACGTTTGGAAGAAAAAGCGGGCAAACTAACCTACGGTTATATACTGCCAAACGGCACCGTCGAATGCAAAACGGTCGATGTCGTGCTTGCCGTCAACAATTCCTGCATACTGGCAAATCTCGATGGCGACGCTCTGCCCGACGGCGCAATCCCGTTTGCCGAGTTGGATGTGGCGGGAGAACCCTTGGCACGGCGCCGTTGGGTCAACAAGCCATACAACGAATTGGGGTTGTCCCATACCGACATTCACGTGACAAAACATCTTGACGGCACAGTGACTTATGAAGCCGATAAACTCGTTCTCGGTGTTTGCCTCGATTTGGACGGTGATGACGGCGACCTTAGCGACAACTTCTTTGATCTCTACCCCGGCCGCCCCTATACGATCAAATTGGGCAGCAAGAGCGGAGACATACTGTACTCTTACATGGGATAACGGTACCATAGGGACTTTGAAAAAAGTCCCTATGGTTTTTCAAAGATGAATCGATACCTGCTTCGCATCATAAACAATCAAAAGACCTTTGTAATTTCCGCTTGACAAATTTCTCAAAATGAATTACAATAATCATGGAATTTTATCATCAAACGGGAGATCTCCATGAGTTTGAACCAAATCAAAATCAACGACACATATCACACCGCGCAGATCGCGGTTGTCGGCGCAGGACATGCCGGCATTGAGGCGGCACTCGCCGCTTCACGCCTTGGGATGAACACAGTGCTGTTCACCTTATCACTCGACGCCATTGCCAATATGCCCTGCAACCCATCTATCGGCGGCACAGGCAAGGGCCACCTTGTTTATGAGATCGATGCACTCGGCGGCGAGATGGGACGCGCAGCCGATATCTGCACTCTGCAAAGTCGCACGCTCAACACCGGCAAGGGCGCTGCGGTTCAGTCACGGCGCATCCAAGCCGACCGCCGCCGTTATCACGCTTACATGAAGCATACCTTGGAAATGCAACCGAATCTGCGCGTGGTACAAGCTGAGATCGTCGATATTATCACAGAACCCCTCTCGGACAAAAGCGGCCGCCGTCGAATCACCGGACTTGTGACCGCCCTGGGCGAACACTGGTCATGCGATGCTGCCGTCCTTTGCACCGGCACCTATCTTGATTCGCGCGTTTTTGTTGGAGATATCAACTACCCATCGGGTCCCGACGGCTTTTTACCCGCACGCGGACTGACTCACGCCCTTGCACGCGAGGGGGTACGCCTCATGCGATTCAAAACAGGCACGCCGGCCAGAGTGCGCCGCGGTTCGATTGATCTGGATACGCTTGAATTGCAACCAGGGGAGTCCCCCACTCTTCCCTATTCCGTCCGTACTCCCGATGATGCACTGGACAGCAACGAGCAAATTCCCTGTCACATTGTTTACACCAATGCAACTACCCACAGCATCATACATCAAAACATCCATCGCAGTGCCATGTACTCGGGAGCCATTCACGGCACGGGCCCGCGTTACTGTCCATCCATTGAAGACAAGTTAACTCGATTTGCCGACAAGGAACGCCATCAATTATTTGTCGAACCGGTGGGATTGGATTGCGAAGAAATGTACATTCAGGGATTCTCGACTTCCCTGCCAACCGATGTTCAACTGGCCATGTTACACTCGCTTGACGGCTTCGGCCACGCCGAGATCATGCGCTATGCCTACGCAATCGAATACGATTGTGCCGACCCCACCCAACTTGACGCAACGCTCGCTTTCAAGTCCATCGCCGGACTGTACGGTGCCGGACAATTTAACGGCACCTCAGGCTACGAAGAAGCCGCTGCTCAAGGACTGGTTGCCGGCATCAACGCCTGCCTCGCGCTTTTGGGAAAAGAGCCCATGATCTTAACTCGTTCAAACAGTTATATCGGTACACTGATTGACGACTTGGTGACCAAAGGCACACATGAACCCTACCGTATGATGACCTCGCGTTCGGAATATCGCCTGTTACTGCGTCAAGATAACGCCGATCTGCGACTCACTCCCATAGGACGACGTGTCGGGCTGATATCCGATGAGCAATATGATCTTTTTACACAAAAAAAGAACAAAATAGATAGTGAATGTAGGCGCATGTGCACAACTTTTCTTTCGCCGGCCAATGTCAACTCGTTTTTGGAATCTCACGGCGAACCTCCCGTCAGCAGTGGCGTGTCGCTTGCCGATTTGCTTCGCCGCCCCGCCTTAACATACGAAGCGATCGCACCGTTGGATACAAACCGCCCCGATCTCGACAGACGTATACGGCTCACCGTCGAGGTGACCATTAAATATGACGGCTATATCAAGCGCGAGTTGGCCGAAGTCGAGCGTCATCGCAAACTGGAAGAAAAGCGCATACCGGCCGACATTGACTACACTGCTCTCGCAGGGTTACGCATTGAAGCCGCTCAAAAACTCCAAAATATACGGCCGCTGACCATCGGTCAAGCATCTCGCATCAGTGGGGTGAACCCAGCCGACATCAGCGTACTGCTGATCTATTTAGGACTGAAATAATGTACTTATCGCATAATAGCCCTCGCCATTTCAAAAGCGAAAGGAATTCTTCATTAGATATGTCTATCCCTTGCATCCCTTACGATGAATTTATTTCTTATCTTACCGCCGCGTTGGAGCGAAACAATATGTCTGCTTATGCCGACAACAAGATTTTGAAAGATAAATTGTATACATTAACTCTGCACATGCTCGAAGTGAACGAACATATGAATCTGACGGCGATCAAAGAGCCACACGACATCATCATGCGGCATTATGTTGATTCCTTAACAGTCGCCACGCACATTCCCGAAGCGGCAACTGTTTTGGACATCGGATGCGGAGCCGGCTTCCCCTGCTTGCCACTGGCGCTTGCCCGCCCCGATCTGCATATAACAGCCATTGACAGCACCGAGAAAAAAATCAATTATGTCGCCCAAGCAGCAGCCTTACTTGACATCCCGACAGAGTGCCTGCATGCCATTCCTTTACGCGCCGAAGACGGAGGTACGGTTGGCGGAAAGCTTCGTGAAAATTTTAACATAGTAATAAGTCGTGCGGTTGCTCGCTTATCCGTGTTGGGCGAACTCGCTCTGCCGTGTCTTTCGGTTGGCGGCACATTGATTGCGCTCAAGGGTGATCGAGCCGAAGAGGAGATCAATGAGGCTACCGGGCTGGCCGTTCTTGGCGCAGCGCCTGCAAGGCTCTTATCTGCCCCCCTAATCTCGCCCGACAGCGGCAAAATCGATCATCATGCGCTGGTGATGATTGAAAAGCAAGAAAAAACACCGAAAATTTATCCGCGAAAATATGCGCAAATCATCAAAAAGCCGTTGTAATTCAACGGCTTTTTTCTTTTTCATTCCGCAAATTGAAATTTATTTGGATATATTTCCGTAAAATAGATGATGCCCGACAGTTTTCTTTCTGTTTCCGACGTCGTAAAAGCGACGATTATTTTATATGCATTGTGATACAATAGCCGCATCGATATTAAAAACTCAATCAGATATCAAAAGGAGAGATCAAATATTATGGCTATTATTCATGAAATTCGCCGAAAACTGCCGATTTTAAAAAACAATTTCGAAGAGAGAGACACATCTTCCCTTTCTCAAACGCCGCAAACAACTGACACTACATATGAGGTGGCCAATACGCCGGCCACCCCAGGAGCAACCGTCATCGATATTCCCGTCGATGATATCATTCCCAATCGCGCTCAACCGCGCTCGACCTTCAATCAAAACGCGATTGCCCGATTGGCAGATTCCATTCGTCGATACGGCATTTTACAACCATTGACGGTGCGCAAAGTCCTGCTCCCCTCGGCATCCCCGAAGAATGTTTCCGGCACCACTGCAATTTACGAGTTGGTGGCCGGAGAACGGCGATTGCGTGCCGCAAAACTTGCCGAGTTAGTCAATGTTCCCTGCATCGTCATCAACACAGACGACGCCACCAGTGCCGAGTTGGCCATCATAGAAAATTTACTACGTGAGAATCTCAACATGTTTGAGCAAGCAGAGGCGTTTCAGCGACTTATTCGTGAATTTCATTTGACGCAAGATGAAGCCGCGCGGCGCGTTTCAATGAGTCAATCTGCCGTGGCCAACAAATTACGCATTCTAAGATTGTTACCCGAAGAACGTCAAAAAATATTAGAGGCGGGATTAACCGAGCGCCATGCTCGTGCACTCCTTAAAATCAACGATTTGACGTTGCGCGGCGATGTCCTGCAACATATTCTCGATCGCAAATTAAATGTCAGTGCAACCGAGACTTATATAGACAACCTGTTGACCGATATTGCTCGCTATCAAGCCAAATCCACCGCGCACAATTCCGCAAACTCATCCGAACGTTCACGCTATGCTTTCGCCCGGGAATCAAAGGACGAAATAATGTGCGAAACGATGTTGAAGCCGCAAGAATCCGTTGAAGCCGGCGAAGAACCGCTTCCGTCCGCCATTCGCGATGTCATGGCGCGTCGTCACACACGTTTCAAGGGCTCTATCAAAGACCTACAATTGTTTTACAACTCAATTCAAAACGCAATCAACATATTGGAATCCGCAGGAATCTCCGGCAAGGTCAATCGGCTCGAAACCGACGACGAAGTTAAAATAACCATCGTTTTGTCGAAGGCCAAGTCGGAGATCGCAAGCGTTTCAAGTGTGTGCGAAGAATGTTTCACGTGAAACATTTCCGGCGCATGTTTCACGTGAAACATCGCATGCTGTTTGCAAACTAATTTTGGCAAACCCCTTGCAATGCGCGGAGATTTATGGTATAATAAAGATGCACTCTAAAGGATTGCAAATCTTAACGAAAGGCAACCACCGTTATGGGTAAAATCATTGCTTTTGCGAACCAAAAAGGAGGCGTGGGCAAAACCACATCTGCCGTCAACGTAGCCGCGTCGCTCGGCATTTTGGGCAAAAAAGTGGCGCTTTTGGACCTTGACCCGCAAGGAAACGCCACCAGTGGCGTTGGAATTTCAAAAAAGTCGCTCAAATATTCCATGCACAATGTACTTTCCGAGAACATTCCGCTGGAAGAAATCGTTTTAGTTACGGAATTTCAAAACTTGTCCGTTTTCCCTGCCAATATTTCATTGGCAGGTTCGGAATTTGACCTTTTCGAGACCGAAAACAGCGAGTATCACCTCAAAGAACTGCTCGAACCCATGCGAGAACGCTTTGACTATATCATCATCGACTGTCCGCCATCACTCGGCATGCTGACCGTCAACGCCATGGCCGCCGCCGATGGCGTGGTTATCCCCATGCAGTGCGAATTTTACGCACTCGAGGGATTGTCGCAGTTAATGGTCACCGTCAGCCGCATCAAACAACACTATAACCCCGAGCTTAACGTCACGGGCATTCTTATAACCATGCACAACTCGCGGTTGCTATTGTCGATGCAAGTGCTTTCTGAATTGAAGAAATATTACGAGGACAAGTTGTTCGAGACCACCGTTTCTCGCAACGTGCGTTTGTCCGAGGCTCCCGGCTTCGGCATGCCCGTCTATTACCACGACAAGCGCAGCAAGGGGGCCGAAGAATACCTCGCCATCGCTAAAGAACTGATGCAACGCATCTAATGCGCGAAATTGCAAATACAAGGAGGAAAATCTTATGGCACCTTCAAAACGCAAAGGCCTTGGCACGAGTTTTTTTGAAATTTCCAGCGAAAATATGCCGGACAACGCAAAAAACGGAGTAGTGT
>CAZOHP010000073.1:0-9233 GCA_964579815.1 uncultured Lachnospiraceae bacterium
TGTCCGACCCCCGTGCCGAGATCTTGAAGGCATCGGCCGAAAAGTTGGCCTATGAAAAAGGCATGCAAGACGAGTTTGCGTTGTATGAAACCGTTGCCCGTATCGCACCGGAATTGATCGCCGAGCGACGCAAGATGTACAAGGGAGTCAGCCCAAACATTGATTTTTATTCGGGCATGGTGTACCGCATGCTCGATTTGCCGCATGAATTGTATACGCCGCTGTTTGCCGTGGCCCGTATAGCGGGCTGGAGCGCACATCGCCTGGAAGAGATACAGAATTCGGGGAAGATCATCCGTCCCTCTTATATCTGCGTCAAGCAGGAACAACCGTATGTGCGTTTGGATGAGCGCTGAGGAGAAAAAATATGTTGCAAAAAATGAAAATGCAAGAGTTTGATGCGGTGTATCAATTGATGGAACTCAGTTTCCCGCGTGAGGAATATCGCTCCCGCGAGGGACAGCGTGCACTGTTGGCCGATCCTGCCTACACCGTTTATGTGGTGCACGGTGATAACGGCGAGATTGCCGCCTTGGCTACGGTGTGGGAACTCGGCCGTTTTACGCTTCTTGAACATTTGGCGGTTGCGCCCTCGTTACGCAACGGCGGTATGGGCGGGAGAATCTTGCATGCGCTTGCCGAGCGGTGCCAAGGACGATTGTGCCTGGAAGTCGAGTTGCCGGAGACGGATTTGGCGCGTCGCCGTATCGGATTTTATGAGCGAAACGGGTTTGTTTTTCATGATTATCCCTATGAACAGCCGCCGCTGTCCGCAGACCGTGCCGCTGTTCCGTTGCGCATCATGACGCAGGGGGGAAAAATCGACCGCGCGACATTTGAGGATATACGGAGCATGATCTATCGGCGCGTTTACCGTTGCCTGTGACTGTGATTTGAAAAAACGAGAGCGACCGCGCGGCATTGCCGCGCGGTCGCTCTCGACTTTTTTGTCTAAATACCATAACAACATATTTTATTATACCACACCTGTGGACAGTTGTCAATAAAAAGTTGTGCAAATCAAATAGGTTCTACCGCATGCACAAAAAAAGTTTGTTATTTTCATACAAAATGTCAATTGCAAAAATCAATGATATGTGATATACTGTGAGTGCAATAAGAAAGGAGGACAGTCCGATGGCATAGGTAGACCGGCTGAACGATAGAAAGAGCGGCGGTGTATCGATCGACGTGGAAGTGATGTGAGAAGCGAGCCGACTGTGAGTCCTCGATCGGTGAGAGAAGAACGAGGGTCGGTCAAATGGGTTCGGGTTGATATGCGCAAGTGCTCCGTTCGGCAGAAAACAAGTCCCCGTTCGCCTTTTACAGCGCGTGTGCGGAAAAAACTTCCGTTTGGCGAAAAATGCGCAAAACAAGCAAAGGGCAGATGGGAGAAAGAGAGGATTAGGAACGATGTTAGATACCAAGAGTGAACAGAAATGACCCTTGGCCGTAGGTGAAAGATGCGGTCAAGGGTCGTTTCTTTTTTTGTTGCTTTATCTTTATCGATTTTCGATGTGCGTTGCCGATATTTCCGTTATCTCATATATTCTTCCAATTCGCTCTTAATGACCGAAACTTGCGGGCCGTAGACGACTTGGACACCCGAGCCTTTACGGATGACACCCGCGGCACCGCTTTGGCGCAGCAACGGTTCCCGTACCAATTCGGAATTTTTTACGCTGACTCGTAAGCGAGTCGCGCAACAGTCAAGGCCGGTGATGTTGTCGCGTCCGCCCAGCCCGTCGATAATCAGGCGTGAAACGCGGTTCGGGTCATGCTCGTCATCCGTATTTTCAACTGTTGACTCGGCAGGAGTGGGAGCCGTCTTGTCGGCAACGGAGTCCGACTTGCGCATGTCACGCGCGGCATGCTCCCGTTTGGCACGATAATCCGCGCGGGTGTATAATTTGGTCTCGCCGCTTTCCTCGCGTCCCGGCGTTGCGTAACCTCGTTTGCGAATGAGAAAGCGAAACAACAGAAAATAAACGATAAAATAGGCGATGCCGACGGGAATGATCATCAGCCAGTTTGTCTTGTCGTTTCCCTGCAGGATGCCGAACAAAAACAAGTCGATGACGCCGCCCGAGAAGGTCATGCCGACCGCTACGCCAAGCACATGCATCAGCATGTAGGAAAGCCCCGCTAAAATCGAATGGATGACATACAGTGCGGGCGCGACAAATAAAAAGGTAAATTCCAGCGGTTCGGTGATGCCCGTTAAGACGGAAGTCAGTGCCGCCGAAAGAAACAAACCGCCCGCGGCCTTTTTTTTGGCCTTGTCCGCACAACTGTACATGGCCAACGCTGCACCGGGCAAGCCGAAAATCATCAGCGGGAATTTGCCGCTCATGAAACGGCACGCCTCAACCGAGAAGCGGGTGGTTGTGGGCGAGGCCAACTCGGCAAAGAAAATATTTTGTGCGCCGTAGACCATGGTTCCGTCGATCAAGGCCGACCCGCCGACACCGGTTTGCCAGAAAGGCAGATAGAATACGTGATGCAGACCAAACGGGATGAGAATGCGCTCAATGAAACCGTAGATCAGCGTGCCCACATAGCCCGAACGCAGGACAAGATCGCCAAGTGCGTATATGCCCGTTTGAATATAGGGCCAGACAAAAAACATGAGGATACCGACCAACAGATATACAGCGGTTGAAATGATGGGAACAAAACGTGTGCCGCCGAAAAACGAAATGATGCTCGGTAATTTGATCTTATAAAAGCGGTTGTTGAGCCATGCAACGCCGAGTCCGACGATAATGCCGCCGAATACGCCCATTTGAAGCGATTCGATGCCGACGACATTGGCCACCGTTCCTTCCTGCATCACGCCCGGCTCCAGTTTGCCGGTCAATGCAAGGAGCGAACCGATGGTCTTGTGCATGACGAAAAAAGCAATGGCCGCCGACAGCGTGGCCGTGGCCTTTTCGTTTTCCGCCATGCCGAGCGCCACTCCCATGGCAAAAAGAATGGGCAGATTGTCAAAGACGACCGTGCCGACCGAGGCGAGAATCGAAAACACCGAGTACAGCGCCGTGCCCGGGCCCATGAGGCCGAGTAGGCCGTATTCTTGCAGCATGGTTGTATTGGTGAGCGATGACCCGACGCCAAGCAACAGTCCCGCGATGGGCAAAAGTGCGATCGGCAACATGAACGCGCGGCCGACCCGTTGCAGTATGCCGAACGTTGCGCTCTCCTTTTTTTCTTTTTTCAAGACTTGTGCATCAGACATGATCAGAGTTCCTTTCGCTTATCTTTGGGGTTATTGTTCTCCTTTTCGGGGAAATTATGCGAAAACGCAAAAAGGATGTGCCTTCTCGGTGCTCGCGAGCACATACTTTACCCTTGACATTCTTTCCGTTTCATGCTATCATTATGATGAGTACGGTTTCTATGCGAAAGGAGATATTCATGGATATCGGGATTGATTTTTGGCTCATCGTTTTGGCCGTTGCCGTCGTTGGCGGCGCATGTGGGTTGCTTATCGCCAAGCAGTGCGAAAAAAGTGAGGCGAGCGAGGCCGAGGTTGCTCCGACATCAACCGGCCATCGATGGCTGTTCTATGTGCTCATCGGTGTGCTGTGCATTGTCCTGATCATCATGGGTAGTCACCTTGCTTCGCTGAAAGACGAGATTGAGGCACTGCGAAATCAACTCAGTGTTGAAAGTGCCCGCTTGAATACCCAAATCTCTTCCATTTACAACAACGTCGACGAGCGACTGGAAAAACAAGCCAGTCTTGTCACATCGGTCGATTACAAGAGCAGCGGCTACGACGAGCGAACAGGGCGCGTGGCAGTTGAATTGCGCGTCACGCCCAAAAGCATCGGCGACGGCACGGCGTTGTCCGTTTCGCTGGACGGTGAAACGGTGGCGCTGACCCGCGAGGGTGATACTTTTGTCGGCATCCTGCCTGTGGATATGTTCTGTTACGATGACTATCCGCTACTGTCCGTGACAAGCGACGGCGAGACCCAAACCGAGTTGCTCGACAGCGTATACGTTCATCATCTTTGGACGGAATATCTGCCCGGTATCAGCGGTGATTTCGCGGGGGTTCGCACGATCGAGTCGAGCAAAAACGGTACACTGATCGTGAGCGCTACGCTGGTTCTTGACTGGCAGACGGCAACGGAGAATGACGAGGCATATTTCGTTAAGGCCGAGGTTGTGACCAAGATCAACGGCAACGAGGTCGAGCGTCGCGATATGACCGCCGAAATGCTTTCCGATCTCAAGGGCCACATCACAAACGGTTCGCTGGAAATTCCCGTCAACGCCACCTATCACTATGAGGGCGACTTGGAGGAAGCGACCGTCTACCTCATCGCCGAAGATTCGCTCGGATACATTCATGAACTGTCGCTTTGGCATATCCTCCCGTCGGGGTTGACCGCCGAGACAACCTATGGCGAGGAGATCATTCGCGATGCCGAAGGAAATGTGCTCTACGGAAAAGAATTTTAATAACTATGAAACCATGGAAAAAGGAACTGCTATGAACATTTCTCAATCTCTATACGACTACTACATTATCGATCGCATCCACCGGGACCGCCGTGTGTCCTTTGGCCGCGCACTCGCACCCGAATTCGCCGCTTTGGGGCTTTCCCCCGTTGAGCGTATGTGTCGCCGGTTTGAAATGATGTGCGAAAAAGAAAAGCCTGTCATCCATCCGGAAGAACGGATCGTATTCGTCCGCACGGTTGCCGACCTGCCCGATTGCTTCACGGAGCGGGAATGGGCAGATATTCGCTCAAAGCATTACATCCACGAGTCGGGCTACGTTTCCAATTTGTGCCTTGATTATGCGCGCACGATTCGTGAGGGACTGCTTGCCCGTCGCGAGGAGCCCGAATGCGGAGAGCATCGCCGTCGCATGATCGATGCGTTGCTCGGCCTTTGTGATCGCTACCGCGAGGAAGCCGCCCGCATGGGACGCGACGATGTGGTTGCCGTGTTGGAGCGTGTGCCGCGCTACGGTGCGCGAGATCTGCGCGAAGCATTGCAATTCATGAGAATTTTGCATTATTCCGTTTGGCTGGAGGGAGACTATCACAATACGGTTGGCCGTTTCGATCAATACATGTATCCCTATTTCAAAGCCGATATCGAGAGCGGAACATTGACGCGCGAGAGCGCGGCCGCGTTGATCGAGGACTTTTTCCTCTCATTCAACAAGGACAGCGATTTGTATGTCGGCGTTCAACAGGGAGACAACGGTCAGAGCATGGTGCTCGGCGGTTGCGATGCCGACGGCAACGAATGTTTTAATGACCTATCCGAAATTTGCCTTGAGGCCAGTCGCAATCTGAAACTCATTGATCCCAAAATCAATTTGCGTGTCAGCGGTAAAACACCGTTGTCGGTCTACGAAAAGGGAAGTGAACTGACCCGAGTGGGGCTGGGTTTTCCGCAATATTCCAATGATGATGTGGTAATTCCCGGTCTCATTCGCTTGGGCTATGCCCCCGAACATGCAGCCGATTATGTTGTGGCGGCATGTTGGGAATTTATTATTCCCGGTGTCGGCAATGATATTGCCAACATCGGCGGTGTTAATTTTCCCGCTGTCTGCGACCGTGCCATTCGCGCGTCTTTGGCGGCCGGCGAGGATTTTGAGGCGTTGCTTGCTCGCGTTGAGGATGGCGTACAATCGGAATGCGATCGCTTGACGGCGGCCGTGCACGACGTATGGTTCGTCCCCTCTCCGATGCTTGACATGTTGCGTGACGGCAAACGGTACAATAATACGGGGCTCCATGGTTGCGGAATCGCAAGCGCGGCAGATGCGCTGGCAGCCGTCCGTGAGTATGTCTATGACAAAAAAACGGTCACGCCGGAACGATTGATTTCGGCACTGGATACCGACTATGCCGATGATCCCGAGTTGCTTCATTTGCTTCGCTACGAAGCGCCGAAAATGGGTGTGGGCAGTAAGACGGCCGATGACTTGGGGGGATATTTGCTTGACGCGTTTGCCGACGCGCTTGAGGGAAAGAAAAACGATATGGGCGGCGTCTGGCGTGCAGGAACCGGGACGGCTATGTTCTATCTTTGGCATGCGCGAGATCTCGGTGCAACCGCTGACGGCCGTCGCGCGGGAGAACCGCTGGGCACCAATTTTTCTCCCAGCCTGTTTGCTCGTGTTCCCGGTCCGTTGTCCGATATCGATTCGTTTACAAGTCACGATTTGACTCGCAACATGAACGGGGGACCGCTGACGCTCGAATTTTCGGCAGATATGTTCCGCAATAAGGATAGTGTGCGTAAGGTCGCTATGCTCATCAAGCATTTCATTGATCGGCGCGGGCATCAACTGCAACTCAATGCGGTCGATATTCATGCGTTGGAAGATGCGCAAAAACATCCCGAACGTTACCGCCGATTGGTGGTCCGCATTTGGGGATGGTCGGCTTATTTTGTCGAACTGGACAAAGAATATCAAGATCATGTCATGGCGCGTCAGCGCTATACCGTATAAAAATATGTACGGCATTGTCTTTGATATCAAAGAATTTTCGTTGCACGACGGCCCCGGCATTCGAACGACTGTCTTTCTCAAGGGCTGTCCGTTGCGATGCGTTTGGTGTCACAATCCCGAGGGACTTTCGCCGCAGCCGGAACTGTTCGCCGCATCCGGCTGTCGCAACTGCGGGCTGTGTCGCCGTTGCTGCGACCATGAAGACTGCCGCCCTTACGGTCGTTGTCTGCACGTTTGTCCGCAAGGGCTTTTGCGTGTGGCAGGCAAGCGCCGGGAAGCGCGGGAACTTGCCGATCATTTGTTGGCACAGGCGGATTTTTTCAATCAAAACGGCGGCGGCATCACGCTGTCGGGCGGTGAACCGCTGTATCAAGCGGATTTTTGTGTGGAACTTTTGACCTATTTGCACGGCCGTGTGCATTGTGCCGTCGAAACTTCGGGATTTGCCGATGCGGAAACGTTTTCTCGTGTGGTGTCACTGTGCGATTTGGTGCTGATGGATCTCAAGTTGGCCGATCCCGATGCCCATAGCCTCTATACCGGCGTGGACAATGCCCGCATCTTGGCCAATGCCGCCTATTTGCGATCAAGTGCCACGCCACATGTGTTTCGCACGCCGCTCATTCCCGGCATTACCGACACACAGGATAATTTGGATGCCATCCGTCGCATTGTGGGGTGCAGTGCATGGGAAACACTGCCGTACAACGAACTTGCTTCTGCCAAATATGCCGGGGTCGGAAGAACGTTTCGGTATCACAAACGATAACAGATAACAGATAACGGATAACAAGATAATAACAATAAAGTGCCGGAGAACTTCTTTTCGGAAGTTCTCCGGCACTGGTTGTTGTTCGGCTGTTATCTTTGCACCCTTCCGCTGGCATTGCCGCCGGCGAGAGATTTGACCTCGTCAACACTGACCATGTTATAGTCACCCTCAATCGAGTGCTTGAGGCAACTGGCTGCCACGGCAAATTCAATGGAATCTTGCGTCGAATATCCCATCAGTTGCGAGTAGATCAAGCCGCCGCCGAAACTGTCGCCGCCGCCGACGCGATCCACAATGTGCATGTGGTAAGATTTGGAGAAACAATAGTTTTCACCGTCGTACAGCATACCTGCCCAGTCGTTGTCGTTGGCGCTGATGGAAGAGCGCAACGTGATCGCTACCTTTCGGAAGCCGAATTTTTCCATTAACTGTCTTGCCACGCTCTTGTAGCCCTCGTGATTGACCTTGCCCGCATTGATATCCGTATTTTCCGCATCAATGCCGAACACATCATGCGCGTCCTCTTCATTGGAGATGCAGACGTCAACATACGGCATCAACTCGGTCATCGTTTTGCGTGCTTCCTCGCGTGTCCACAATTTTTTGCGATAGTTGAGATCGCAGGATACGGTGATGTTTCTTGCTTTGGCCGCTTTGCAAGCGTCCAGACAGATCTTTGCGACGGTGGGATTGAGAGCGGGCGTAATCCCCGTGAAGTGGAACCAATCCACGCCGTCGAAAATGGTATTCCAATCGAAATCTTCGGGCTGTGCCGTCCAAATAGACGAATATGCACGGTCGTAGATCACTTTGGATGGGCGCTGGCTTGCGCCTTTTTCCAGATAATAAATGCCGACACGATCGCCGCCGCGAACGATCTTTGAGGTGTCAACGCCGTACTTGCGCAACGAATTGACAGCCATCTGACCGATCTCATGTTTCGGCAACTTGGTTACAAATGCCGCATCTATGCCGTAGTTGGCGAGCGAAACGGCCACATTGGCTTCACCGCCGCCGAATGTTGCGCCGAGAGTGTCCGCTTGAACGAAGCGGTAATAGCCCTCCGGGGCAAGACGGAGCATCAATTCACCGAATGTAACAACTTTTGCCATGATATATGTTCCTTTCTGCGGTTCTGGGACCGCGCTTGAATTTAACATCTCTATTATAACAGATTTTATTCGATTTGTCATTAGTTTTTTGAATTTTTTTTTGCAAAAAGGAAAAAAGAGGCAAAGGGGAGTCCCTCAAAGGAACTCCCCTTGCTCTTATTTTACGGAGTCTGCGAAATCGCACGCGGCGAGCGCTGCGACGGCGCCGTCGGCGACGGCCGTTGTTACCTGGCGAATGCGTTTGCGACGGCAATCGCCGGCTGTAAAGATGCCGCGCACATTGGTTGTGCAGTCCTCGCTCGCATTCACGTAGCCGCAGGCATCCAAGTTGATGAGATTTTCAAAAGGTTCGTTTTGAGGGACAAGCCCGATTGCCACAAACAGTCCGTCCAATGCCAGCACGTTTTCCTGGCCGTCCGATACGCGGCGCACCGTGATGCCGCACAATTCATCTTCGCCGTGAAGCGCGGATACGGTTGTTCCGAGGATGATTTCGATGTTGTTTTTAGCACGAAGTTGCGCGCGCAACGATGCTTCACCCGTCAACTCTTCAAGATTTTGGATGATATACACTTTTTCGGCAAGTTCGGAGAGCAAAAGCGCTTCTTGCAGCGCCGAGTTTCCACCACCGACCACGCCGACCGTTTTGCCCTCATAAAAGGCACCGTCACAGACTGCGCAGAACGAGATTCCCTCGCCGATCAAATTCTCCTCTCCCTCAAGGCCCAAACGTCTGTGCCGCGCACCGGTGGCGATGATGACAGCTTTGGCCTCATACGAGCCGGCATCCGTCTCAACCGTTTTTGTCGAGACATTGTCGGTGATTGAAAGCACCTCGGCCATTTCAATGTCGACCCCT
>CAZOHP010000074.1:0-9164 GCA_964579815.1 uncultured Lachnospiraceae bacterium
TTTTTATTCAATTTGATTTAAGTATGTAAGACCGTTTCAAAAAACGAAAACTTTTTATATGTTTCTTTGATTTGAATTGACATAATAGGTCGTTTTTGATATAATTTATTTGTAAACGGGGATGGCACCCATCACAAAAAACGGCTTTACAGTACAACAAGGGGGATGATACCCATAGAAAAAAACATTATTGTTGTAGATGAACAGGAAAACAAATATGAAGCGACCTATCCCAAACGTGCAAAAGGTCTTGTTAAAAACGGTCGGGCACGCTTTATAGATGCAAACAAAATATGTCTTGTGTGTCCGCCGAATCATATGGAGGATAACGATATGTCAAATACAACCGAACCCAAAGAAAAACTTACAATCAACTATATTCTAAATCAAATTGAACAAATCGTAAAAGATACCGAATATATTCATAACGCATTGAAACAGCTTGCCGCTATGCCGACATCCGCCCCCGGTGATATTGCAGGACAAGAAAAAGCAAAGGCAATAGGAGAGATTGTTCGTTCCAGGGAAACAACAAATCAACAGATATTAAGATTATATGGGAAAATGTACGATGATTTAAACCCCCGTGAAGGAAACACAAAAAACAAAGCATTGGAAATGCTTTCGGAAATTGTAAAGGAAGGTAGTTTTTATGAGTCCGAACAGGGTGCGGAAGTGCTTTCCGATATTTTAGATACCGTTCGACATATTGAAGACTAAAACAAAAGCAACATCCTATAGCACATCCACATCGCACTCCCGGCAAAAGCAAAAAGGGGGGCGAGATTTGAAAATTGCCGAGGTAAGCCCGTTTCACATTGAAGCGGGTTTTGCCTTTTTTGGAGGAATATGCAAACTTTTTCGCATTTATCAAAGTTCTTTTTGAAATCGCGGAAACGGTCGTGCCGATCGTTTATCGTTTATCGTTTGTGTAAATTTTTTCTTAACGTCTTGCATTCTTTCTTTTCCCATGTTATAATATTTCCCGGCAAGTTGTCTTGCAAATAATTCCATATGCCGCCGCGCGGCACGGAGGATTACCCATGAAGTACATTCCTTATGTTAACATCAAACAGGGCACCGCATCCGTTCCCCGTTTTTCAAACGGCAACACTCTGCCCTTGACGCAACGTCCCTTTGGCATGGCTCCCTTTTGCCTACAATCCGATGCGTCCGGAAATCACTGGTTCTTTCATCCCGATCATCCCTACACCGAGGGCATCCGACTGACCCATCAGCCAAGTCCGTGGATCGGGGATTTCGGTCCTTTTCTCATGATGCCGCAAAACGACGTCATATCGAACACCGCGCCCGGCGCGTGGTCGGGTTATCGTCCGCAAGATGCCGTAATGCGTCCCGACTACCTCAAAGTGACCATGCTCCGCTCAAACAGTACGTTTGAATTGACACCGACCGATCACGGCGCTGCCATTCGTTTGTCTTTCCACGACGACCGTGCATCCGTGCTGTCTTTACTTCCCGTCAAAGGAAATTACACCTATCGTTACGACAACGCCACGCAAACGGTCATCGGTATCAATGACTATGTTTGTTCGGGCGTTGCGGTCAACTTCAAATGCTATTTCGCCATTCGTTTTCTCGGCGACGCAGTCGATGACGAGCGTGTTCGCGCGGCAGGTGAAAAAGACAGCGCCTGCATTCACATTGCTCTCAAGTCACGCAACGTCGAAGCGCGCATCGGTACATCCTATATCAGCGAAGACATGGCCGTCGCGGCGCTGGAACGCGAATGTGGGGACCGTTCTTTTGACACACTGAGAGGCATGGCGGAAAACGAATGGGAGGAAAAACTGCATCGCATTGAGGTCACAACCGAAACCGAGGATCAGTTGAAAACTTTCTACTCCTGCCTTTACCGCACAATGCTGTTCCCGCAAAAAGCTTATGAATTGGATGCCGACGGCAAACCCGTCCATTACGTTCCCTGCACGGGCAAAGTGCGCCAAGGCGTCCGTTATACCAACAACGGCTTTTGGGATACCGCCCGCACCGTCTATCCGTTGTTCACGCTAATCGCGCGTGACGAATTTGCCGAAATGCTCGAGGGATTTGTCGGCGACTACGAGGAGAGCGGATGGTTGCCGCGCTGGCTCGGCATCGGCGAGATCGGTTGCATGCCCAGCACGCTCATTGACGGTGTCATTGCCTGCGCCGCCGCCAACGGCATCGGCCGCCGCGAGGTTTTGGAAAAAGCGCTGGACGGTATGTTGCATCACGCCAACAACGAATGCGAAGATCGCCGCTACGGCCGCAACGGGGCACTCTCCTATCTGAAATACGGTTACGTTCCGCGAAACGAACAGCGCGAATCCGTCAACCTGACACTCGACGCCGCGTACGGAGACTGGTGCATCGCAACGGTTGCCAAAGCGCTCGGCCGCGATGAATTGGTCGCAACTTACATGAAACGCGCCGAAAACTACAAAAACATTTTCGATTCGACTTCCGGGTTTATGCGCGGACGTGACACAGACGGCAACATGGCGGAATTTTTCGACCCGTGCTCATGGGGCGGCGAGTACACCGAGGGCTCGGCATGGCAAAATTCCATGTTCGTACCGCACGATGTAGCCGGGCTTGCCGAATTACACGGCGGAAAGGACAAATTTATCGAAAAATTGGATGAATTATTTGCCACGCCGCCGAATTACCGCGTGTTCGGTTACAACAACGAAATTCACGAGATGACCGAAATGGCTTCGGCCGATTTCGGCCAATGCGCCATCTCCAATCAGCCCTCTTTCCATCTACCCTTTTTGTATGCCGCTCTCGGCGAGCAGGCCAAGACCGATTACTGGGCTGCTAAATTGTGCGCCGAGGCATTCTCATGGCACGATGACGGTTTCCCCGGCGACGAGGACAACGGAACAACCGGCGCATGGTATGTTCTTACCAGTCTCGGCATGTATCCGCTCTGCCCCGGTCAAAAAGGTATGATCCGGTTCCGTCGACAGGTCAAAACCGTAAAACTTATGGGCAAGGAAATCTGACATTGCAAGTAAAGTCCCGCCACACGGCGGGGCTTTGCTGTCTGTTGCATAAGCGCCCGTGCACCGTGTCATCATAACAATACGGAGCCGCGCCGTCAAGCACTTTAACCCCCCGCCGCACCTATTGATTTCGAAAAAGAGAGGACCATCCACATGACGCGCCACATCCGCCACTTTTTTCACAAAATCATCAATCGCATCACGCTGACCGCGCTGTTGCTTCTGGTGCAGATCGGTTGGCTGTTTTGGCTATTCTGGCAATTGGCTCAATACGCGCTTTGGATCAACGCCGCATTGACAATCATCAGTTTGATTCTGGCGCTGTACATCATTCGTCGCGAGGAAAATCCCGCCTACAAACTCAGTTGGCTTTTGTTGCTGTGCGTCATGCCGCTGTTCGGACTGTTTATCTATTTATTGTTCGGCAACAAGCATCTGTCGCGACGGCTGAGAAAAAAACTGGAAACGGTAGAACACACCCACTCTCTATCCGCCGATGAAACCTTACCCGAATCACTGCCGCCGCGCTTCCGCTCAACCTGCGCCTATCTGACCCACTACGGCTCCTATCCCGCTTACGCAAACACCGCCGCGCATTATTTTTCGTTGGGCGACGATTTCTACCCTGCCCTTTTGAGCGATTTGGAGCAAGCACGGCATTACATTTTTTTGGAATATTTCATCATCGCAGAGGGAGCCATGCTGGACGGCATCATGGATGTGTTGAAACGCAAAGCCGACGAGGGTGTCGACATTCGCATCATTTATGACGACATCGGCTGCGAGGCGTCGACATCGCTGTCCTTTGTCACAGAAGCCGAAAAGCACGGCATCCGCACCTTGGCCTTTAATCCCATCCTGCCGCTGGTTTCCATTGTTATGAACCACCGAGATCACCGTAAGATCGCCGTCATCGACGGTCGAATCGCTTACACGGGCGGCATCAATATCGCCGATGAATATATCAACCAAAAGGAACGCTTCGGTCATTGGAAAGATACGGGACTTCGGCTGGAGGGACCGGCCGTACACAGTTTTGTTTACATGTTTCTCAATCTGTGGAACGCATTGCGCCCCACCGAGACGGATTATACCCCCTATTTGCCCGTGCACACACCGCTCGATACGGAAGAAGAGCCCCCTTCGGTCGTACTGCCCTACTCCGACTCCCCGCTGGACGATGAAAACGTGGGCGAAACGGTATATCTTGAAATTTTGGCACAGGCTCAAAAATATGTCTATATCTTTACGCCGTATCTGATCATCGACTCCGAAATGCAAACGGCGCTGTGCACTGCCGCCAAACGCGGCGTGGATGTGCGCATCGTTCTCCCCGGTATTCCGGACAAAAAAGCCGCTTTCCGCCTCACGCGCTCCTATTACAGCGCACTGATGCAAGCGGGCGTTCGCATCTACGAATACGCGCCGGGCTTTCTGCACGCCAAAAGTTTTGTCGCGGATGACTGCATCGGGGTGGTCGGCACCATCAACATGGATTACCGCAGTTTGTATCTGCATTTCGAATGCGGCACCCTGCTGTTCGGCGGTCGCGCCGTTACCGATCTTGCAGCCGACAGCCTCGCCACGATGGCAGTCAGCCGCGAGGTCGCCGAGCGCGAGTTGAAACGCCCCAAACGTTTGTTTCTACGCTTTTTCGATGCCGTGCTTCGCGCACTCAGCCCGCTTTTTTAATATTGCCGCGATTGTCACGGACATCGTATGCATGATATGTCGCACATCGGCATAAACTATTCACAATAAATCGCATCCGCCTCTTGACAAGCGGAGACAAATCGTGTAAAATAGAAGTACCGAACCGCCGTGCGGCTCGGCAATCACTATGATTGATCAACAAGAAACGGAGGTTTTCCGTATGAGCGAGCAAAACAACATGCCCGAGGAGCAGGAGGCCGAGCGCTTCATGCTGACCGACGAGGATGGCAATGAGATCGAATTTGAACTGATCGGCTCGGGCGAGGTCGACGGTGTCATGTACTACGCCATGATTCCCGCAGAGGAAGCAGACGACGAAAACAGAGACACCTTTGAGTACGTCATCCTCAAGAGCGAGATCGATGAAAACGGCGATGAGTCGCTGTCCACCATTGATGACGATGAGGAATTCGATCGCGTGGCCGATTTCTTCGACGATATGTTCTCGACGGTCGATCTCGACGAGAACTGATCGGACAAAGCTGAGGATCTCTTCCTGCTTAGCACGTGATGATCGGTTGTTAGGACCTACGAATTGAAAAAGGAGCCCGAAGAGAGTTCCGCAGTGGTTTGCAGACCTCCCTTGCCCGTCGATACCGATTGACTTGTCTCGGCACGGGCAAGGACGCTGGGAGCAGTAAAACTGGGGATAGGGCCCCGCCTTGCTTGAGCAGGGTTTCTCAATTACCGATCACACGGCTCGGTGGGATAGGCGTTGTGTTCATACGGACACAACGCCGGTTCTGTTCGCACAAATTGACGAACATTTCGAATCTCCCGCAAGCGAGTTCGACCGCGCCACATTTGCCCGACTGTCTATCACGTACTGTAAACATTTTTTCGACAAGGAGATTTACATAAAATGAAAGATGTCATTCAAGAGTTGTCGCTGATCGGTCTGGTACCGGTCATCAAGATCGACAATGCCAAAGACGCCGCACCTCTGGCCCATGCATTGGAAGAGGGCGGGCTGCCCTGTGCCGAGGTCACTTTTCGCACAGCCGCCGCTGCCGAGGCTATTGCCGAGATGGTCAAGGCTTGCCCCGACATGCTGGTCGGAGCGGGTACGGTGCTGACCACCGCGCAGGTCGATGAGGCCGTGGCCGCAGGCGCGAAATTTATCGTCAGCCCCGGGCTGAATCCCGCCGTGGTCAAATACTGTGTAGATCAAGGCGTTCCCGTTGTCCCCGGCATCAATAACCCCTCGGGCATTGAGCAGGCACTGACGCTGGGACTGAAAGTCGTCAAATTCTTTCCCGCCGAGCCATCGGGCGGTTTGAATATGCTCAAAGCCATGGCCGCGCCTTACGGCGGTGTTCGCTTTATGCCCACGGGCGGCATCGGCCCGTCCAATGTCGGCGACTATTTGGCGTGGAACCGCATCGTCGCATGCGGCGGCAGTTGGATGGTTCCCCCCAAGATGTTGGCTGCCGGCGATTTTGACGGCATTCGTCGGTTAGCGCGCGAGGCCGTTGACACCATGCTGAACTTTAAGTTTGTTCACTTGGGAATCAATTGCAAAAACGAGGATGATTGCAAGAACAGTTCGGCCATGGCCGAGCAGTTGTTCTCATTTGCCCGAGACGAACGTTCCAAGTCCATCTTTGCCGGCACACCGCTGGAATTCATGAAAATGCCCGGCCGCGGAACCTCGGGACACATTGCCATCGGCACACCGAATGTCGACCGCGCCGTCTACCACTTGGCAAGACGCGGTGCCAAATTCGACATGGACACCGCCACCTACGATGCCGACGGCTCGATGAAATTCGTTTACATCGCAGACGAGATCGGCGGATTTGCTTATCATTTGGTCAAAAATTAACGAAAGAAGAAGAGGAGATCGTATGTACGGGTCTCCTCTTCTTTTTTCGTTGATTTATGCATCCACGCGCGCCTTTATTCTTGCACGATCTCCATTTTGTCGATGACAACGGGCGTTCGGGGCACATCGGAAAAATAGCCGTAGCGTCCCGTTTTTGCCGACGCAATGGTATCCAGCACATCAAAACCGTCGGTTACCATACCAAACCCGGCATATTGGCCGTCCAAATGCGGTGCATCCGCATGCATGACAAAAAATTGCGACGAAGCGGAATCGGGATCGGACGTGCGCGCCATAGAGAGAACACCGCGCTTGTGCTTTAAGTCATTATCCATAAAACCGTTGGCACGAAATTCGCCCTTGATGCTGTCAGTCTCCTTATCCGTAAAATCTTCGGTATAGCCGCCACCTTGAATCATAAAACCGGCGATCACGCGATGGAAGATCAGTCCGCCGTAAAAACCGGACTTGACCAGCGAGAGAAAGTTTTCGACCGTCTTGGGAGCCTTTTCGGGATATAATTCCACAGTCATAACACCGATATCGCGGACGTAAATTTTCACAATGGGATTTTTCATTGATTAACTTTCCTTTCCATAATCATTTTTTATTCCGTTTTCCATGCGGCATACAGTCGGTCGGCAATGCCTTTCATGCCATCGTCGCCGGGATGCCATGCAACCCCCGCATGTTCAAACAAGCCCTCGGCGCGCATTTTGGGATCATCGCCGAGATCTCCCAGTTCCACACAAGTTTTCCCCGCGCGTTCGGCTACCTTACGAATCTCACGGTCCACAGGTTCGCGATGCCAAAAGCAGGTGGAATAAATCACGTTCGTTTTCGGAGTGCAAAGGAATTTTAGGTATTCTTCCGTGCCGCTCACCAAATCATGTCCTGCATCCAACTGCTCATAACGAACATTGTCGCCGATACGGAAGAACAGCACATCGGCGGCAAAATCGCGAGCCGCCTTGAAATAGTGGAAAGTGCTGTCGTCCCAGTACCGTGCCTCCCATTGCCAACCTTGCGTGATGCAAAAAGCGGCGTTGGGGTGAATCGTGCGGATCATAGCCATCATACGATGAACATAGTCATTTTCCTCACACGAAGCGGCCATCCCGTAATTTCCGTACCACCCGATCTCTTCTTTGGGTGCATGCTTGGTGATGGAATTGCCGAGAAACATGAATCTCGGACTTCCCTCCGGATTGATGAAAGTGACAAATTCGGTCTCTTTGAGTTGATTTTTCGCTTCTACGGTGTTGTTTCTCCATGCTTCACTCATATCGGTAATCTCCTTTTCATGTTGATTGGTTTATATGGATTAGTTCTCTGCACTTTGATATACTCGCTCATTTGATCTCCTTCGGCACCGCGACCGGAGCGGGGTAACCGATAGCAAACAGCTCGCGTGCTCGCGCCATGTTGCCCTGCAAATAAAGATAGGCAAACAACGCCTCCATACCCGTGGCAACGCGATATTCGGATACCGATGCGCGCTTGGGCGCGTTTGAATGAACGTTATTGCGCCCGCGACGAAAGACGGCATTTTCTTCCTCGGTCAACACGGACAATATGTTTTTCATGGCGCCGGCCTGCGCGGGAGCGGTGACAAAATCGGCCGCCGCGCGATTGAGATGTGCGGCGGTAGACAACCCCGATGCAACCAAGTGTTCGCGAGTAAGCAACTCAAGAACGCTGTCCCCCAGATATGCAAGGGCGGCAGCGGATAATTCGGCAACGGGCGGAAACGTTTGTTCGGGCATAGTCAATGTCCTTTCGGAATAGTGTCTTCATTTCAAACTTCGATTTACAAAGGTGCGGGGCGCGATCCTATGGCCCCCCCTGTTTCTCAATCGCTCTCTTTTAGGTTCTTCCAGCCATATCGCAGGATAGAAACCAGCACCGAGGTAATCGTAATCATCTCGCACAGAATGCCGCCGATCGAGAAAACGACAATATTATTGATGAACCAGCAAGGCGAGGTAAGCGTCAACTGAATCAAGTGCAGTTTGGCACCGTTGCGCATCCACATGCTCAAGGTCGAGCCGACTTGACCGAAGAAAGGCAGTAGAGTAATCCAACCGTCGGCATAAAAACCGACACCGCAACACAGCACCAACAACGGCATCAAAATGACAAGTTGCATCGGATGCCGCTCGCGTTTGTCAATCAGCAAAACGGTCGAAAGCAAAATGCCGTACAGATTCATCATCGCGCTGGCATACGAGCCGAGCAACAAATAACTGACGGTAAACAACACCGCCCCGATCAAGCGCATCGTGATGACACCGGCCGTTTTTCGACATTGCATTGCCGCGATGTTGAACGTCATACCCCCGACACCGAGCACTTGCGCGAGAATTTCAACATGCTCCATGTTCTCAACTCTCCCGTGTCAGTTTTTCAGGCTGTGGATAGGTGCTGGAATGCGGCCACCACGCGAGATGAACTTCTCGGGCGAATATTCATTGAGTTTGATGATCGGCGCATAACCGAGCAGACCGCCGAACTCGACTTTATCCCCCACACCTTTACCGATGGCGGGAATCAAACGAACGGCTGTTGTTTTGGTGTTGGCGACGCCGATGGAGATTTCGTCGGCGATGATGCCG
>CAZOHP010000075.1:0-9110 GCA_964579815.1 uncultured Lachnospiraceae bacterium
TCATAACCCGGAGGCCGGAGGTTCGAGTCCTCTCTCCGCAACCATGTTGTGCCGACGAAATGAATGTCGGTGCGAAAATCCCCGGAACCGGAACGGTTTCGGGGATTTTGCATATCTGAAGAAGCATTAAAAATTATATTATATTTTTTAATAAAGGAGACTATTGATTTTATGTCGCATCATTTTACGGGCAAATGGATCACAGATGCGGAATTTGCCGAATTAAAGCCGAGAAATGTTTTTCACAGACAACTTGACAAGGCGGATTTGTCTTGTGAAGAACACAGAAATCGCCATATTTTATTTCGGAAAAAGTTTAGGTGCAATCAACTCGGTAAACATGCGAAAATCTATATTTCTGCTGATGATTACTATAAACTTTACATCAATGGAAAATTTGTATCACAAGGTCCTGCTCCGTCCTATCATTTTCAGTACAATTATAATATAATAGATGTCGGTGAGTATCTGAGAAAGGGCGAAAATCTGATCGCGGTTCACACGTTATATCAAGGACTGATCAACCGGGTTTGGCAAAGCGGCGACAACCGCCATGGCTTGATTCTTGATTTGGTTGTAGATGGAAAAACGGTTGTTGCAAGCGATGAAAGTTTTAAGACGAGTCCTCACACTTCTTACACGGAAATGGGAATCTGCGGTTATCAAACACAGTTTCTGGAAAGATATAATTCCAATGCGGCAGAGGTCGGCTTTGCCTCTGCGGCCTTTGATGACAGTCATTGGGAAAATGCTCAAATCAATAGAAATGCCGATCATACTTTGGTGGAACAAAAAAGCAAAATGTTGGAGTTTGAAGAAATTCTTCCCGTTGATACGAAAGCGGACGGAGATCGCATTTTATATGATTTCGGTTCCAACTATGTCGGATATTTATGTGTGCACACGAGAGGGAAAAAAGGGGATACGATAACGGTTCGTTGTGCTCAAGAATTGAATGAGGACGGTAGCCTTCGCTATCGTCTGCGTGCCAATTGCACTTACGAGGAAGAGTGGATTCTTGCCGACGGAATAAGTTCGCTGGACTGGTTTGATTATAAATCTTTTCGCTATGCTGAACTTTCTGTTCCCCGAGATGTTGAAATCGTCGACGTATGCCTTTGTGCAAGGCATTATCCGTTTTTATTAAAAGCGACATTAAAACCGGATTTTGCTCGCAATGATGATTTGCGAAAAATCTGGGAACTTTGTGTCCATACGCAGGAATACGGCGTGCAAGAGGTTATTCAGGACTGTATGGAGCGGGAAAAAGGGTTTTATCTCGGCGACGGCTGTTATACGGCGCTGACCAACATGATTTTAACCGGCGACGATTCCATGGTGCGCAAACTGATCGATGATGCCTTTTCCACAAAATTTATCACGGATACCCTTGTCACCTGTATGTGCTGTTCGTTTATGCAGGAAATTGCCGAATATCCCCTAATTTTGGTTTATCTTGTATTGTGGCACTACAATGGCACGGGCGACAAACAATATCTGCGACAAAATTATACAAAGGTGAGGGAACTGCTTGAGGCGTATCGACGTGATTACGAGAAAAACGGACTTTTAAGAAATCTTGACAAGTGGTGTGTGGTGGAATGGCCGAAAAATTTTCAACACGACTATGACGTAGATATACGCGAAGGGCAGATCTGTCAGGAGGCCCATATCTCGATCAATTCCTATTATATTGCCGCCGTTCGTGTCGCCAATGTGATGGCAACTGTTTTAGATGAGCCGAAATACCGCGATGAAACGCCCCTTTGCGCTGCCTTTTACACCACTTTTTACGACAGAGAAAAGCGACTGTTCAAGGACGGCGAAAATACAGAACATATCAGTCTCGTGGGTAACGGTTTTGTTTATGCTCTCGGACTTTGCTCCGACGATGAATTTCAACAGAATTTTTTATCAATGCTTGAAAAAAACGGAATCGGTTCGCTTTCTTTTTTCTGTACATTCCCGATTTTGATGCGGCTGGTCAGAAACGGGCGGCACGACCTCGTCAAAGAATGTCTTCTCGATAACGGCGCATGGCGGCGCACCTTGCAAGAGGGCGGAACTACAACCTTTGAGGGCTGGGGAAAAGACTCAAAATGGAATACTTCTCTCTTCCATCTCACTATGTCGTATGCCGCCGCTTTTATGGCGGACATTGATTTGAACCGTCTGTTTGACGGGATATAATTTTGATAATTTAGGGTTGACTTTTTTGAAAATTTATGATAAAATTGTCAAAAATATACAATGAAAGGGGATTCTATAATGAATTTGTCTTTTCACAAACAATTTGATGTAACTCACATAGGTTGCGAGGAACCGCGTGCTTATTTTATCCCTTTTTCAACGCCTCGGCATGCGGCGAGCATCAATCGTGCGCTGTCCGATCGGTTCATATCATTGTGCGGCGAATGGAATTTCCGTTTTTATTCCTCTGTTCATATGGTGGATGATCCGACGGCGGAGGGCATATTCGAAGGGGATCGCATGGATGTGCCGCGCTCTTGGCAGACGATGCTCGGTCGCGGTTACGATACTCCCAACTACACCAATGTCGAATATCCGTTTCCCAACGATCTGCCCAATATTCCGAATGATAACCCCTGTGGATTGTATGGGCGAAATATCCGCATCTTGCCGGGTATGCTGGATAAGGATATCTTTTTGAACTTCGAGGGTGTGGATTCCTGTTATTATCTGTACATTAACGGCTCGTTTGTCGGTTACAACGAAGTCAGCCACATGACCGGCGAATTTAATATTACCAAGTATTTGCACGAGGGCGATAACGAATTGCGTGTGCTGGTGCTCAAATGGTGTACCGGTTCGTACATGGAAGATCAAGACAAATTCCGTTACTCGGGTATCTTCCGCGAGGTGTATTTGCTGTTGCGCGACCGTGAGCGCATAGAGGATTTCTTTGTTCGCACGGCGGTGACCGAGGATTTGCGCTGCGCAACGGTTACGTTGGAAGTCAAACGAAATGCGGCGGTGGCAGTGGATTATGTATTGTGCTCTCCGGCGGGCATGACGATTGCTTCCGGTACCGTGTCGGCCGAGCAAGAGAGCGCCGTCATCAAAGTGGAAGATCCGATGCTGTGGAGTGACGAGGTACCGGCGCTTTACACGATGTTGTTGCACTGCGGCGAAGAATACATCTCGCAGGATATTGCGATTCGCTCGTTGTTCATCCGCGATCGGATTGCCTATATCAACGGACAGAAAGTGAAACTGCGCGGCGTCAACCGCCATGACAGTCATCCGATTTTGGGCGCGGCCACGCCGCTTGATCATATGATCAACGACTTGAACATCATGAAGCGCCACAACATCAACACCATCCGAACCAGCCACTATCCCAATGATCCGAGAATGTTGATGCTGTGCAATCGCTATGGCATTTACGTGGTGGATGAGGCAGATCTTGAAACACACGGCCTCAGTCGCATGCTCAACTGCCGGAACGGAGAACTCGCTCACCGGCGGATTACCGATGATCCCGCATGGGCGGAGGTCTGCGTTGACCGTGCACGCCGCATGATGGAACGTGACAAAAACAACGGATGCGTCATCATGTGGTCGGTCGGTAACGAGAGCGGCGGCGGTTGCAATCACGGCCTTATGATGGACTATTTTCACGAAAGAATGCCGGGTTGTATTGCTCATTCCGAAGTCGAGACGCGTTACAGACATACCTGCAACAAAGAGGTTTTCGGCGAACGGGAATATCAAAAAGCATACGAGGTCTACCTCAAAACGGATGTGGACAGCCGCATGTATCTCTCAGTCGAAGATATGGCATGGTGGCTGGATCACCCGCTTTCCGAGGGGAGCCAACATCCGCTGTTCCTTTGCGAGTATTCGCACGCCATGGGGAATGGCCCCGGGTGCCTCAAGGATTACTGGGACAGCATCTGGGCGCATGATGAGTTTTGGGGCGGCTGTGTTTGGGAGTTTACCGATCATTCGGTAGCAACGGGAGACGAGCCGGAAATCGATCCGCACTATGTTTACGGCGGCGATTTTAACGATTTTCCCAACACCGGGAATTTTTGTGCGGACGGCTTGGTCTATCCCGATCGTCGCGTGCATTCGGGCTTGATGGAGTATAAGGAAATCATCAAGCCGTTTGCCGTGAAAAATTTTGACGAGGCAACGGGAACTTTTACCGTTTGTTCACGTCGCTTTTTCACGGATTTGTCCGATTTGGACTTTGTTTATACGCTGGCCCGCAACGGTGAAACGCTACACACGGGGCGGCTGCTCGCTCCCGCCATTGCACCGCAGACCGCGCTTACGGTGGTTCCCGATTTTGCATGGCGCTGTGAGACTGCGGGGCATTATACCTTGACCGTTCGCGCTTATCGAAACTGCGATACGTTTTGGGCCGGGAGCGGCTATGAAGTTGGATTCCATCAGTTCGCTTTTGAAGTGACCGAGGACAAGGCAGCGTTGATCGATACGGCGCCCGGTTGTCTTTCGGTTGTCGAGAATTTTAATCATATCATTGTTACAACGCGCGGCGGATCGCTTACCGTCGACAAGGTACACGGTCTCCCCACGTCGTATATCGAGCAGGGAAAGGAAATGCTTGCTTCGCCCATTGCGCCGACCATATGGCGCGGCCCGACCGACAATGACCGGCGCATTCGCCTCCAGTGGGAAGAGGTGCGGTATCATCTCACCGAACCGTATTGCTATGATTGTCATATCATCGAGCAAACCGAGCGCTATGTCAAGATCGAGTCGAAACTGGCCATGGTGGCAAAATCGCTGGATCCGGCAGTACGCATGGTGGCGATCTATACGATTTATGCCGAGGGCGGGCTTGTGCTGGATTACGATGTCAAGGTCAAGGAGGGATTGCCCGCACTGCCGCGCTTCGGGGTGCAGTTTATGATGCCGGCAGGGTTCGAAATGCTGGAATACTACGGCCGCGGCCCGGTGGAATCGTATATCGACAAACGCCATGCCTCATGGGAGGGGCAATTCAAAACGACGGTGACCGATCATTTTGAGCATTATGTTCGGCCGCAGGAAAACATGGCGCATATCGATACGCTGTGGATGGGCGTTACCTGTGCGGCGGGGCAAGGCCTTTATGCGCTCTCGACCGACGCGCGGTTCAGTTTTAATTGTTCTCATTTTACACCGCATGATCTGACCGATGTCAGGGGACATGATTTTGACCTTGTCCCAAGACGCGAGACGGTGGTTAATATTGATTACCGTCAAACGGGAATCGGTTCCAATTCCTGCGGTCCCGCGTTGGCTCCGCAATACCGTCTGAGCAAAACGGAATTCCGTTTCGGTGTGCGTTTGCTTGCCACGCGCAGAAATGATGTGGATTTCTTCGGCGAGAGCGGCCGCCGTTAAAATCCGTCCGGTCAAAAGGCGATCGAAACGGCGAGGCGGCGGGATGACCACGCCGAGCGGCAACGGCACCGTGACCGGTCGGGACATTTCGACAAAATGTCGGAACATTCCCGCACTTCCGTCATAATATGATAATGCGGGGGCAAGTGCTCTACCCGCCAAATTATGAACGGAGGAACTTTTTATGAATAACAGCTGTCTTTGTAATTTTCTGGGCGACAACTGGGTTTGGATCCTCATTATCGCGCTGCTGATTTTCTGCTGCGGCTGTAACTGATCCGTCCGAAGTCCGCTGAAAGCGCGGCCCCCCTATAAAAAAGGGGGGCCGTTGCTTTTTGAATCATAAGGAACATGCGTTGAGGGAAGCGGTTGCTTTGAGCGGCTTTGTTCATGTGAGATGTATGCGTGGCAAAAAAATAAAAAAATTTGGCAAATGTGATTGACATTTCCTCGGTTTTATTGTATCATAAGGCAACGGGGCTATCCCGAAACTATATGTTGAAAAGGAGAAATGGCTATGAGCGAGAAGGCAAGAGCATATATTGCGGAGACAAAATATGCGACCGAGGATGTCGTTGTGGCCGACATTATCGTCAATGCGGAGGATTACGCGGTTGATCCCAAGGGAAAAAAGGACAGTACGGCGGGCATTCAAAAAGCATTGGATGATTGTTATGCTATGGGAGGCGGCACTGTATTTTTGCCGGTCGGTGATTACCGCATAACTGCAACGATTACGATTCCCGCCTATACGGTCCTGCGAGGGGACTGGCAAGATCCCGATGAGGGGCAAGAGTATGGTACGGTCATTTTGGCTGATGTGGAGAGTGTGGATACGCTTGTGGACGGTACCTTTCGTCTCGGTGCTGCTGGCGGTGCATATGGCTTGACGGTGTATTATCCGCGGCAGTCCATAGAGAATGTCAAGCCTTACCCGTTTGCGTTCTATTTTAATTCTCAGCATCAAGGCAAGGGCGGGCATTTGCCGACGGTCCAAAATTGTACGGTGATCAACGGATATCGCGGCGTCGGCGCTTGCGCCGAAAGCGAGGCGGGGCACGAACAATTGACGATCGAAAATTTCAAGGGTACTCTTTTGAATGTCGGCGTTGGTATTGGGCATTCGTCCGATGTGGGAACCTGCACGAATATCAATATGATGCCGAAATATTGGACGGAATTTGCCCAAGCGCGCGGATTGTCTCCCGTGGACGAAGCAACCGTTGCGGCGTACACGCGCGAAAATCTGACCTGCTTCCGTTTGGCCGATGTGGAATGGACGGAATATATTCACATGCAACTGTGCGACTGCGCTTTTGGCGTGCGCGTCATTGCCAAAGGGCGTGCGGTCGGCTTTGCGGGCAGTTTTTATGACACGCGCATTGAGCGCGCGGGAGTCGCCGTACAGACCGATTCGTTGGATAGTCGCTGGGGCGTGGAATTTGCCAATTGCTATTTGGAGGGTTCGACCTGCGCGGTAGTCAACAACTCGCAGGGAATGATCAAGATTGCAAGTTGCGAGATTGTCGGCGGGCTTGGCGGTGACGGTGAGATTGTCGTCGACGAAGATGATCTGTCCGACAAGGTGATCGATACCCATGTATCTTACAACAAACCGGCCGCGGTGTTGTATGTGGCCGAATTGGACGCTACCGGTGAGACCGACGTGTCCGTGGCATTGCAAACCTTGCTCTGTGACGCGGCGCGCACGGGCGGTGTGGTGTATCTGCCTGCGGGCGATTATTTGCTGAATACTCCCGTGACAGTTCCTTCGGGCGTTGAATTGCGCGGTAGTGCTTGCACACCGACGCGCGAGCAGGGCATCAAGGGCGTGGACGTCGGAACGAGAATCATGGTGACATGGGGGCTTGGCGGCAACGCCGAGGATCGTGCCTGCGTGACACTGTGTGCGGGAGCCGGCGTGAACGGTATTCGTTTTTGCTATCCGACCCATTCGGCGGCAGTTTTGGAGAGCGCCTATGCTGTACGAGGTGTGGGCGAAGGCGTATATGCCGTTAATTGCTGTGTCAGCGGCGGCGGGCGCGGTATTGATTTCGGCGGATGCGACAAACACTTGGTCAAAAAACTGACCAGTTTCTGCTATCTCAACGACCTGCGTGTGGGAGGCAAGAACGGGACAGTTACGGGCTTCCTTCACAACGGTACGGTGCGCGGGCGTGCGGGCTTTGAATCACCGCATGATATCCGGGTTACGGCCGGTAATGCCCCCTCCGATGTCTTTGAGGATGTCAACTGGCACGGCAGACAGAATTGCACCTCCTTTATTGTCGAGCATGCGGAGGGCGAACGTATTTGGAACAATTTCTCCTTTGGCGTGACGCATATGATCTATGCCAAGAACAGTTGCGATACATGGGCCGTCAATTTGGGTACCGACAACATCAACGGTGCAACGGCGCAAGTGGTTGTAGATGGCGGCGATTATACGGCCATCAATGTGTTGCGGTACAACGGACACTCCTTTGACTTGCTCGGCGGCGGCAAGATCACGCTGTACACTCGTTTGGCCATTTGGGATAAGAGCGAGAAAACAGTCAAGGTGCTGTGATACAATAAAGATCGTTGAAGCAAATACAGCGGGCACGGCCATGCGCCGTGCCCGTATTGTTTTATTTAATTACCTTGCAGGATCTGATGATCAGATTAAATGATGCAATTGTTCCGCAAACACCCTCAATCGTAACGCTGTCGCCTTTATTGACATTTGCAAGGGCTGCAGCATTTTGCGAACTGAAATTACATTGAACGCAACCGAAATATGACTTATCTACATTCAGCAAAACATTGGCACTTGTGAGAGCACCTTTGCTGTTGATATCATTTATGATTCCAGTAACCCGAACAGTTTTCCCTTTGTATTTTTGCTCAGCCGCAATTTCATTTTCTTCAAATGCAAGCCATAACTCATTTGCGGTTACTTCAATATAGGAAATTTTAGGCAAGGTTTCAATTTCAGCATAGTGACAGGCCGAGCATTCGCTCGTCCTTTCTCCCTCTGTATCTGCCGTGGGTTCTGTACTGATATTCCATTCGCCGAAAGAATGAGCGATTGCCGATCCTACTTCAATTGTTTTTACTGCACCGCATGCCGAGCATTTGTTTACAATTGTTTTCGGATTCAAACAAGTTGCCTCTGTTACGCTATCCTCAACCCATGAATGCGGTAAAGCGTCCCCGACAGTTTCAAATTCTGTTTTTTCACACCTTGAACATTTCTTTTTTGTTTGTTTCGGAGTGGTACACGTTGCTTCTACGACACTTTCTTCGCCCCATAAATGATAAGGCTCAATGATTTCATCGATTTCATTGTCGCACAGAGTACATGCTTTTTTGATGTATCCGCTATTGGTACAAGTAGCATCGTGTTTTTCTATGACGATGTATTCGTGATCGCACCAACCGACGGGATCTAACTTCGGTCCCACTGTCATCGTAACGATAAATGTGGTCAAAAAAACGCCAAGAGCAATTAACGAAAAAAGCGGAACTTTGCTTGCGGCTCTTTTTGTTTGTTTTGATATCTTGAAAATGATTTTCAAGATAACGGATATGATCAGAACCCCACAACTGATAAAAGTACCAAACCCGGAAATTACGATTAATACTGTTCCCATTTTCTCCTCCAAAAGATAAAATAAAGTTGTGCGGTTTCAAAATAAAAAGTGCGGCTACCGAAGTAAACCGCACAAAAAACGCAAACTCCGATAGTC
>CAZOHP010000076.1:0-8896 GCA_964579815.1 uncultured Lachnospiraceae bacterium
TACCTGTTATCGTTGCGGGACGACGGTGGAGCCCTTGACAAGCGATCAGTGGTTCGTCAAAATGAAACCTTTGGCCGAACCCGCCATCAAAGCGGTGGAAGACAAATCGATCAACTTCATTCCGGAGCGCTTCTCCAAAAACTATTTCAATTGGATGAACAATATCCTCGATTGGTGTATTTCCCGTCAACTTTGGTGGGGGCATCGCATTCCCGCTTTCTACTGCGACGCTTGCGGCGAGATGACCGTCTCCAAAGAGGACATCACCGTATGTCCCAAATGCGGAAAACCGGTTCGCCAGGAAAGCGACGTGCTTGACACATGGTTTTCTTCTGCCCTGTGGCCGTTTTCAACGCTGGGATGGCCGGATGAAACCGAGGATCTCAAGAAATATTATCCCACAAGCGTTCTCGTCACGGGCTATGACATCATCACTTTTTGGGTGTCGCGCATGATCTTCTCCGGTCTGGAGCACATGGGAGAAAAGCCTTTCTCCACGGTATTTATCCACGGCCTTGTTCGTGATGCGCAGGGACGTAAAATGTCCAAATCTTTGGGCAACGGCATCGACCCGCTCGAGATCATCGCTCAATACGGCGCCGATGCATTGCGCTTTGCGCTGGCTACGGGCAACAGTCCCGGAAACGACATGCGCTTCTCAAACGAAAAAATTGAGGCGGCACGTAATTTTGCCAACAAATTGTGGAACGCTTCTCGATTTGTTCGCATGAATTTGACCATTGAAGACTCAACGTTGCCGGATGTGTCTGATCTGGCAACCGAAGACAAATGGATCCTCACCCGCTACAACGAGACGGTCAAAACGGTTAACGAATCGCTGGAAAACTTTGAAGTCGGTGTGGCGCTGTCCACTTTGTATGATTTCACTTGGGATGTATTCTGTGATTGGTACATCGAATTGTCCAAGGCAAGACTAAATGACAAAGAAAGCAAAGGCAATGTCGTCGCGCAGCATGTGCTGTGCCATGTGCTGATCGGCATTCTGAAAATGTTGCATCCTTTCATGCCGTTTATTACCGAGGAAATATACCAATCGTTGCCCCACGAGGATGAGAGCATCATGATCTCTCGCTATCCGGTCTATGACGCAACGATGATCTTTCACGCCGATACCAAACGCATGAACAATATTCTGGATGCAATTCGTGCGATCCGCAATCGCCGCAGCGAAATGAACATCGTTCCCTCTCGGCGTGCTAAAGTATATATCGCCACAACACACGCCGAAGACTTTCCTCCGTCGTCTTACGTCTTTTTCCAAAGACTTGCCTCCGCGAGCGAAGTTAAGGTAGCGGAAAATTTTGAGAATGAGTTGAGCGTCGATGAGGCGGTGCAGATCATCACTCCCGCGGCTACCATTCTGCTCCCCTTGTCCGACATTATTGATACGGAAAAGGAGAAAGCGCGTCTGCTCGCCGAGCAGAAAAAACTTGAAAGCGAGATCGCACGGCTGTCTGCCAAATTATCCAATGAAGGCTTTGTGGCCAAAGCACCCGCACAAGTTGTAGAGGGTGAACGCGCCAAATTAGAAAAATTCCGTGAAAACTTGGCCGGCGTTGTAATCGCTTTGGAAAAAATGAAATAAACCATTTGCAAAAATTTCTCAAAATCGGGAACATTTTCGGTTCCGTTACGTCTGTATAGGTGCATATGCAAATCAAAACAAAAAGGAGAAACCCTATGAAATCAAGAAAATTGATATTCACACTCACTGTTTTTCTGCTTTTCGTCCTCGCTTTGAATTCTTGTGCCGCTCCCCGTAACGGAACCGCCAACGAGGGAACCCTCGATGATGTGGTTTATGATAAGATCGGAGACGCTTCCGAAAATTACGGATACGATTTCGATTACGCCCCCTCTTCCGATGCGGATATTGCCGACACCGTTACTACCACCGATGTCACGCAAATGAACGAAAAGATCATACACATCGTGACGATCAATGCACAAACCAAAGAATATGACAGTGCCGTAAGCACAATCCGATCGACCGTCGTTTCCGTGGGCGGTTTTGAAGAAATTTTCCGCTCAACGGGTAAAAGTTTCAGCGCAAACAATTTATATTCTCGTTCCGCCTATATGATACTGCGCATCCCCGCTGCTCAACTTGATGCGTTTCTCGGTCAAATCGGCGATATGGTGAATGTACTGTCGCAAAATCTCAACGCACAGAATGTAACGAGCGAATATTACGACATTGAGGCACGTTTGAGTGTCCTTGAGAGCGAACGTACAGCCTATGAAGAAATGCTTAAGCAATCGAAAGATATCGAATATTTGCTCCAAGTGGAAGATCGCTTATACGATGTCATCCAAGAGATTGAAGCTTACAAGACACGTCTCAAGGTGCTCGACAGCAAGGTTTCCTATTCGACAGTCACTATTTCGTTGGATGAGGTCGTCGAATATACCCCTGTAGTTATCGAGGAACCGTCTTTCGGTCAGCGCATTACACAAGCATTTTCCGAAAGTTGGAAAAATTTTGCCGCCGGTTGTCAAAATTTTGCGGTTTGGTTTGTTTACGCTTTGCCCACAATCTTGATTCTTGCGATCATCGCCTTTGTGATAATTGCGGCGGTCATCGGCCTAAATCGCAAGCACAGACGGCCCGCTCCGACAAACGCAAGAACCGCCGAAAACGAAAAAAGCAACGAAAGCAGCAAAGACGATGCATGATATCGAATAGCAAAAAAAACGAGTGTTCGTTTCGTTCCGAGAAAACGATAATTTAAGAAAAATTACGAAATCGGCAACTGCGAACGGTGATCGAATAAAACAGGGCGACATTCAACTGAAGTTGAATGTCGCCCTGTTTTTGTGCGTTTTATGGTTGAAAAATCACATTGTTTTGCGATAAATTTCGTTAGGCCTATTGAAAAGTATGGCAAGACTGTGATATACTGTGTGCACAATGTCCGTATGCTCTGCTGCATCGAAAAATTCGGCTTTGCGGAGTGTAACCGTAACATCGATAATACATAGAGGTTACCGTAATGAAAAAACAAATCAGGTATATCCAACTCTCTGCCGACAATGCAGAAAATTGTAACGTGTTTGTGTCACTGATGTACAAATATATCGACGAGATGAATATGCATAGCAAACGTCCGCTTCCGAAAGCGTTTCAGCAAAAATGGTTCGACAGTATCATTGCCATACAAGGACCCGCGGATCGTCATTTGGAGTTGTGCTATGTTGACGGAACGCCGATTGGCTTCCTTTACGGAAAAATTGACCATGAAGATCACAAGGGCTTTATAAAACCGGGTTGGGGTTATATTATGGAGTTCTATGTTAAGCCGGAATATCGTCGCAATGGTTACGGCACAGAAATGTTTATGCGTATGGAAAGCCTAATGCGTGCAGACGGTGCGAAAATGATGTACCTAACTGCCGATCCGGTTACCGGTAAACCATTTTGGGAGGCTATGGGTTTTGTAAATACCGGCGAAAGGTCTCCGGAAAATCAAGAGTATATTTACGAAAAGCCGATCACCGATATTTTCTTTGAGAAATCCGAAAATTTCCGTTGAAATATCACATTTCTGCTTCTTATGCTCGTTTAATACTGACCTCGCCGCTGTCCAAGGCTTCCGTCGTACCGTCCTCATAGCGCACCAGCAAACGAAACTCATCGTCCACCTCAAGAGCCAATGCCCGACGTGCTGTTTCATTACCGCGGTATACCCAAACATACCGTCCCGGAATTAGGGAACGGCGACGATAGTCATGGAGAATGACCGGAGATTTCAAATCATCAAGCAACGGCATTAGACGGTTTAGAATTTCGGCAGCAAGATTTTCGCGCACCGTTCCGACCGCTTTTCCCTCCGAAAAAAGCGAAGTAGCTACATCGGCGATTTCCGGCGGAAATCCTCCGACGGGCGATATGATATTAACTCCGATACCGACAACGGCATATGCCATCGCACATGTTCCCCGGGCAATACTTCCCTCGGTCAAAATGCCGCACACTTTTTTTTCGCCAATATAAATATCATTGACCCATTTGATGCGTGCCGTTTTCCCGGAAATCATCTCGATGGCCTGCGCCGTAGCAACGGCGGCGGCGGTCGTCATGCGGATCGCATCCGCGGCAGGAAAATCGCGGCAAACGAGAACGCTCATATACAACCCCGTGCTATCCGGTGAAAAAAAAGAACGCCCCATACGTCCTCGTCCGGCACTTTGCCGTTCCGCAATCACCACAGAGCCGTTTGGAGCCCCGACAGCGGCCATTTGCTTCACTGTGGTATTGGTGGACGCCAGCGAAGGAAAAACGGTAATATGGGCTTTTTGAGCCGCTCCTCGCAATTGCCGTTCGATCAGCGAACGATCCAAAGGTTGACTTACTTGCATCATTCCACCCCTTTTTTGATAGTATAGCATATTCGTTGAAATTTGTCAAGGACGTTACAACGGTTAGTTTTTTTCTCTCTATTGACACACATTGCTATATGTAGTATAATATAAGCGTATTTTTCGCACGGTCATTTGCGTGATAGGTGCGCGTGTTCAGTGTTCATGCCATCAAGTTATCACAGCAGATCATCGATACTTATTTATAAAAGTGAGGTAACCGTTTTGGAGTGTCAGCATCAATCTGAAAATATTCCGTGCCCCGAACAAGCACTGGACCGAGTTTATCATGCCTTGCTGGAAAAAGGATACAACCCCGTCATGCAAATCGTTGGCTATCTCTTAACCGAGGATCCTACCTATATCACCAATTACAACAGTGCCCGCGCACTGATCGGGCGTATTGATCGCGACGAACTGCTGGGGGAGATTGTTCGTTTCTATTTCGAGCAAAAGCATAAAAAGAATGAATCGAAGGAGTGAGCGCGTTGATGCTGCCCGTTCGTCTGTTTGACCTACACAAGAGAACACTCTGCTCTCTACCATGTGCCGATGTTGTACCGGCGCTCGGCAATTTTGACGGCGTTCATTCGGCACACCGTGCGCTGTTGTTTCGCGCCGCTCGCATTGCAAAACGTTTGGGATGCACGAGCGCGGCATGGTGTTTCGATCCGCCATCTTCGGTATATTTGAGCAACGGAATCGATCATCTGTCTACAACCGAAGAAAAACTCGCGATGTTTGCCGAGTGTGGGCTGGACTACGCTTTTTTGGCAGATTTTCCCGCGTTGCGTGAACTGTCCTCGAACGATTTTATCGAAAACATTTTAAAACGGCAGGTAAACGCCGTTCACATTGTCTGCGGTTTTCATTTTCTTTTCGGCAAAAACGGCTCGGGGAACACAGATACTCTGCGAAATGCGTTCGGAACCGAACACCTTGACATTCTCCCCCCCATTTGTTTGCCCGTCAATGGCATCGAAACGGTCATCAGCGCCAGTTCGATTCGCGCCTCGCTTACTGAGGGAAAAACAGAAACCGCCACACGATTACTCGGACGTCCGTACAGTTTAAGCGCTCCTGTCGTACACGGCAAAGCGCTCGGACGCACGATCGGTATCCCGACCATCAATCAAACCGTTCCGAGAGGAAAACTCATGCCGATGAGCGGTGTTTATGTCACATGCGTCCGAATCGGTAGCAACATGTACACCGGTGTGACCAATGTCGGTCACCGCCCTACAGTCGATGGCAAGGGCGCCCTGCTCAATTGCGAAACTCATGTTCTCGGCGTCGAGTGCGATTTGTACGGGAGGAACGTTACGGTTGAATTTCTCCATCGACTACGAGATGAACAAAAGTTCGATTCTCTTGACGACTTGAAATCGGCCATGCTAAATGACATTGCACATGCAATCGAATATTCCGATAAATAAGAGCCGCTACCTTTGAACGGTAGCGGCTCTTGTTCTTTCTTACACTTTTTCACATAAATACTTCCTCGGCATATTCTGTTACAGAAAATCATACCGAGGAGGAATGAATATGGACTCCAACGAAAACAATGCCACCCTGAGTGGCACGGGGTATTTACTGGTTCGCACGAGCACGGCAATGGGAGCCATTCCCGTGGAAGGAGCGACCGTCACCGTGCGCGAACATTTGCCCAACGGCATATCCGCCGATCGCGGCTCCGTCATCCGCGTCCTTGTGACCGATCGTGACGGCAGAACCGAACGAATCGCGCTCCCTGCCCCGCCGCGTTCCAACAGCATCTCGCCCGGCGATAAAATTCCATTTGCCACATACAATATAGATGTCGAAGCCATCGGTTATTATCGTCTGTTTTTTTCTAACGTGCCCGTGTACGACACGATCACCTCCATCCAGCCCGCTCTGCTGATTCCGATTGCCCAAAACGGAAATCAAGACGGCGTTTCGGACGAAGAAACATACATTGAGCAAAATGTCAATCCGGCTCTTCGTGAACATTCAAGCGGCACATAAAAGGAGGATGGAATATGAATTTTCCCGTCAATCTCCCCTACATTCCCGACATGATCACGGTACATCTCGGCGCGCCGAACAACAGTTCCGTCCCCAATGTGACGGTATCCTTTGTCGATTACATTAAAAACGTTGCTTCCAGCGAGATCTATCCCACCTGGCCGGAGTCCGCTTTGCGAGCGAATATATTTGCCCAAATTTCTTTTGCACTGAATCGCATTTACACCGAATACTACCGCTCGCGCGGCTATTCTTTTGATATTACATCTTCAACGGCATACGATCAATATTTCGTCAATGAACGTGACATTTTCGAAAACATTTCGCAGATTGTCGATGACATTTTCGACTCATATCTTCGCCGCCCGGGAAATGTGGAACCGTTATTTGCCCAATACTGCGACGGCATTAACGTGACCTGTCCCGGGGGATTGTCGCAGTGGGGGACCGTTGAATTGGCCAATGCCGGATTCACTCCGTACCAAATTTTGCAAAATTACTACGGAAACGATTTGGAAATCATACGCAATGTGCCCGTAGGTAGTTTTGAGGCTTCCGCTCCGCCGGTTGCTCTGCGGCTCGGCTCTTCGAGCGATGATGTAAGGACAGTGCAAATTCGCCTTAACCGCATCTCCGATAATTTCCCCTCTATCCCGAGAATCGTGGCCATCGACGGTATTTTTCTTGAAGACACACAAAATGCCGTCATCCAATTTCAGCGCGTATTTGACCTGACTCCCGACGGTATAGTGGGCCCGTCCACCTGGTATGCGATCCAACGTATCTACAACGGCGTGAAACGATTGAACGAACTCAATTCCGAAGGATTATCTTTATCCGAGGTATCCGGACAATATCCCGAAGTTTTGCGCTTGGGTTCTACGGGAATCGGCGTCAGCAATCTGCAATATTTCATCGACTATCTTTCCGCGTTTTACGGCTTTATCCCCTCAATTACAATCGACGGCGTATTCGGAGAACGGACCGAGCAAGCGGTACGTGCAACGCAAACGGTGCTGGGGTTAAGTTCGGATGGTGTGGTCGGCGAGTTGACATGGAATGCCATTTACAATGCATACCGCGGCATCATCGAAACCATCCCCGTGAAATTTACAGAGGGATTGACTCTACCATATCCCGGTTACCTTTTGCGTCAGGGTTCGGAATCCGAGGTTGTTCGTGTCATGCAAGAATATCTGAATTATATATCTCAATTCATTTCGGAAATTCCCTCCGTCAATCCCACCGGATATTTCGGTACTCGGACTCAAGAATCCGTTATCGCGTTGCAGCAATTGGTCGGATTGGTCCCAAACGGTGTGGTCGGCGCTATCACATGGGGAGAAATTACAAGTCTTTACGAGGATCTATACAACGGAAATCGTTCCAACGACGGCCAATTTCCCGGCTATGCGGTTGGCAGTTGACCGAAAGGAGATGTTATCATGGAGCAATTCAAGCCCAATGAACGACAGGTCATTTCCGATCTGCAACGCTATTTACGACAATTATCCTTTGATTTTCCGAGCATTCCGGCACCTCCCGTTGACGGTATTTTCGAATCGGTTACGCAAGATGCCGTACGCGCCTATCAAAAAATGAAAGATCTTCCCGATACCGGGCAAGCGGATTTTGAAACTTGGACTCATTTATTCGATGACTATAACGCCTCGATACGGCGAAATACACGGGGAGAGGGATTTGATATTTTCCCCCGCACCCCGCCCGATTACGTGCTTGCTTCCGAAGAGGAGTACTTTCTTATTGAGGTCATTCAATATATGCTCAACGAATTGAGAATCTTATACGATGACATTCCGCAAAACGAACAAAACGGCATTTATGATTCGCCCACACAGCAAGGCGTCCGAGTGTTCCAAGAACGTCATGGACTTCCGGTCACGGATCATGTCGACAAAACAACATGGAACGCTTTAGCGAACGCATATCGACGTTTGAGTGACCGAAATGAACTGTAAGCGCTCCGACATGGCATAAGCATGCTTGAAATTGTCTAAAATAGAAAAGAGCGACGGGCAATGTACCGCAAAACAAACAGAAAGGCAGAATGAACATGATCAATCATCTGACGCCCAAAGCAGAAGCCGTTCTCAATCTGGCTCTTGAGAACGCACAAGAACTCGGACACACTTATATCGGATCGGAGCACTTATTGTTGGCACTATGCGGCGTAGAAGATGCGATTGCCGCTAAGATATTGGAGGCCCGCGGCGTGAAAAAAGAAAAAGTGCGCGCCTCGATGATAGAAACTACCGGGAGGGGAGCCCGCACGCTATTGTCCCCTGCCGATATGACACCGCGTGTCCGAAAAATCATCGAAGGGGCCGCTGTTGAAGCGATGAAAGCAGGTCAAAGTCGCATCGGTTCGGAGCATTTGCTATTATCCACACTGAACGAACGATCGTGCGTAGCGGTGCATTTACTGGAAATCATGCAAGCTCCCATTTCGGAGTTGCGCTCGGACATTCAAAGTTTTTTATCGCTTTCG